>QHRT01000527.1 GCA_003220195.1 Candidatus Rokuibacteriota bacterium | reverse complement strand
GCGCGGCGGCCGTCGTAGTCGCGCGTCAGGATCGCGCTGTCGGACGGCCACCAGTGCCAGCCGAGCCGATCGAACCCGCGCGCGATCGTCGCCCCGAGGGTATCGAGCGGAATCGGTGGAGTCTGTCGCGGGGATTTGGGCGGGTACGCGGGATCTCCGGTGATTCCGGCGACGCCCATCATCCGGTCGTTCAGGTCGAAGTAGGGCTCGAGCGTGGCGTAGTCGATCGGCCAGTCGTCGGCCACGCCGTCGAGGCTCTTCACGCGGAAGTCCGACGGACGAAACCGCGGGAAGTGCGCGCTCCAGTGGATCGTGCTGCCGCCGACCGCGTTGTACATGAGCGGCGCGATCGGCGAGCCCGCGTCGTTCACCGGATAGTCCTGGGGCAGCCGTCGCACGTTCGGCTCGGCGCTCCAGTCGGTCGCCCGATGCAGCTCCCAGTCGGGCTGCCAGTGCGGATAGGAGCGCGCGTCGACCCAATCGCCCTGTTCCAGGCAGACGACGCGAATGCCGGCGCGCGACAGCATCCAGCTCACGCCGGCGCCGGAGGCGCCGGCGCCGATCACGAGGACGTCGGTCCGATCGTCACCTGGCATCGAGGCTCAGCTATGAAGCGCCGCGGACGATCTGTCAAGCCATTGACTGGATCCGTGTCAACATGCGGCGGACTCCGTCCATGGACATGACGATCGACCGCGCGCGGATCGAGGCGACCTCTCGCGTCATCGCTCCGTAGGTCCGCGTCACCCCGGTGATCGAGGTGAGCGGCGCGGACTTCAGCCTCGGCGATGGCACGGTCGTGCTGAAGCTCGAGCACCTTCAGCATTCGGGCTCGTTCAAGGCCCGCGGAGCGTTCGCGAATCTCTTGCTGCGCCAGGTTCCCGCCGCGGGCGTGGTCGCGGCGTCCGGCGGCAATCACGGCGCGGCGGTCGCGTATGCGGCCATGCGGCTCGGCGTCCGCGCGAAGATCTTCGTCCCCACCGTGTCGTCGCCCGCCAAGATCGACCGCATTCGCGAGTACGGCGCCGAGCTCGTGGTCGGCGGCGACCGCTACGCCGATGCGCTGGCCGCGAGTGAAGCGTGGGTCGCGCGTTCCGGCGCGCTCGCCGTGCACGCGTACGATCAGGTCGAGACGCTGCTGGGCCAGGGGACGCTCGGGATGGAGCTCGCCGCGCAGGCTCCTTCGCTCGACACGGTGCTGGTAGCCGTTGGCGGCGGTGGGCTCATCGGCGGCGTCGCGGCGTGGTACGGCGGCTCGGTGAAGGTCGTGGGCGTCGAGCCGGACGGCGCGCCGACATTGACCGAAGCATTCAAGGCGGGCTGTCCGGTGGATGCCGCCACGGGCAGCATCGCGGCGGACTCGCTTGTGCCGCGTCAGGTCGGCAAGCTGATGTTCCCGATCGCCCGGGCTCACGTCGATCGAGTCGTGCTCGTCAGCGACGCGGCGATTCGACAGGCGCAAGAGACGTTGTGGGCGTCGTTGCGCCTGGTCGTCGAGCCGGGCGGCGCCGCGGCGATGGCCGCGCTGCTGTCGCGGAGCTATCGGCCTGCCACTGGCGAGCGCGTCGGCGTCGTGGTGAGCGGCGGCAATACCGTCATCACGCGGCCGGCGTAGAAACGATCCGCGCTCGCCCGATTCCACCCGAGATTCATGGGATAATCCGGCGCCATGCAACTCTGTCCCACGCAGGAGAAAGCGCTGGAGCGGATCCTCGCTCTGCTGCCTTCGAGCGACGTCTTCGTGCTCTGGTCGCGTCCTGGCCTCGGCCGCAGCACCGTCCTGCGTGCACTCGAAG
>QHRT01000526.1 GCA_003220195.1 Candidatus Rokuibacteriota bacterium | reverse complement strand
GATGACGCGCATGGAGCCGACGGCCGATCTTCCGCGTCACCGCCACGTCGGTGACGAATTGCTGTACGTGATCGAAGGCTCGCTCTCGGACGACTTCGGCACCGTGACGGCGGGCAACATGGGCTACCGGCCGAACGGCTGCGTCCATCGCATCTCGACGAAGCACGGCGCGACGGTGCTGGCGATCGTCACCGGCGACGTCGAGCCGACCTCGGAGAGTGGCAGTGCGGCGCCCTCTCAGGTGTTCGCGCTCTCCGATCTTCCGTGGACCGAGACGCGACCCGGCGTGCGCCAGAAGAAGATCTGGGAGGACCAGAAGGGTGAGCGGCGCGCCATCCTCGCGCGCTTCGAGGCAGGATCCACGCTGCCCAAACACCGTCACGTCGGCGACGAGCTGATCTTCGTCATCGAAGGGGCGAACGCGGACGAGTCGGGCCCGGTCGCGACCGGCAACATGAACTATCGGCCGAACGGCTGCGTTCACACGGTCACGACGGCGAACGGCGCGACGGTGCTCGCAGTCGTGTGGGGACGCACGGAACCAGCCTGATGCCCGAAGTGAGGACGGCACGGCTCACCGCGCTGCTCGTGCTCGGCACGCTGCTGGCGTTCGCGGGGCCCGTCGCCGCTCTCCCCGAGGGGCGCTCGGAAGCGCCCGGAGGCCAGATGACGTGGGGCGTGCACACGACGCTGGTGCCGTCGTACTTCGATCCCGCCGACACGCTGATCGGGACGTCGTACATGATGCTCTACGCGCTGCACGACGCGGTCGTGAAGCCGATGCCCGGCAAGACGCTCACGCCGAGCCTGGCGGAATCTTGGAATTCGTCGCCCGACGGGCTCATGTACGACTTCGTGCTCCGCAAGGGTGTCAAGTTCCACAACGGCGACCCGGTCACCGCGGAGGACGTCAAGTTCTCGTTCGAGCGGTATCGCGGGATCTACGCGAAGAGCCTCAAGGAGCACGTCGCCACGATCGAGACGCCCGATCCCGGACGTGTGCGCTTTCGTCTGAAGCAGCCGTGACCGGATTTCATGGTGTTCTACGGAGCGCTCGGCAGCGCGGCCGGGTTCGTCATGCCGAAGAAATACGTCGAGCGGGTGGGCGACGACGGCTTCAAGAAGGCGCCGATCGGCGCCGGCCCGTATCGATTCGTCTCGTTCTCCCCCGGCGTCGAGCTGGTGCTCGAGGCCTTCGACGGCTACTGGCGCAAGGCGCCGCACGTCAAGCGTCTCGTGTTCAGAGTCATTCCGGATCCCGCGACGCGATATGCCGCGCTCAAGCGCGGCGAGGTCGACGTCATCTTCTCGATCGTCGGGGAGCTGGCCGAGGAAGCGCGCCGGACGCCGAGCATCACGCTCAAGATCGTCTATCCGTCCGGCTCGCGGCGAACCTGGCGATCGATCGCCGCGCGATCGATCAGGTCCGTACGGGCGGCAACTCCCGCATCACGGGCAGCATCATCGCGAGCACGGCGGACTTCTACTGGCAGCCTCCGGCGCCGCAGTTCGACCCGGCCCGGGCGAAACAATTGCTCGCGGAGGCCGGGTATCCGGGGGGCTTCGACGCCGGCGATTACTCCTGCGACATGACGTCCGCCGATGCCGCGGAGGCGATGCTCGGATTCCTTCAGGCGATCGGCATTCGCGCGAAGCTCCGTCCGCTCGAGCGGGCGGCGTTCAACAAGGCGATCGCGGAGAAGAAGCTCAAGAACCTGGTGCAGATCATCGGGCCGGGCGGCGTCTTCTCGAACGCGGCGCGGACGCTCGAAAGCTACGTCGTCGCGGGCGGCCCGTTCACCTACGGCAGCTATCCCGACATCGACGGGCTCTTCCGCGAGCAGGCGAGCACGCTGGATCGCGGGAAGCGCGGAGAGCTGCTGCACCGGATCCAGCAGCTCGTGCACGAGAAGGCGCTGGTCGCGACGATGTACGAGCTGGCGTTCGTCAACGGCGTCGGGACACGCGTCGAGGAATCCGGGCTCGGCCTGATCACGGGCTACGCCTTCTCGGCGCCGTACGAGGACGTGAAGCTCAAAGGAAAGTGATGCGATGAGTCGACGGCTCGAAGATCGGATCGCGCTCGTCACCGGCGCGGCGAAGGGGATGGGCCACGACATCTGCGTGGCGCTGGCCCGCGAAGGCGCGCACCTGGCTCTTGCCGCGCGCGAGGTCGCGCCGCTCGCCGCGCTCGCGAAGGACATCGAGAAGCTCGATCGCCGCGCGCTGGTGCAGCCGACGGACGTGACGGACGAAGGCCAGGTGCAACAGCTGGTGGCCGCGACGCTCTCGGCGTTCGGCGGCCGGATCGACATCCTGGTCAACGGCGCCGGCGTCACCGGGCCGGTCGAGACGCCGGTCTGGCAGATCAAGGCGGAAGACTTCGATCACGTCCTCGCCGTCAACGTGCGGGGGACGTTCCTGCCGATCAAGCACGTGCTGCCGACGATGCTGGCGCAGCGATACGGCAAGATCGTCAACATCAGCGGCACGTCCGGCCTGCGCGGCTACAAGAACCGCGCGGCGTACTCGTCGTCGAAGTGGGCGCTCCGCGGGCTCACGCGGACGGTGGCGCTCGAGGCCGGGCCGTTCAACGTCAACGTGAACGCGCTGCATCCGGGCATTGTCGTCGGCCCCCGGATGGACCGGCTCTGCCGCGAGAAAGCGCGCGTGCGCAACTCGACGCCCGAGCACGTCTACCAGGAGTACGTCGACGAGATGGCGCTCCGCCGGGTGACCACCGCCGACGACATCGCGCGCGCCGTCTGCTTTCTCGCGTCCGACGACTCGAAGAACATGACCGGCCAGTCGATCACCGTGGACGGCGGGTGGGACGTGTGACGCGATGCCGCGGTTCGACTATCTCGCCCCCACGACGCTCGACGAGGCGCTGGAGCAACTCCGCCACCATCGCGACGACGTGAAGATCCTCGCCGGCGGCCAGAGCCTGGTGCCGCTGCTGAACTATCGCCTCGCGCGCCCGCGCGTGGTCGTCGACGTCAACGACCTTCCGCTCGGTGGCGTGCAGACAGACGCCGGTCGGCTTCGCCTCGGCGCGCTGACACGCCACGCGGCGCTCGTCGAATCGCCCGACGTCGCCCGCGACTGTCCGATCCTGGCGGAGGCGGCTGCGCTGGTCGGCAACGTGCGCGTCCGCGCGCTCGGCACGCTCGGCGGCAGCCTCGCACACGCCGATCCCGCCGCTGAGCTGCCGATGGCGATGATGGCGCTCGATGCGGGATTCACGGTCGCGTCGGCGTCGGGAACGCGGCGATTGATGGCGGCGGAATTCTTCACCGGCGCGCTGACGACCGCGCTGGCGCCGGACGAGCTGCTCACGGAGGTCGACGTGCCGGTGACGCGAGGCGACGGCTGGGCGGTGGAAGAGCTCTCGCGCCGCCCCGGCGACTTCGCGATCGTCGCCGTGGCGACGCTCGTCCGGATCGATGCGCGCGGACGGGTGGAGGACGCGCGGATCGCGTTCGGCGGTGTCGCGGACGTCCCGGTGCGCGCCCGGGCTGCCGAGGAAGACTTGCGGAACGTCGAGCCGACGACGGAGCGCATCGCTCAGGCTGCGGAGCGCGCTCGCGACGGGCTTCGTCCGGCGTCCG
>QHRT01000013.1 GCA_003220195.1 Candidatus Rokuibacteriota bacterium | reverse complement strand
CCCGTGTCAACGGTTCGTGAACGCCCGGGATCGCCTCGATTCGCCGCGTACTGGCCCGGATCAGGCCGCGTCCAGATGCGCGTCACTCAATCGTCGATGGTCACCCGACAGAAGCGACGTTTTCCGACGCGAACGAGGTACGTTCGGCCGCTCTCGAGCTCGAGGTCGACGGTCGAGACCCGTGCCCCGTCCAGCTCGACTGCGCCCTGCTCGATCATGCGGCGGCCCTCGGTGTTCGAGCTCACCATTTCCGTTGCGGCCAGCACACGCGTCAGCCTGACGCGCCCGCCAGGCGCCGCGACCCGCCGATCCCCAACGTCTTCCGGAACTTCGCGCTGCTGGTGCACCCTCGCGAACTCCGCTGCCGCGCGCTCCGCGGCGGCGGTGCCGTGATACTGCGCCGTGATCGTCGATGCGAGCACCCTTTTGGCGTCCATGGGGTGGCCGGCGCGCAACGACGCGATTTCGGTGTCCGGCAACCGGGTGAGCAGCTCGAAGTAGCGCCACATCGCCGCGTCCGAGAGCGACATCAGCTTGCCGAAGATCTCCTGGGGCGGTTCGTCGATGCCGACGTAGTTTCCCAGGCTTTTCGACATCTTCGTGACGCCATCGAGCCCCTCCAGGATTGGCACGGTCAGCGCGATCTGCGGTTCCTGGCCGCACGCGCGCTGCAGATCGCGACCGACCAGGAGATTGAACGTCTGATCCGTTCCCCCGAGCTCGACGTCGGCATGGAGCGCAACGGAGTCGTAGGCCTGGGCGATCGGGTAGAGGAACTCGTGGAGACTGATCGGACGGCCGCTGCCGTACCGACTGGCGAAATCCTCGCGCTGCAGGAGTTGCGCGACCGTGACGTGCGCGGTGAGGCGAATCAGGTCTTCGAATTTGAGCGCGCCGAGCCAGGTGGAATTGAAGTCGATCCGCGTCCGGGACATGTCGAGGACCTTGCCGAGCTGGGCGCGGTAGGTCTCCGCATTCGCGCGGATCTCATCCCACGTGAGCGGCTTCCGCGTATCGGATCGTCCGGTCGGGTCGCCGATCATCCCCGTGAAATCCCCGATGATGACCACCACGTGATGGCCCAGATCCTGAAAGTCTCGAAGTTTCTGGAGGACGACCGTGTGGCCCAGATGCAGATCCGGTGCAGTGGGATCCAGCCCGAGCTTGACGACGAGCGGACGCTCGGTCGAGCGCGATCGCTCGAGCTTCGCACGCAGCTCCGCCTCGACGATGAGATCGGTGACGCCACGGCGGATGACGCGCAGCTGCGCGTCCACGTCGGAGAACGGCCCGGCAGTCAACGCCCGCCTTGTATCACGCGCCTCCGCGAGGCGCAAGGCGACCACCCGGCCGACGCAGACCAGCCGGTATAATTGATATCCGGATGGCGTCTCCCGAGCGGAACTCGACCCGCGCGACCAAGCGCCAACGCCGCGCCTTCGCGTCGCGCGCGCTTCGCGCGCTCCTTCTCGTTTCGGGAGTGCTGGCGTTGCTTGGCGGCACCGCCATTGGCGTCGCGGCACTGTGGGCCTTCGCGATCCTGCCCCGCTCGCTCCCGACCGTGACCGCCCTCGAGCGCGTCCAGCCGATCCAGGGCGCCAGGATTTACGACGACAACGACGAGATCATCACCGAACTCGTCGGCGAGCGTCGCATCTTCGTCCCGCTGGCGCAGGTGCCCCGCGTGTTGCGCGATGCGATCATCGCGACCGAGGACCGCCGGTTCTACTCTCATTGGGGCGTCGACCCGATCGGCATCGCCCGCGCGGTGTGGCAGAACTATCGCCGCGGCCGGATCGTCGAGGGAGGCAGCACGATCACGCAGCAGCTCACCAAGGTGCTGTTCCTCACGCCGGACAAGAGCCTCGATCGCAAGATCAAGGAAGCGGTCCTCGCGCTCGAAATCGAGCGCCGCTACTCGAAGGACCGCATCCTCGAGATGTACCTGAACCAGGTGTACTTCGGACACGGCGCGTATGGCGTCGAAGCGGCCGCGCGCACGTATTTCGGAAAATCGGTGTGGGAGCTGAACGTCCGGGAAGCGGCACTGATCGCCGCGCTGCCGCGCGCGCCCACCAACTATTCTCCCTTCGAGCGTCCCGACGCGGCGAAACGCCGGCGCGAGCTCGTGCTCCACCGGATGGTCGAGTACGGCGCGCTCAAGCCAGAGGACGTCAAACGACTGGCCCAGTCGGATCTCGGTTTGATCCCACCGGAGCGCCGGCGCTCGTCCGGCCAGTACTTCCTCGAGTACGTCGGCCGTCTCCTCGAGACGAAGTACGGCGCCGACATGGTCTTCAAGGGCGGGCTGAACGTCTACACCACCTTGAATCCACACACCCAGATCGCCGCCGAGCACGCGCTCCGCGAAGGGTTGAAGGCGCTCGAGGAGCGCACCAAGGTCCGCTCCGGCGAGCACCCGGAAGGCGCGATCGTCACGCTCGATCCGCAGACGGGGTACATTTCCGCCATCGTCGGCGGCTACGACTTCTTCCGTAGCGAGTTCAATCGCGCCGTCTACGCCAGGCGGCAGCCCGGATCCGCATTCAAGCCCTTCGTCTACGTCGCGGCGATCGAGGCGGGGTTGACCCCGGCGACCCGCATCGACGATTCCCCGGTGTCCTATGCCGTGGGAAAAAACGGCAAGGCGTGGAAACCCGAGAACTACGACCGGAAATATCGGGGACCGACGACGCTGCAGCAGGCGATCGAAGAGTCGGTGAACATCGTCACCGTCAAGCTTCAAGAGAGAATCGGCCTCAGTCGCACCATTCACGTCGCGCGGCGAGTCGGCATCACCAGCCCGCTCACGTCGGATCTGTCGCTTGCACTCGGCGCGTCGGACGTGTCGTTGCTCGAGCTGACCGGAGCGTATGGGGCGCTCGCGAACCAGGGGACCTGGATGCCGCCGACGGCCATCCGCTACATCACCGACGCGAGCGGCAAGCTCGTCGAGGAGCACGCGCCGCAGGGCCGCGAAGCGATGACGCCGGAAGTCGCGTACGTCGTCACCAGCATGCTGCGCGGCGTCGTCGAGCGCGGAACCGGACAGGCCGCGAAGGCCCTCGGCCGTCCCATCGCGGCGAAGACGGGCACGACGAACGACTATTCCAACGCCTGGTTCATCGGCTTCACCCCGAAGGTCGTCACTGGCGTCTGGGTCGGGTACGACAAACCGCGGAGCCTGGGCCGCGACGAGACCGGGTCACGCGTGGCCGTCCCGATCTGGGTCGCGTACATGAAGGGGATCCTCGGCGACTCGCCGAAGGACGAGTTCCCGGTTCCCGAACGGGTCGTGCAGGTGCCGGTGGATCTCGATCCCTCGAACGAGTGCGTGCGGGTCGTCACGCTCGCCTTCATTACCGGAACCGAGCCCGAGGTCGGGTGCGGACAGCGACGCCAGGGCATTCCCGCGGCGCCGCCGACGGTCGGGACGCCGGCGCCGACGTCGGCCGCAGCCGCAGGGACCCCACCGTTGTTCGGGACACCTGCCGTGCCGGCGCCCGCCTGGCCGTCGCCACTCAGTCGCGACGTTCCGGCGGCGCGGTGGCCAGGATCTTCCGGAGATCCGCGACCGGGAGGAGAAGCTCGGCAAGCGCCTTGAGAAGCGCCAGGCGGCTGTCCCGAACCCTCGGGTCTTTATCCATGACCAAAACAGCGTCGAAGAAGGCGTCGACGACCGGCCGCAGCGTCGCGATCCGTCCCAGCGCGTCGGCGTAGCGACCGGCTTCGAGCGCCGCCCGGACGGGACCCGACTCTCGAACGACGGCTTCGTGGAGATGTCGCTCCGCCTCGTGGACGAAGCGGCCCGGATCGACCGGTCCGGCGAATCCCGGCGGCAAGATGTTGATCGTGCGCTTGAACGTGACGACCAGCGGCTCCCAGTCTTCGCGCGCCATCAACGCGCTCACCGCGTCGACACGCTCGAGCGTGTCGAGCGGTCGATCGTAGCCGCTTGCCAGCACCGCCTCCACGACGTCCGGGCGCCGTCCCCGTCCCACGAGAATGGCGGCGAGCCGCCCACGGAAGAACTCGAGGACCCGCTCGCGGGTCACTTCGAACGGCTCGGTGAGCTTCGGGCGAAGTGATTCGAGGGCCCGGTCGACCGTAACACCGAGCGACAGGGGAAGTGACCGCCCGAACGCCAGCGCGATCTGGACGACGCCCTGCGCCTGACGGCGGAGCCCGTAGGGGTCCTGGGACCCGGTCGGAATCAATCCGACACCGAGACACCCGACGATCGTGTCGATCTTGTCCGCAATGCTCAGGACCGCGCCCTCGAGCGATTCAGGCAGCGGCCCGTCAGCCGCCCGCGGCAGGTAGTGCTCGCGGATCGCGCGCGCCACGACCGGCGGCTCACCGGCGCGGAGCGCGTATTCCTCACCGATCACGCCCTCGAGCTCCGGGAACTCGCGGACCATGCCCGACGCGAGATCGGACTTGGCGAGCGCCGCGGCACGACGGACCAGCCGGCGCTGCGCGTCGGGCCACGCCCCGGTCAACAGCTCGACGAGCGCGACGACCCGGTCCGTCTTCTCCGCCAGCGTTCCGAGCCTCTCCTGGAAGACGATGCCGCCGAGACGACGCGCACGGTCGTCCGGCGTCAGGTCGAGGTCGTCGCGAAAATAGAAATCCGCATCGGCCAGACGGGCGCGGATCACCCGCTCGTTGCCGCGACGGATCTCGGTGGGATCGGCGCCGGGCATGTTGGAGACCGCGACGAAGAACGGCGCGAGCTCGCCGTTCGCGGACTCGACGACGAAACATTTCTGATGGCGGCGAATCGGGGTCTCGATGACCTGGCGCGGGAGATCGAGGTAGGTCTTCGCGAAGGTGCCGACGATGGCCTCCGGCCACTCGACCAGATGCGCGACGACCTCGAGCGTGTCGGCATCGACCACGGCGCGGTGCCCCGACTCGGCCACGGCGGCATCGACGACACGGGCCACCAGCTCACGTCGCCGGCCGACGTCGGGGATCACCCGCACGGCCTCCAGCCTCGCGACGTAGTCGTCGGCCGACGCGAGCTCGATCGTCGCGTTCGCGAGGAAGCGGTGCCCGAACGTCGCGCGACCTGCGCGAACGCCGGCGAGCGTGAGCGGCAAGACCTCGCCGTCGAGCAGCGCCACCACCCATCGGATCGGACGGCTGAAGCGCACCCCGCCCGAGCCCCATCGCATCTGCTTCTGGAACGGCAGCGCCCACACGAGTCGCGCGAGCAGCTCGGGCAGCACCGCGCGCGCCTCTTCACCCGGATCGACACGATCGACCGCCAGATACTCTCCGCGTTCGGTCGTGATCGTCACGAGCTGGTCCACGGTGACGCCCTGCGACCGCGCGAATCCGTCCGCCGCCCTCGTCGGCCGGCCGGCCGCGTCGAACGCCGCCTTCTTCGGAGGTCCGGTCACCGTGATCCGGCGTGCCGTCTGGCGATCGGCGAGTCCGGCGACCTGGACGGCGAGCCGGCGCGGCGTCGAATACACGCGCACGGTCTCGAACGGCAGGCGCGCCTCGCCAAGCTCGTGCGTCGCGTTCTCGGAGAGCGCATCCAGCACCGCCGGAAGCTCGGAGGGTGGCAGCTCTTCCGTGCCGACCTCGAAGAGCAGCGTCCGCGTCATCGGCCTCCGGTGTCCAGCAGCGGATATCCGAGCGCCTCTCGCTGCCTCAGGTAGCCTTCCGCGATCTGCCGCGCGACCGCACGCAGCCTTCCGAGATACGATGCCCGCTCCGTCACGCTGACGGCGCCGCGCGCGTCCAGGATGTTGAACAGGTGCGAACACTTCAGGCAGTAGTCGTACGCCGGCAGGATGAGATCCTCTTTCAGGAGCCGGTGCGCCTCGGTCTCGTACGTCTCGAACAGGCGGAAGTGCACCGCTGGATCCGCCGCGTCGAAGTCGAACCGGGAGAACTCGACCTCGCTCTGGTGGTGGACCTGCCCGTACGTGATCCCCGGCGCCCACTCGACGTCGTAGATCGACTCCTTGTCTTGCAGATACATGGCGATGCGCTCGAGCCCGTAGGTGAGCTCGGCCGACACCGGTTCCAGGTCGAGACCACCGGCTTGCTGGAAGTAGGTGAACTGCGTGATCTCCATTCCGTCGAGCCACACCTCCCAGCCGAGGCCCCAGGCGCCGAGCGACGGGGATTCCCAATCGTCTTCGACGAAGCGCACGTCGTGCCGGGAGAGATCGAGACCGAGCGCGCGCAGGCTATCGAGATAGAGTTCCTGGACGTCCGCCGGCGACGGTTTCAGGACGACCTGGAACTGGTGATGGCGCTGGAGACGGTTCGGGTTCTCGCCATAGCGGCCATCCGTCGGCCGGCGTGACGGCTGCACGTAGGCCACGCGCCACGGTTCCGGCCCGAGGACCCGGAGGAAGGTGTCGGGCGCCATCGTCCCCGCCCCGACTTCGAGATCGTAGGGCTGCTGGATGACGCAGCCGCGATCGGCCCAGTACCGCTGCAGGCCCAAGATGAGGTCCTGGAACGTCATCACGCGCGCGAGACCTCTCGAAGAAAGCGTGACGCGCGACTCGACTGGCCGACGAGCGTGGCGACGTGCCGCTCGAGCAGACCGTGGAGCTCGGGCTCGATCCGCCCGAGGCTGGTGCCGGTCGCGTCGCGCCACGCCGCCGTGCGGAGCCGCTGGAGCGCGGCGAGCGTTCCCGCACTGACGCTCATCGCGCCCTGGCCGGCGCACGACGCGCAGACGGTGCCGCCGCTCTCGACCTCGACGGCCATCGTGCCGGCGAGCGCGAGTCGTCGTCCGCAGCCGACGCACGCGTCGATTCTGAGACGGTGACCGAGCAGGTCGATGCAGCGAACGGCGAAGACCACCGCGACCCGCGCCGGCGGCTCGTCGGCCTCGACACTCGCCAGCGCGCGCTGGAGCAGCGTGAACACCGCGACCATCGGGTCTCGTTCGGCGGTGAGCCGCGAGATCAGTTCGACCATCCAGGCGGCGTGCCCGAGCCGCGTCAGATCCCCGCGCACGCGATCGAAGGCGCGCACGATGTCGAAGTGATCGACCTGGACGAGCTCGCTCCGCCCCGAGTCGAAGAAGACCAGCTCGCCCAGCGTGAACAGCTCGAGCGCCGCGCCGAACCGCGAGCGCATCCGTCTCGCCGACTTCGCCACGCCGCGCACCTTGCCGAACCGTCGCGTGAAGAACGTCACCACCCGGTCACTTTCGGCGAGCGGGAAACTGCCGAGCACCAGAGCGGGTGTGCGCTCGACGCCCATGGCTCAGGACATCAGCATGAAGCCGAGCTCGCGGAGCGCGCGCTCGTCCTTGCGCCAGTTGTGACGCACCTGCACGACGAGCTCCAGGTACACCTTGATCCCGAAGAACGTCTCCAGATCCCGGCGCGCCGCCGTCCCGACGCGCTTCAGCATGGTCCCGCCGCGTCCGATCAGGATGCCGCGCTGGGACGCGTGCTCGACGAAGACCGTGGCGCGGATCACGAGACACGGCGGAGCGGTCCGCTCGGTCACGTCCTCCACCTGCACGGCGCTGGCGTACGGCACCTCCTCGTGCGTGAACTGAAAGATCTTCTCGCGCACGACCTCGGCGATGTAGAACGTCTCGGGCTGATCCGTCGTCACGTCCGGCGGAAAGTAGGCCGGATGCTCGGGCAGGACGTCGACGATGCGGTCCACCAGGCGGTCACAGTTGGTGCCGTCGACGGCCGACGTCGGCAAGATTTCCCGGAACGGATACGCGTCTCGCGCGCGTTCGATCAGCGGCAGCATCCGCGCCTTCGGCGATACCAGATCAGCTTTGTTAAGGAGACAGAACACCGGCCCCCGATACGTCCGGAGCGGTTCGAGTACGAGCCGGAGCGTCTCGCCGACGGCGTCGGACTTCGCGGCGGCGTCCACGACCAGGCCGACGACGTCCACGTCCTCGACCGCCCGCTGCGCCGTCTCCAGCATGAGGGCGCCCAGTCGGCCACCGCCGGTATGCAATCCGGGCGTGTCGACGAAGACGATCTGGGCGTCCCGTCGGTTCTTGATCCCGGTGATGCGGGTGCGCGTGGTCTGGGGCCGCGGCGAGACGATCGCGAGCTTCTCGCCGACGAGGCGGTTGAGCAACGTGGATTTCCCCGCGTTCGGGCGGCCGATCAGCGACACGAATCCGGAGCGCATCGTCACGATCGCGCCGGCGTCGGGATGGCGGCACCGCGACGCGATGGCTTCTTCGCTCGATGCAAGAGGTCGGACCACAGGCGCTCGGGCGCTCGACCACCTCGCTGCGCGAGGATCTGCCGTTCGCGCCGATGCATCAGGTGCGCTTCCACGGGGTCCCGATCGTCCCACCCGACCAGATGCAACACGCCGTGCGTGACGAGCAGATCCAGCTCCGTCGCGACGGGAACGCCGATCCGCTGCGCCTGGCGGAGCGCCGTCTCCGCCGAGATCACGATCTGGCCGATGAGGCGGCCCGGCGTACCCTCGATCTCCAGCGGAAAGGCCAGCACGTCCGTGCGGCGCCGGATCCCCCGGTGCCGGGCGTTCAGGCGCCGGATCTCGTGGTCGTCGACGATGGCGAGGTCGACCATGCCGCGCGGCCGGCCCACCGCGGCGAGCGCCCGGTCGATCGCGCGGCGCAGCCGGACGGCATCGACGCGAACGGAACTCTGGCGATTCGCGACCGTCGATCGGGCTGACCGGAGCACGCTGCGCGCGAGCGAGTCGGAAACGAGCGCGGCCGGGCCTCTCGACACGGTGGAGGCGGTCGCCACCATCAGACGTCCCGCTGTGACGAGCCGTCCTCGCGACCGCGCGCATCGTGGGCGTCGTACGCGCGGATGATCGCCGACACCAGGCGATGGCGCACCACGTCCTGGTCGGTGAAGTAGACGAAGCGGATGCCGGGAACGTCCTGGAGGACGGAGCGGACTTCGATCAACCCGGAATTGCGCGACGCCGGAAGATCCACCTGCGTGATGTCCCCGGTGATCACCATCTTGGAATTGAACCCGAGGCGCGTCAGGAACATCTTCATCTGCTCGCTCGTCGAGTTCTGCGCTTCGTCGAGAATGATGAACGCGTCGTTGAGCGTGCGCCCCCGCATGTACGCGAGCGGCGCGATCTCGATCGCGCCCTTCTCCATGAGCGACGCGACCTTCTCGGACTCGAGCATGTCGTAGAGCGCGTCGTAGAGCGGCCGGAGGTACGGATGCACCTTCTCGTAGAGATCGCCCGGCAGGAATCCGAGCCGCTCGCCCGCTTCGACCGCCGGCCGCGTCAACACGATCCGTCCGATCTCACGCTTCATCAGCGCCTGCACGGCCATGGCG
>QHRT01000012.1:11776-12263 GCA_003220195.1 Candidatus Rokuibacteriota bacterium | reverse complement strand
CGAGGCCCTCAAGAACAGGCCGCTGTGGATTCTCCACGACGGTCCCCCGTACGCGAACGGAAACATCCACCTGGGGCACGTGCTGAACAAGGTCTTGAAGGACGTCGTCGTCAAGGCGCGGGCGATGTCGGGCTTCAACGCCGTGTACGTGCCGGGCTTCGACTGTCACGGCTTGCCGATCGAGCATCAGGTCGACAAGGAACTGGGTCTCGATCGGGCCACCTCCGACGTTCGCCAGGCGATGGACCCGGTCGAGAAATTGCGGCGCTGTCGGCAGTACGCGGCGAAGTTCATCGACATCCAGCGTGAAGAGTTCAAACGGCTCGGTGTCTTCGGCGACTGGGACCATCCGTACGTGACGATGGCGCCCGAGTACGAGGCGATCATCGCGCGCGAGTTCGGCCGGCTCGTCGGACGCGGACTCGTCTACAAGGGATTGAAGCCGGTGCACTGGTGCATGCACTGCAAGACGGCGCTGGCCCAGGCC
>QHRT01000012.1:2098-11735 GCA_003220195.1 Candidatus Rokuibacteriota bacterium | reverse complement strand
CGTCCGCCCGCTGACCGACGTCCCCAACGCGTCGCGACCGGCGATCGTCGTGTGGACGACGACGCCGTGGACGCTGCCGGCGAATCTCGCGGTCGCCATCCACCCCGACGAAGAGTACGTCGCGCTCGACGTCGCGCGAGGGGAGAGCGACGTCCACGAGACCCTGATCGTGGCGGCCAAGCTGGCCGACGCGTTCGCTCGCGTCGCCAGGCTGCCGAAGGCGACCGTGATCGCCACGATGCCCGGGCAAGACCTCGTCGGGCTCGAGTACCGGCACCCGTGGATCGACCGTACCGGGAAGATCGCGGCGGGGGCGCCGGATTTCGTCAAGATGGACACGGGCACCGGACTAGTCCACATCGCGCCCGGCCACGGCGAGGAAGACTACGATCTGGGCCGCAGCCTCGGCCTCAGGATCTACAACCCCGTGGACGACGACGGCCGCTTTGTCCCCGAGGTGGAGCATTTCGCCGGGCTCACGGTCTGGGAGGCCAATCCGAAGATCGTCGAGATCCTCCGCGATCGCGGCGCGCTCGTGGCCGAGGTTCCGGTCGAGCACTCGTATCCGCACTGCTGGCGCTGCAAGAATCCGACGCTGTTCCGTGCCACGGAACAGTGGTTCCTGGCGCTCGATCGGGATCGCTTGCGCGCGCAGACGCTCGACGCGATTCGTCGTGACGTCCGGTGGATCCCGTCGTGGGGCGAAGAGCGGATCTTCAACATGGTGGCCCATCGTCCCGACTGGACGCTGTCGCGCCAGCGAGTCTGGGGCGTGCCGATCGTCGCGTTCTACTGCGTCGGTTGTGACACGCTCTTGCTGGAAGAGCGGGTGATCGAGCACGTGGCGCGCCTCTTCCGCGAGGGCCGCGGCATCGAGGAGTGGTATCTCCGCAGCGAGGCCGATCTTCTTCCCGAGGGCACGACGTGCTCCGGATGCGGCGGCGCGTCCTTCAAGAAGGGGCTCGACACGCTCGACGTCTGGTTCGACTCGGGCTGCAGTCACGCCGCCGTGCTTGAGAAACGTCCCGACCTCTCCTGGCCCGCCGACCTGTATCTCGAGGGGTCCGATCAGCACCGTGGGTGGTTTCATTCCTCGCTGCTCGAGTCGATGGCCACGCGGGGCCGGCCGCCGTACCGCAGCGTGCTCACCCATGGGTTCTTCGTCGACGGCGAAGGCCGAAAAATGTCGAAGTCGCTCGGCAACTACATCACGCTCGACGAACTGCTCCCCCGATACGGGGCCGAGATCCTCCGGCTGTGGGTCGCGGCGGAGGACTACACCCAGGACATCCGGGTGTCGCTCGAAATCCTGGATCGCCTGGCCGACGCCTATCGACGGATCCGGAACACGTTCCGATTCCTGCTCGGCAACCTCGCCGATTTCGATCCCGCGCGCGACCGGCAATCCTACGCGCGCCTGGACGAGGTGGACCGGTGGATCCTCGACCGCCTGGGGCGCCTGATCGGGCGCGTCACGAAAGCGTACGAGGAGTACCAGTTCCACGTCGTCTTCCATTCCACGCACAACTTCTGCGCGGTGGATCTGTCGGCGCAGTATCTCGACATCATCAAGGACCGCCTGTACACCTCGGCGGCCGACGACCCGCGGCGGCGAGCGGCGCAGACCGCGTGCTATGACGTCTTCACGACGCTCGCCCGCCTCCTGGCGCCCATCCTCACCTTCACCTCGGAGGAGGCGTGGCGCTATCTTCCGGGGTCCCGATCCGAGAGTGTGCATCTCGAACGGTTCCCCGACGTCCCGCGCGAATGGATCGATGAACCGCTGGCGCGCGAATGGGCGCGTCTGCTCGAGGTGCGTCGCGAGGTGGCGAAGGCGCTCGAGACCGCCCGCGCCGGCCGCGGCCGCGGTGGATCGATCGGCAGCGGGCTCGAGGCCATGGTGTCCGTCGTCGGCCGCCCGCCCGAGGATCTGCCCGACCTGCTCGGTCGCAAGCGCGAGCTCTTGCCGACGCTCTTCATCGTGTCCGCGGTCCGGCTGTTCGGAGGGCCGGCGGCGAGCCCGCTGGTGCACTACGAGAGCCAGGAAATTCCGGGGCTGGTGATCGACGTCGAGCGGGCGCCCGGGCGCAAGTGCGAACGGTGCTGGAAATACAGCGAGCGCGTCGGAGAGTTTCCGGAGTACCCGACGCTGTGCGAGCGCTGCATGCCGGTGGTGCGGCAGCTCACGGGCACGCGCTGAAGGCAATCGTCGGCCTGGCCGGCGTCATCGTCGTCGTCGATCAGCTCACCAAGCGCGTCGTCCTCGACCATTTGCCGCCCGGAAGGCGCATCGAGCTGATCGACGGCTTCCTGGCGTTCGCGCTCGTCAAGAATCCCGGGCTCGCCTTCGGCCTGCTCGCCGATCTCCCGACGGCGTGGCGCTGGGTGGCGGCCGCCCTGTCCATCGTCGCGCTGCTGGTGCTGGTCCGCGTCGCGCTGCGGGTCGTGCCGACGGCGAGCTGGCTCGACGTCGTGGCCATCGGCCTGATCTTCGGCGGCGCCGTCGGCAACCTGATCGACCGCGCGCGGTTCGGCGCGGTCGTGGACTTCATCGACGTCTACTACCGCGACTACCACTGGCCGGCGTTCAACGTGGCCGACTCGGGGATCACGATCGGCGTGGTGCTCCTCGCGCTGAGGCTCGTGGCCCGGGAGCCTTCGGCCCAGCCGCGCTGAACGCCGTGGCGAACCGCCTCACGGTCGATCCCGCGTCACGCGGCTCGCGGCTCGACCGCTGGCTCGCCGATCAGCTTCACGACGTCTCGCGCGCGCGCTTGCAGACGCTCATCGATGAGGGGCACGTTCGCGTCGACGGCAGCGTGCGGAAGGCCGCTCACAAGCTCCGTGGCGGCGAGGTGGTCGACGTCGAGATTCCCGCGCGGCCGGCCGACGATCTCGAGCCCGAGGCGATGGATCTCGCGATCGTCTACGAGGACGAGCATCTCATCGTGGTCGACAAACCGGCGGGAATGGTCGTGCACCCCGGAGCGGGACAACAGCGCGGGACGCTGGCCGCCGCGGTGCTCGCCCATGCGCCGTCGGTCGCCCGTGTCGGCGGCGCCCGCCGTCCTGGCATCGTCCACCGGCTCGACAAGGACACTTCCGGGCTGCTGGTGCTCGCGAAGACCGAAGCCGCGTACCACGGGCTCGTCGCTCAGCTCGCGGCGCGGACGGCGACGCGGCGCTACCTCGCCGTCGTGCACGGAACCATGGATCGTGCGGACGGCGTCGTCGACGCGCCGATCGGGCGGCATCCCCACGACCGGGTCCGCATGGCGATCCGCCCGGCGGGTTCCGGCAAACGCGCGAGGACGCGATTCCATGTGCTGGAACGGTTTCCTGCGTTCACGTATCTGGAGCTCGGTCTGGATACCGGCCGCACCCACCAGATCCGTGTTCACATGGCCTCGCTCGGACATCCGGTCGCCGGCGACGCCGTGTACGGAGGCAGCCGCCGTCGAGACCTTCCGGTGCCGCTCGAAGGCCACGCGCTGCACGCCGCCGGGCTCCGGTTCGTGCATCCCGTTACCCACGAGCCGAACGAATTCACTTCACCCTTGCCGTCACGGATAGAACGTTTGTTGATTCACCTGCACAACGGATGAGGATCTCGAAGGAGGAGCCGGGCGAGGGAACGCCGTGGCGCCGCGATTTACGGTCTGGCACGGGCCTTGCCGGCTATGATGCTGATATGAGCACTGCCTCCCCGAACGACGTCACCGTGGTCATCCTGGCCGCCGGCGAAGGCAAGCGGATGCGGTCGCGGCAGCCAAAGGTCCTTCACCCGCTCTGCGGTCGACCGCTGATCGCGTACGCGCTGCGGGCCGCGCGCATGGTCGCGGATCGTCTCGTGCTCGTCGTCGGCTCGGACGGCGACGGAGTCACCGCGGTGGCCGGCCCGGGGGTGGCCGTCGTGGAACAACGCGAGCGGCTCGGGACGGGCCACGCCGTGCAGCAGGCGCGAGCCCACGCCGCCAGCGGGACCGTGCTCGTCGTTGCCGGCGACATGCCGCTCCTCACCGGCGAGACGCTCGAGCGGCTCGTCGTCCACCACTGCGCGACGCGCGCCGCGGCCACGATCCTGAGCGCGGTCGCCTCCGATCCGCACGGCTATGGCAGGGTGCTCCGCCAGGGCGGCCGCGTGGCGCGCATCGTGGAAGAGCGCGACGCGACCGACGACCAGAAGAAGATCTCCGAGATCAACACGAGCGTGTACTGCTTCGACGCCGCTCGGCTGTGGCCGGCGCTCGACCGCGTCGAATCGAACAACGATCAGGGCGAGTACTACCTGACGGATGCGATCGGCATCCTGTCGCGATCCGGCGCCCGGGTCGAAGCCGTGGTGGTCGGCGATCCCGACGAAGCGCTCGGCGTCAACGACCGGAAACAGCTGGCGGCGGCGGCGGCGATCCAGCGCCGGCGTATCCTCGATCGTCTGATGCTCGAGGGCGTGACCATCCTGGACCCGGCGACCACGTACATCGGGGACGAAGTCCTGATCGGAGCCGACACCGTCATCCATCCCCACGTGACGATCGAGGGAGACTCGGTCCTCGGCAACGAGTGCGTCGTCGCGACGGGTTGCCACATCAGCAAGAGCCGCCTCGCCGACCGTGTGACGCTCCGGCCGTACTGCGTCCTGGCGGAATCCGTCGTCGAGGAGAACGCGATCCTCGGGCCGTTCTGCCATCTGAGACCGAACTCCCACGTGGGCCCCGAGGTCCACATCGGCAACTTCGTCGAGTTGAAGAAGACGCGCATGGGGCGCGGCGCGAAAGCGAACCACCTGGCGTATCTCGGCGACGCCACCGTCGGCGAGCGAGTGAACGTCGGCGCCGGCGCCATCACGTGCAACTACGACGGCTTTCGGAAGCACGACACGACGATCGGCGACGACGCGTTCGTCGGGACGAACGTCAACATGGTCGCTCCGATCACGATCGGCGAAGGGTCCTACATCGGCGCCGGCTCGACGGTCACCAAGGACGTGCCGGCCGATGCGCTGGTCGTCGAGCGCGCCCAGCCGATCGCGAAAGACGGGTGGGCCGCGCGGTGGCGCGCGCGGCACGGCAAGCCGCGGCCCGGCGAGACGAAGAAAGACTCGTAGCGATGTGCGGCATCGTCGGCTACGTCGGGGACAAGAGTGCCTGCGCCATCATCGTCGGCGGGCTCAAGCGCCTCGAGTATCGCGGGTACGACTCCGCCGGCGTCGCGGTGCTGGAGGACGGCGCACTCCACGTCAGACGCGCCGCCGGCAAGATGAAGATGCTGGAGCAAGTGCTCCGGGAACGGCCGGTCTCCGGATCACTCGGCATCGGCCACACGCGCTGGGCGACCCACGGTCGCCCTTCGGAAGAGAACGCGCACCCGCACACCGACTGCAGCGGCAGCCTCGTCGTCGTCCACAACGGGATTCTCGAAAATTATCTGGAGCTGAAGGAACGGCTCCGCGCCGACGGCCACGCGTTTCGCTCGGAGACCGACACCGAGATCCTGGCGCACCTGATCGAGCAACACCTGCGCGCCGTCGGGCGTCTCGACTGGGCGGTGAAGCGCGCGCTGACCGAGGTCGCCGGATCCTACGCCATCGGCGTCGTGTCATCGGCGGCGCCCGATCGGATCGTCGCCGCCAAGCATGGCGCCGGCAGTGTCGTCGTCGGGCTCGGGCGCGGCGAGATGTTCGTCGCATCGGACATCCCCGCGATCCTCGGGCACACCCGTGACGTCGTGATCCTCGAGGACCAGGACGTCGCCGTCGTGACGCGCGACGGCGTCGAGATCACCACCGTCGCCGGCGAGCCGGTGCAGCGCGATCCCGTGAAGATCCTGTGGGATCCACTCATGGCCGAGAAGGGTGGATACCGCCACTTCATGCTCAAGGAGATCTACGAGCAGCCGCGCGCCATCACCGATACGTTCCGCGGTCGCATCGCGCCCGAGACCGGGACGGTCGTCCTGCCCGACGTGAACCTGGACCCGTCCACGGTGCAGGCACTCCAGCGCGTCGTCTTCGTTGCCTGCGGGACCGCGTACCACGCCTCGATGCTGGGGCGCGCGATGGTGGAGCGCCTCTGCCGGCTGCCGGCCGAGGTCGATCTCGCATCGGAGTTCCGGTATCGCGATGCGCCGGTCGGGCCCGAGACGCTGGTCGTGGCCGTGTCGCAGTCGGGCGAGACCGCCGACACGATCGGCGCGGTGAAGGCCGCACGCGCCAAGGGGTGCCCGATCCTCGCCATCACGAACGTGGTCGGCTCCGCCCTCGCGCGCGAGGCGACCGGTGTGCTGTACATGCACGCGGGACCCGAGATCGGCGTGGCATCGACCAAGGCATTCTGCACGATGATCGTCGCGACGTACCTCCTCTCGCTCTGGCTCGGGCGCCATCGCGATGCGATGACCGCGGAGGACGTGAGAAAGCGCATCCACGACCTGGTGGAGGTGCCGCGACTGGTCGAGACGGTGCTCGGCCAGGACGCGCGCATTGCGGTGCTCGCGCGCGAGATTTCCGACGCTCGTGATGTCCTCTATCTCGGACGCGGGCTCCAGTATCCGATCGCGCTGGAGGGCGCGCTCAAGCTGAAGGAGATCTCGTACATCCACGCCGAGGGCTACGCCGGCGGGGAAATGAAGCACGGGCCGATCGCGCTCATCGCCGACCGCTTGCCCGTCGTGGCCCTGGTGCCGCGCGACAGCTCGTACGAACGAATGCTCGGCAACATCGAGGAGGTCCGGGCGCGCGACGGTCTGATCGTCGCCGTGGCGCATCCGGACGACAAGCGGGTCGCGGCGAAGGCCGACCACGTCATCGAAGTTCCGCCCGCCGCCGAGCTGTTGCTCCCGATCGTGACCACGATTCCGCTTCAGCTGCTCGCCTACCACGTCGCCGTGCGACGCGGCTGCGACGTCGACCAGCCGAGGAACCTGGCGAAGAGCGTGACGGTGGAGTAGCGCGCTCGACGGGATTCGTCGCCCGCGAGCGCGTCAGTCGTCAGTCGCAGTACAGCTCGATCGAGTAGCCGTTCGGGTCTTCGATGTAGATCGCCGTTCTCCCCCGCCGGCCCTCGATCTGGACCCCGGCCTCCTTCACCCGCGCGCAGACCTTCTTCCACAGGGCGGGCGGCACGTGAAGGCCGAAGTGGTCGAGCCCGCCGTGCGCGGGGTCGAATTTCTCGTCAGTGCCCACGAAGTTCAGCAGATCCTGTCCACCCGGCGTCTCGAGGAAGAGCATGCCGTCGTGCGGAAAGGCGATGCGGAGCCCGAGCACGTCGACGTAGAACCTTTCGGTCCCGGCGAGATCCAAGGTCTTGAGCGCGATGTGGCGGAGCCCCCGGCTCATCGTGGGTGATTGTCGCAAACTTCAGCGCCGCCTGAAAGGAGCAGCCCCCTCCCCACGGCGGAGTTCGGCGGGCCGTTCACGACGATCGCCGACTCAGCGCAGGCCAGCGGCGATCTGGCGGATTTCCGCGGGCGTGTGTTCCTCGGCGAGCGGTGTACCGGGAAGCAGGTACTTGCCCATCGCGAGGCCTCCGACGAGGACGGGTTCGAAGCCCATCCCGCGGATGAGGTTCTCGGCGAGCGTGATGGCCTTGGGATCGTCGCCCGCGATCGGCACACCGACGAGGCCGCCCGCGCGGTGGGCGATCTCGCCCACCCTGCGATAGCTGATCCCGTTGAACGCCCGCACGATGCGCGCTCCTTGGAGCAGCTTGACGCTGGCCAGTCCGGCGCCGCCCTGTTCCCCCACCCACTTGACGAGGTCCGTACCGTCGCGCCGCGCGATCGGATTGCAGACGTCCATGACGAGCGGCTTCGCGGCGAGGGCGGGGCCATGCGCTTTGCCGATCTCTTCGAGCGCCGCGTAGGGGACCACCATGACCACCACGTCGCCGAAGGCGACGGCCTGCTGGACGGGACCGGCCTGGGCGAGAGGCCCGAGACGCGCCGTGAGGTCCTTCAGGTTCTCGGGATGGCGCGACGAGAAGAACACAGGGTGCCCGGCCTTGACGAGGAGAGCACCGACGGCGCCGCCCATGCGTCCGGCCCCGACCATGCCGATCTTGAGCGGCGACGCCGTCGTCGTCTGGGCTCTCGCGTGCAGCGGCCGAGCGGTCAGGGCGATGACGCCGAGCCCGCGTGCGGCACGCTGGAGAAAGTTGCGGCGGTCGTGCTCAGCAGCGTGATGGCCTTCCATATCCCCCTCCGCCTCGAAGTGTACTCGCCGTTTCGGATCGACACGCATCGGCCGCGGTACAATGCCTCGATGCAGTTTCCGACCGATGGTCTTCTCGATGCGCTGAATCCTCCGCAGCGGGAAGCCGTCACCGCCGGCGACGGGCCACTGCTGGTGCTCGCCGGCGCGGGGAGCGGCAAGACCCGGGTCATCACCTCTCGGATCGTCTGGCTCCTCGGCACGCACGACCTCCACCCGCGCCACGTGCTGGCGATGACCTTCACGAACAAGGCGGCGGGCGAGATGGCGCGCCGTGTGGAATCGCTGCTGGCCCCGGTCGGGACGCGCGCGGCCCTCATCACCACGTTCCACGCCGCGTGCGTTCGTATCTTGCGACAGCACGGCCAGGCGATCGGACTCGCGCCGCACTTCACGATCTACGACGAGGACGATCGGCTCGCGCTGGTGAAGCAGTGCATGAAGGAGGGCGAGCTCGCCGACCGCTCGTTCACGCCGAGCGCCGCCTCGCACCGGATCTCGGCTTTGAAGAACCAGATGCTCACGGTGGCGGACGCGCTGCGCGACGCGCGCGGCCCGTGGGAGCAGAAGCTCGCGCTCGTCTATTCGCGGTACGAGAAAAGACTTGCCGAGACCGGCGGCGTCGACTTCGACGACCTGCTGCTGCGGACCGTGCAGCTCCTGTCCTCGTCTGCTGAATCACTGGCGTGGTACCGCGGGCTCTGGCGCCACGTGCTGGTGGATGAGTACCAGGACACCAATCGCGCGCAATACCGCATCTTGCGGCTCTTGACGTCGGAGCACCGGAACATCTGCGTCGTCGGAGACCCTGACCAGTCGATCTACCGCTGGCGAGGGGCCGAGCTCCGCAACATCCTCGACTTCGAGCGCGACTACCCCGGCACGAAGGTCGTGCGGCTCGAGCAGAACTACCGCTCGACGCGGCGGATCCTGTCGCTCGCGTCCGGCGTGATCGCCAACAACGTGAAGCGCAAGGACAAGACGCTCTGGACCGAGAATCCCGAGGGCGAGGCGGCGCGCCTCTACCGCGGATGGGACGAATACGAAGAAGCGAATTTCGTCGCGCAGACGATCCTGACAGTGCGCGGCGACGGAATTCCCTGGGACGGCGTCGCCGTGTTCTACCGCACCAACGCGCAGTCGCGCGTGATCGAGGACGCTTTGCGGCGGGCGCGTATCCCGTACGTGATCGTCGGCGGGGTCCGCTTCTACGAGCGCCGCGAGATCAAGGACACGCTCGCGTATCTCCGGTTGACGCTGAACCCGGCCGACGACGTCGCGTTCCGCCGCGCCATCGGGGCGCCCGCACGAGGCATCGGGCCGACGACGCTGGCCCGCCTGGAAGAGATCCGCGATCGCGAGGGCCGCTCGCTGCTGGCGGTCGCCGCCGATGCACCGGCCGACGTCCGCGGCAAGCCCCGCCGTGTG
>QHRT01000012.1:0-2047 GCA_003220195.1 Candidatus Rokuibacteriota bacterium | reverse complement strand
TCATCGATTTCGTCCTCGAGACGACGGGGTATCGGAAGTCGCTCGAGCAGGAACGCGCGCCGGATTCCGAGGCGCGCCTCGAAAACCTGGACGAGCTGGTCGCGGCTGCCGAAGAGTACGTCCACGAGCATCCTGACGGGACGCTCGACGGATTCCTCGACAGCGTGGCGCTCATGAGCGACATCGACGAGCTGAAGGACGCGGACTCCCGCGTCACGCTGATGACGCTCCACTCGGCGAAGGGGCTCGAGTTCCCCGTGGTGTTCCTCACCGGGCTCGAGGAAGGGGTGTTCCCGCACGCGCGGTCGATGAACGATCCGGAAGAGATCGAAGAAGAGAGGCGATTGTGCTACGTCGGGGTGACGCGCGCCGAGCGACGGCTCTTCCTGTCGTACGCGCTCCATCGCCGCGCCCACGGCTACGACGTCGCCGAGCCGTCACGATTCCTCATGGAGATGCCGGAGACGGAGCTCGTCGCGGTGAACGCCCGGCGAGCGGACCCGACCGTGCGCGAGCCCGAGTTCGGCGACCCGCCCGGAAACATCATGGACGACGACTGGCCCATTCGCGTCGGCACGCGCGTCCGCCACGCCCGGTTCGGCGAAGGCCTGGTGGTGGGGGTCGAGCGCGACGGCGCCGACACGATCGTGACCGTCGGATTCGCGAGCGTCGGCCGCAAGAGACTGTCGATGCAGTATGCGCAGCTCGAGGAGCTCTGAGCATGATCACGCGGGAAGAAGTCGCGCACGTCGCCCGCCTGGCGAGACTCGAGCTGAGCGACGCGGAGCTGGAGCGCATGCGCGCCGAGCTGGATGCGATCCTGGCCTACATCGACAAGCTCTCCACGCTCGACGTCGACGGCGTGGAGCCGACGTCACACGCGGTGCCGCTGGTGAACGTGATGCGCGACGACGAGCCACGGCCGTCGTGTCCGAGCGAAGAGATGCTCGCGAACGCGCCAGATCGCCACGGCGATCTGTTCCGCGTCCCGCGCATCATCGAGGACGGATCGTGACGACACCGTCCGGTACGTCGCTCACGATCCACGAGCTGACCGAGCGGTATCGCCGCGGCGAGACGCGACCGTCCGAGACCGTGGAGGGGTATCTCGAGCGCATCGCCCGACTCGATGGAGACGTCGGCGCCTACTTGACGGTGACGCGGGAGCAGGCGCTGGCCGCCGCTCGCGCGTCCGACGAGCGATATCGCCGGGGCGAACCTCTTGGTCCCCTCGATGGCGCGCCGCTCGCCATCAAGGACGTGTTCTGCACGCGCTCCGTCCGGACGACGTGCGGCTCACGGATCCTGGAGCATTTCGTCCCGCCCTATGACGCCACGCCGGTCGCCCGCCTGCTGGCCGCCGGCGCGATCATGCTGGGCAAGACCAACATGGACGAGTTCGCGATGGGCTCGTCGACCGAGCACTCCGCGCTGGGCGTGACGCGCAATCCCTGGGATCTCTCGCGCGTGCCCGGCGGCTCGTCGGGCGGCTCGGCGGCGGCGGTCGCCGGAGAGCTCGCGGCTGCCGCCATCGGCACCGACACCGGCGGCTCCGTTCGGCAGCCGGCGGCGTTCTGCGGCGTCGTCGGTCTCAAGCCGACGTACGGCCGCGTCTCGCGCTACGGTCTGGTCGCGTTCGCGTCGTCGCTCGATCACGTCGGCCCGATCACGCGCGACGTGCTGGACGCGGCGCTCGTCCTTCAGGCGATTCCGTGCCGGACTACACGGCCGCGCTTGCCGGCGGGATCCAGGGCGTGCGGCTCGGCGTCCCGCGTGAATACTTCGCGGAGGGGCTGGACGCCGAGGTGGAGCGTGCGGTGCGGGCGGCGATCGATCGGCTGCGCGACCTCGGCGCGACGATCGAAGAGGTCTCGCTGCCGACGACGGACTACGGCCTCGCGGTGTACTACATCGTCGCGCCCGCCGAGGCGTCCTCGAACCTGGCGCGGTACGATGGCGTGAAGTACGGACTCCGCACTGCGGGCCGAGACCTGATCGAGATGGAGAGTCGGACTCGCGCCGCGGGCTTCGGCGCCGAGGTCAAGAG
>QHRT01000538.1:246-6604 GCA_003220195.1 Candidatus Rokuibacteriota bacterium | reverse complement strand
CGTGACGAGCGTGTCGGCCGGCGACTTCTACACGATGAATTTCTCGGATCACGACGCCGCGCCCTTCCGTTCGCAGACTCTCTCGTTCGATCGGCAGGGCTTCGAAGTGTCGGCGGTCGTCCAGGCCGTGCTCGCGGTCAATCCGGATGCGCAGAAAGTGATCCTCGTGGCCCACAGCATGGGCGGGCTCGCCGCTCGCGAGTATCTGCAGGGCCTCGCGCGGCTCAACGCCGCTGCCGCGCCCGTTCCCTATCGCGGCGACGTGGCGCAGCTCATCGTCATCGCCACGCCGCACCAGGGATCGCCGCTGGGCACCTCGTGCCTGGCGTTTGCCGCGGTGTGTGTGTCGGTGGGCGTCAATCCGACGAGCGTCGCCGTGGTGGAACTCGTTCCCGGGAGTCCCGCGCTCACCGCGCTGAACGATCTCGGCGCGAGGCCGTTGCCGGCCGACGTGCGCTATGAATCGATCGCCGGACTGGGCGGCGTCGGACCCGCGAGCGATGGCGACGGCATCGTGACGAGAGCGTCGCAGGAATTCCTGGCCGGCGTGCCGGGCCTCGGTCATCGGCTCCAGGAGCTCATCATCCCGCTGCGTGCCGATTGCGGACACGTCGTCACCATCGGGAATGCGGTCGTCTTCCGTGAGGTGCACACGTGTGAGACCGGTGATCCCGGCGCGCTCGTCGCCGCTGTCGACGCGATCCTTCAACCTCGGTTGACCCTCACGGTGAACACGTCGACGATCTCGGTTGGCGACACGTTGACGTTGACCCTGGGCACGGAGCCTGGATTCCCCGACCAGGAGAACGTCGGAGACCTCTACGTGGCACTGCTCGTTCCGGGAGGAGACGTGTACGTTCTGACGGCGGGCGGGTTCTCGCTGGCCTTCCACGGTGGCGTCGTCGTTCCGGGCGCGCTGCAGCCATTCCGCTCGAGCACGATCGTGTCGAGCGGCACGGAAATGATCCTGAGCGCGCCGATCGTCACGACGATTCCCGCGGGGCCCTACACGTTCGCGGCTGTCCTGGTGAGCCCCGGGACGACGCCAGCGGATGCCGGCAACTGGCTCAGCAACCTGGCCACGGTGTCCTCCACGTTCAAGTGACCGCGTTCGGCCTCCGGGAGCGCCCTCACTCGATCAGTTCTCGACGGTGCGCGCGTCGTCGAGCGGTAGCGCGGCCGCCGTCCGGTATGCGCCGAGAAGGCCCGCCAGTGCGAGGGCGCCCCCGACGAGCCAGGCGACGGCGCCGATCGCGGGGAACGCGATCACGGCGAGACGCCCCAATGCCTCGGGGACGCCGAAGAGCGCCGGCCACCGTTCCGGCCCGGCGTAGAACCTCGCGTCCGATCTCGAGAGGATTCCGGCGAAGAGCAGCACCTGCGCCCAGGACATCGCGATCGCGAAGACGACCGAGTACAGCGACAGGGCGATCCACAGGGCTCGCGTTGCCTTCCGACGCCAGCAGAAGCTGATCGCGAAGCCCAGCGCGGCTCCGAGCGGCGCGACGAGCAGGTGCAGGTAGTAACCGCCGAAGCCGCTGCCCTCTCCGGTGAGCGCGATCCGCACGAGCATGTGCTGGCCAAATCCCAGAACGAGCGGAGCGACGAGCCACACCGGGAGCCACTCGGGCTCCGTCACGCGCGAGCGGCGCACGACCCAGAGATAGGCTGCCGCCGCGACGACGACGAGCAGGACGAGAGGGACCAGCGAGACGTACTCGGGTCGCGCCAGTGACCAGGTCCCCGGCCACGCGAAGCGGCTGACGAAGCTGGCCAGGAAGCGGCCGAGCGCGCCGATCGTGAAGTGCTGGTGCAGGCCCGCGACGAGACCGCCGCGCTCCTGCAGGGCGACCAGCTCGTTCATCCCGAAGGTCGCCCCGTAGCGGTGCCAGCGGTCGACGTACCACCAGCCGGCGATCACCGCGATGACGGCGCCCGCGACGCCGACGTGGGGCGCGAGCGCGAGGACCGCGCGGAGACCACCGTGCCGCCACGCACGCGCCAACCAGAAGGCGAGGAGCCCGGCCGTGATGGGGACGAACAGGGCTTTGCTCAGCCATCCGAGCGCGAGGACGACGCCGAGGGCGGCCGTCCGGCGGAGGGTGGGGCCCTCGCGCAGCGTGCGACGGGTCATCCACCAGACCGCCGCCGCCACGAGCGCGCAGAGCGAATCGTTTCCCAGCCTCGCCATCTCGGGGAACCAGCCGGGGAACAGCACCGGCCACGCGGCGATGCCGAGGATCGACCAGTTCCGATCGGTGGTGTCGCCATTTCGTGGCGGAAACGTCCCGGCGCACGCGCCGATGCCGATCAGGAGAGCAAGCCAGGCGAAGAGATACGACACGGAGCGCAGCACGAAGAGTGCGGGCACCAGAGCCGCGTGATACAGCGGTGGATGCTGCGATTCCCAGTTCCAGCGAGCGCTCGGAACATACCCTCTGGCCTCCGGAGGGGCGGCATGGGCGGCCAGGCGGCCACGAGCGACCACATCGTCCGTCGCCTCGAAGAAGGAACGATAGGTGAAAGGCCAGATCACGCGACGCTCGACGGGGTAGCGCATCGGAGCCGACCCCGCATAGTCCACGACGACCTGCGAGATCCGGGCGGTGGTTCGATCCGGGACCTCTCGCCGGTGGGCGATCTGCTGCACGGAGGAATAGTGGGCTTCTTCGTCGAAACCCTCCCAGGGCGGCAGGAGGGCGATGTGGGCGGCGCCGAGGATCGCGGCGCCGGCCAGGAGGCAACCCGCCGCGACGCGCATCGCGAGTCCTATCGGTGCGTCGGAAAGGCCTTCGATGCCGCTCGGGTCAGACCTGATAGCGTTTGATCGCGGACTGATCGAACGCGAGCCCCAGGCCCGGCTTCGACGGCACGACCAGGTGGCCGTTCTCGATGGCCGGCGTCTCCTCGTAGAGGCGCAGCGTCCACGGCATGTACTCGACCGTGAGCCCGTTCGGGATCGCCGCGACGAGATGGACGTGGATCTCCGGGACCAGATGGCTCACGACCGGCAGGTTGAACGCTTCCGCCATGCCGGCGACCTTCATCCACTGCGTGATGCCGCCGACGCGCAGGAGATCGATCATCACGATGTCGATCGAGCGCGCTTCGAGCATGTGGCGGAAGGGCACGATGCCGTAGTGATACTCGCCGGCGGCGATCGGCGTCGTGAGCGCGTCCGCGATCCGCGCGAGCCCCGCAAAGTCGTCGTGCGCGGTCGGGTCCTCGAGCCAGAAGAGGTGATAGGGCTCGATGCGGCGTCCGACCTCGATCGCGTGGTTCACGCTCCAGAGCTGGTTGATGTCGCACATCAGATCGACGTCGGGGCCGATCGCCTCGCGCATCACGCGCACTCGCTCCACCGACGCCGCCACCGTCGGCTCGCTGCCGCACTGCATCTTCATCTGGCGAAAGCCCATGCCCATCAGTCGCGGACCGGCCTCGGCGAGATACGTCACCGGATGCGGGCGCATGAGCGCGCCGCTCGCGTAGGTCATCGCGCGATCGCGCAGGCCGCCGAGCAGTGCACATACCGACTGCCCGACCGCCTTCCCCTTGAGGTCCCAGCACGCCGTGTCGATGGCCGACAGCGCCAGCGAGAAGATGCCGGCCGGGCCGGAGCTTCCCGCCGCGCGACGCAGCTTCGCGACGATGGCCTCGGTCTGCGTCGGGTCGTCGCCGACGACGAGCGCCGCGAGCCCGTCGACGGCCGTCTTGAGCGCGGGCGTTAACGCTCCCCCGAAGAACGTGAGGCCGATGCCGACCAGGCCCTGGTCGGTGCCGAGCTCGACCGTGACGAACTCGCGCGTGTCGGTCGGCGCGGGCAAGCCGACGACGAGCGGATTGTCGGCAGGAGTGCGGAGCACGCGAGTGGTGGCGTGCGTGATCTTCATGCCTTCTCCATTACATGAGGGGCCTCGACATGGCCCCTCATACTCCCCAACGCTCGGAAGCGCCCCGGCGCAGCCGGGACGCTCCTCGAGGACGGTTCAGGGGGCCTCGACATGGCCCCTCATACTCCCCAACGCTCCTCGAGGACGGTTCATGGCGCCTCGACATGGCCCCTCATACTCCCCAACGCTCGGAAGCGCCCCGGCGCAGCCGGGACGCTCCTCGGCGACTGTTCACGGCACTGTCGCCACCACGACGCTGATCGGATAGAGACAGTAGTAATCAGGATCGTCCAGGACGAACTCGCGCGACGCGACGTCGCACAGCGCCGAGCGTCGCTCCCAGTCCTCCGCCGTGAGGCGGTCCCGCAGGCGCGGACCCCAGTTGCGCTCGAAGGCCACGCGCTGGATGTAGTCGCGCGTCGCCTCGGGCAGCGGGGCCTGACGCTGGAGCAGGTACGTGCGAAAGCTCTCCACGCGCAGTCCGGCCGCCCGCAACGACGCCGGCGTTCGCTGCCGGCGCTCCTCGAACGAGAACTCGCCGCCCTCGTGTCGGCTCCACTCCATCTCGGCCTGGCGCAGCCGCCGTTCGAGCGCCGGATAGCCCGGGAGGAACACGCCGTGAAGCAGCTGCGATTCTTTCACGACGATGCGCCCGTCCGGTCGCACGACCCGCGCGAACTCGGCGAGCGCCTTGCCGGTCTCTTGAACGTGGTGCAGCACGTCGCCACACCAGATCCAGTCGAACGTCGCGTCCGGAAAGTCGAGCCGCGTCGCGTCGCCTTCCCGGAATTCGAGACGGCCGGAAGGCAGCGTGCGGCCGACCAGCGCGCGCGCCGCCTCGACGCGCTCGGCGGACGGCTCGATGCCGACGACGCGCCCCTTCGGCCCGACGGCCTCGGCGAGCCACAACGCGAAGAGCCCGACGCCGCAGCCGACGTCGAGTCCCGCGGAGCCGGCGGGCAGCGCGAGATCCGCGATGATCGCGCGCGCATCCGGCTCCTGGAACCGGTTCATCCGCTCGAGCGACTTCGTGAAGGGCTCGGCGTCGGGAACATGAGAACGGTGCGCGCGACCTCGCCCGCCTTCATGGCGCGGAACGCGTCGTTGACGTCTTCGAGCCGTCGCCTCTTCGTGATCATCTCGTCGAGCCGCAGCCGGCCTTGCAGATAGAACTCGACGTACTTCGGCATGTCGACCTTGAACCGGTTCGAGCCCATGCTGCAGCCCTGCATCTTCTTCTCGCGGAGGAACATGCTGCCCTCGAGCTCGACCTTCTGACCGACCGGGATCATGCCGATGATCGTCGCGGTGCCGCCTGGTCTCAGACAGTCGAACGCCTGCTCCGCGGCCTTCTTGAGGCCGATCGCTTCGAACGAGTACTCGACGCCGCCGCCCGTCATCTCGCGGATCGCTTTCGCCGGATCGCCGGCGGACGCATTCACGGTGTGCGTCGCGCCCAGCTCCTGCGCCGTCGCCAGCTTCCCGTCGAACACGTCGACCGCGATGATCATGTTCGCGCCGGCGATGCGCGCGCCCTGGATCACCGCGAGCCCGACGCCTCCGGCGCCGAACACGGCCACGGTCGCGCCGGGCTCCACGCGCGCGGTGTTCAGCACGGCGCCGACGCCGGTCGTCACGCCGCAGCCGATCAAGGCGCCGCGGTCGAGCGGCATGTCGTCCCGCACGCGGACGAGCGCGTTCTCGTGGACCAGCATCTGCTCGGCATACGCCGAGAGGTTCGCGAACTGGTTGACCGGCGCGCCCTTCCAGCTGAGCTTCGGCGCCTCGTTCGCGGGCCGGACCGGCCGCGACTGGCAGAGGTGCGTGCGTCCGGTCAGGCAGTACGAGCAGTTCCCGCAGAAGACCGAGAGACACGCGATCACGTGATCGCCCGGCTTGAACTCCTTCACGTTCGGGCCGACCGCCTCCACGATGCCGGCCGCTTCGTGACCGAGGATCGCGGGCGCCGGGAACGGATAGAACCCGTCGACGAAGTGCAGATCGCTATGGCAGACGCCGCTCGCGACGGTGCGCACGAGCACTTCGCGGTCGATCGGCTTCGCGATGTCGACCTGCTCGATCGTGAGCGGCTGATTCGGCCCGTGGAAGACGGCAGCTTTCATGGGATGACTCCTTTCGTGCGTCCTCGCGCGAACTCCCGGCTCGCGGCAGGGGCTCATTATGGGCCATTCGCGGATCGCGTGCAGCCGTCAGCGTCGCACCCCGCCAACGCGCCGTCACCCGATCATTCCGCGCCCGGTGGCATCGGTCGAAGGCCATCGGATGAGTCCGTCCGTCCCGTGGCCTTCATCCGCCGCCGCATCGCCGCGACCAGGACGCGCGAGACCACCCGGGGCGCGAACAGGGATGACATCGGCCTCACGAGATGCGTTACCTCGCCGAGCCGCGCGCCCACCTGCCGGTCGGAACAGGCAATCAGCTTCGGCCGATACCAGTTGAACAGC
>QHRT01000538.1:0-237 GCA_003220195.1 Candidatus Rokuibacteriota bacterium | reverse complement strand
AGTCGTCGGCGGCGGCGAACAGCCACGGCGTCCTCTGGAACTGCGCCTGGGCGGCGAAGAACCTGCCTGGCAGGCGCGGGTCAGCGACGCCGTACGTCGCCAGGCAGTCCTTGAGAAGGCGTGCGGATACCGCAGCGGCGCTCATGCCCTGGCCAAACCGGGGGTTGTACGAACAGGCCGCGTCGGCAATCGCGACGAATCTGCCGAGAGGTGTCCTCCATCGCTCGTAATGAAGCC
>QHRT01000534.1 GCA_003220195.1 Candidatus Rokuibacteriota bacterium | reverse complement strand
GTTCGGAGCGGCGCCGCCGAAACCTTCAGCCAGCCATCGGGTTCGCCAACTCCCGTTGCCCGGACGGTGCTCGGCGCGACTGAAGTTGAGCGCGGCGCGACCGGCCGACGTCGTCACCACGTTCCACGCCGCGCGGCCCTTCGAGATGTGGTCGATCGACGCGAACGCGCGCGCAACGTGGTAGGGCTCACCGAAGCTGGTCGAGACCGTTGCGCCCAGCCCGATCCGGCTGGTCGTGAGGTTCAGCGCCGAAATGAGCGAGGTCGGCTCGAAGCGACACAGGAACGACGGGTGGTCGCCCGGGTCCATGACGAGGCCGTCGGAGACGAACACGAGATCGAACTTGCCGCGCTCGGCCTGGCGCGCGATCCCCTGAATGACGGAGAGCTCGTTGTTGCTGGTCGCCGCGCCTTCGTAGCGCCACCCGGCGGAATGATTGCCGGTGCCGAGAACGAACACGCCGAGGTGCATCTGACGGCCGAACAGACTCATCGCTGATCCCAAACCTGCTACGATCCCACTCGGCTATCATCCGGGCAGCCGATTCCTCGAGGAGGCCACCGATGACGTCTCGCGCCCTGCTCGCCGTCGTGATCTTGTTCCTCGCCGCCTGCACCGTCGCGCCGAAACCCGGCGTCAACGGCAGCGCCATGGTGGCCCCAGACTCGATGGAGTCGGTCGTGAAGCGCACGTTCACGACGTACGGCTTCCGTCTGCAGAGCGGCAAGACGCTGCCGGAGATGACGCTCGCGTTCGAGACGTATGGACGACTGGCGCCGGACGGTCGTAACGCGATCCTCATCACGCACGGCGGCACGGGCAGCCAGCACATGGCCGGGAAGTACTCGCCGACAGATCGTGCACCGGGCGGGTGGGACGGCCTCATCGGCCCCGGCAAGGCGATCGACACGAACAAGTACTTCGTGGTGTCGAGCAACGTGCTCGGGTCGTCGTACGGGTCGACCGCGCCGGCCAGCATCAATCCGGCGACAGGCAAGCGCTACGGACCCGACTTCCCCGAGGTCTCGATGCACGACATCGTGACGGCGCAGCGAACGCTGCTCAGCGGGCTCGGCGTGAGGCCTTCCAGTGGGCGGTGTCGTATCCGGACGCTATGTCGGGCGTCGCGGCCGTGATCTCGGCGCCGAAGGGCAGCGGCAAGGAAGCGGATGTCCAGGCGCTCGTCGACCGGTTCGCCAAGGATCCGAACTGGAACGGAGGCTGGCACTACGACCGCGGCGGGATTCCCGACACGCTGACGGCACTGCGCATCGAGACGCTGACCCGCTACGGGTGGAACGAGATCCTCGCCGAGAAGATGCCGACGCAGGCCGAACGCGACGCGGAAATCCGCCGGCGCGCCGAGCCGTGGGCGAAGGAGTTCGATCCGAACTCGATGGTCACGATGCGCCGCGCGGCCGTCCGGTACAACGCCGAAAAGGATTTCTCGAAGATCCGCGCAAAGATGCTCTACGTGATCTCGCGGACGGACAAGCTGTTTCCGCCGTCGATCGCGCCGGATGTGATGGACAAGCTCGCGAAGGCGGGCGTCGACGCGAAGTACTACGAGATCGACACCGAGTTCGGCCATTCCGCGACCGGGGTGGAGTGGGCGAAGTGGGGCCCGACGCTGAAGGCATTCGTGGAGGGCCTGTCGAAGTAAGTCGTCGATGCGCGAGGGAGCGGGTCGCTCGCCGGCCCGCTCCCCCGGCTGTAGATCAGGCGCGGTCGACGGCGACGTTCGTCTCCGCGCTGGAGACGAACACGGCGGCGTACGAGATAAATGACCGCCCGCCTTCTTCGCCGTCGTCGAGGCGGGATTCGTGCGCTTCCCGCGACTCGCCGGCGGGAATCGGAACGAGATCGATGTCGCCGGGGTCCGAACCGTCGCTCCGCTCGCGAAACGTCGCGAGGTTCGTCGCCTGCCCGCCCAGCCGGCCTCGCGCCAGGGTGACCAGCTCGAAACCGGCCTCTTCCTTCTGGCGAATCTTCGTCTTCAGCGCTGCCAGCGTCAGGTTGCCGGCCAGATGCTCCAGTGAGATGCCCATGGCCGTGGCTCCTACTGGATCTTCTTGAACGCCGGTTCGAGCTTGTCGATCGTCGCATTGTCCGCCCGGCTCAGGACGTCTCTGAGCGTGCAGTGCGACTCGGTCGCCTTGTCCCTCGTACAGCGTTTCGGCGGAGTCGGGGAGACCCCGGAGTCGGTCATGATCTTGGCCGCGTTCTCATTGCTGAGCGTCTTGAGTCGGTCGAGCATCGCCCGACGCCGCTCCCGGGCGCCGTCCGAAAGAGTGGGAAGCGAGCTCACGTTGAACAGCGCTCCGACCTTGTCCTTCGCGTCGCTGTCTTCAGTCAGCGTGTTTGCGGCGGCACCGGAGGCGAACACGTTTCGAATGATGAGGCCGCTGCCAACCGTCGCCCCGCCGGGCTCAGCCTCGAAGGTCGAGACGAGCGACAGCGCTTCGCCCTTGTGAGGAGAGTTCGCAGAGCGTGGGCGGGATAAAAGGGCTAATTACTTTCCGGCGCAAAAATCGGCCTGGCAAAGCATGACATCCGATCCGGGGATGGAGCAAGAACGGACGAGTGGATTCGAAAGAGGGGAAGACCTACGACCGGCGCTTGGCTCGGGCGAGCGCAGCCCCGAGATTGATGAGATTGTCGCCGAGGACCCCGAGTCCAACCCAGCGCTGCATGCCGGCGTCGCCTTTGTAGCGGCAGCGCGTGAGTCCATGGCGCCGTTTCAACACGCTGATCCGGCCCTCGCAGCCGGTCCGCCACTTCTGAGCCTTCTTGAACGAGCGTTTCTTCTGTTCCTGCTTCCGCGACGCGCTCTTCGTGGCCCGGTTCGGCACCGACACCAGTTTTACTCCGAGGGCCTTCGCCGTCGTCTCCGCCGCGGCGGAGTAAAAGCCCGCGTCGGCCGCGACCAAGTCCGGTACGCGCCCGAGGCGTTGGTGATGCACTTGAATCGCGGGCAGGAGCAACTGGCTGTCACTCGGGCGTTTGGCGTAGACCTCGTAATCGATGATGATCTGCTGCTCCGCCTCCTGGATCTTCACCAGCTTGCCGAACTCGGTGGGCTTGCTCGCCTTGCCCTTGCGGATGATTTCCGTGGTGGGCTCAAAGAGGCTGACCAGCTTGCCCTCGACCCGCGTATCGCCGCCGAACACCCGCGCTCGCGCTTGTCGCATCACCTGCTGGACCCGCGGCCGCATGACTTCGAGTTCGCACTTCAGCCCGTCCAGCGCCGCCTGCCCGAGCACGTCGACGGTGCCTTTCACGCCGCTCGTAATCTCCTGGACGAATCGCTTGGCCTGCCCCACGACCCGGCCGGTCGTGGCCAGCAGCCGCCGGTACAGGGCCTGCAACTTCTCTTTCGCCGGTTCCCCGCGCGTCCGACTCGCGCGGCCAATCTCCATCACTCGATACTTCGCGCTACGGGTGCGCTCGCGGAGCTTCGTCCCCGCCGCGCCGACGATCTCCGTCACGCGCTTCATGAGTCGCGTGAGGACGCGGACGCCATCGCCCAGCAAGCTGCTGTCCGTCGGGTAGTGAATGTTGGTCTCCACCACGGTCGTATCGACGCGGAGCTTGCGCCCGGCGATGACTTTCTCTTGGTGCGCGATCGTGACGATGATCCGGCACCTTGCCCCCGCGCACGCGCGTGAACTCCCGATACAGCAGATTCGTGCGCACTTCGCGTTCCAGGATCGCGAAGCTCCAGGCCCGAATGTGCTTGAGCAACAACATTCTCAGCACCACCTCGGCTGGAAACCCGAGACGACCGCGCGTCCGGCTCTGCGGCCGCCGTTTCCCCAGGGCCGCATAGACCGTCGCGACCAAGTCCTCGTCGTCGAGCACCCGGTCGACCGCCCGCATCCAGTCGTCCCAGAACTCCTCCACGGCTTCGCTGAGAAAACCCTCGGCGAACGTGCGCTGGCGCCAGCGGACCTCAATCACGCGGCGCCCTCCGGGCACGGGGCCGTGGCGATTCTGGTCGCAGCCATTGCTGGTTCAGTTCACAGATTTTCTCCAGGGCCGCCTTGCTCCGGCGGTAGTTCGCCAGCCAGTCGCGCACCTGGGACACCTGTTCAGCGCGCAGACTCAATTGGCGGGTCCGGCCCCCGCGATAGCCGACCGTGAGGATCCACACGGGGTGGCCCTCGCCGGCGTCGCACTTGGGGCAGCCTTGGCGATGGCGAATGGTGCGCTTGAACAGCGATCCACGAACAATCTGGCGTAGGTCAGGCAGGCGAGCGAGCACGCGATCCCGTGCTGGCGCGATCCGGTCGTGTTTCATCATAATAAGTGAAACATATCCCGCCGCGTCTCGGCAAGAAATTTCTATGCGGCGAATTGCGGTCGCTCCGGTCCGCCTGCGGGCGTTGATCGTTCCGGCGCGACCCGAGCCGAGCGCGCCCCGTAAAATCAGGGCGCCCAGGCCGATTTTTGCGCCGGAAAGTAATTAGCGGTGCGCTGCGCGCCGGACATCAAGTCCACGAGCAGCTTGTTCACGGAATCGAGAGCGCTCACAATGCTCG
>QHRT01000533.1 GCA_003220195.1 Candidatus Rokuibacteriota bacterium | reverse complement strand
GAGTGGGTTCATCTCCGCCTGTGTCTCACGTGCGGCCACGTCGGCTGCTGTGACTCCTCGAAGAACCAGCACGCCACGAAGCATTTTCGGACCGTTCATCACCCCGTCATCCGGTCCTTCGAGCCTGAAGAGCGCTGGATGTGGTGTTACGTCGACGAGGTCATGATGGAGTAGCGATGTCGACGGGCCCCGACCGCGACGAGTCGATGTTCCCCGAGCTGGACGCTGCGCAGATCGCGCGCCTGGCGGCGTTCGGCGAGAAGCGGCACGCGCAGTCCGGTGAAGTGCTGGTCGATCAGGGAGACGCCAGCCACGGCGTCTTCGTCGTCCTGGACGGCAGCCTGGAGATCGTGAGTGTCTCGAGCCGCGACGACGTCGCCGTCCGCGTGCTTGGCCCCGGCATGTTCACCGGTGAAGTGACCCAGCTTTCGGGCCGCCGGAGCCTGGTGCGCATTCGTGCCCGCGAGGCGACGACCGTGCTCGAAATCGGTCGGACGAACCTGCGGCGTATCGTGCAGATCGATGCTGCGCTCGGCGAGATTCTGCTGCGCGCGTTCATGCTCCGCCGCGTGTATCTGATCGCCCACTCGGTGGGCGATGCGGTGCTCGTCGGATCCAGTCACTCGAGTGACACCCTGCGCCTCCGGGCGTTCCTGACCCGCAATGGCCATCCCCACGCGTACGTCGATGTCGAGCGCGATCCCGACGTCCAGACGGTGCTCGACCACTTCGACGTTCGTGTCGCGGACATCCCGATCCTGATCTGCCGCGGCCAGCTCGTGCTGCGGAATCCGAGCAATGCCGAAGCGGCGGCGTGCTTCGGGTTCAACGCCGGGATCGAGGACGGAACCGTCTACGACCTGATCGTCGTGGGTGCCGGACCCGCCGGTCTGGCGGCGGCGGTCTATGGGGCGTCGGAGGGACTCAGCGTGCTGGTCGTCGAGAGCAACGCGCCGGGTGGGCAAGCCGGGGCGAGCTCACGGATCGAGAATTACCTCGGCTTTCCCAACGGCGTTTCCGGCGAGAGTCTCGCCGGGCGCGCGTTCGTGCAGGCCGAGAAGTTCGGCGCGCGCATCGCCGTCGCTCGCACGGCCTCCGCGCTCGAGTGCGTGAGCCGGCCATACACGGTGAAGCTCGATGATGGTGGATCCGTCCAGGGAGGAAGCATCATCGTGGCGGCGGGCGCCCGGTATCGAAAGCTGGATCTGCCGAACCTCGCCCGGTTCGACGGCGTCGGCGTGTACTACGGCGCCACGCACGTCGAGGCCCAGCTGTGTCGCGATCAGGAGATTGCCGTTGTCGGCGGCGGAAACTCTGCGGGTCAGGCCGCGGTGTTCCTGGCGACTCTGGCCAAGCGCGTCCATCTGCTGGTCCGCGGGCGGGGCCTCGCCGACACGATGTCGCGATACCTGATCTCGCGCATCGAGGCCTGCCCCGAGATCACGCTCGAGTCGTGGACGGAGATCGAGGCCCTCGAGGGCGATGCGCACCTGGAACGTCTGCGCTGGCGGAATACTCAGGCGGGAACGGGCGGCGTCTACGCGATCCAGCACGTGTTCGTGATGACCGGCGCGGATCCGAATACGGAGTGGCTCGGAGGATGCCTGACGCTCGACGCGCGGCAGTTCATCAAGACCGGCGCCGACGTCGGACTCGACCACTGGCCCCTTCGCCGCGCACCTTATCTGCTCGAGACGAGCGTCCCCGGGATCTTCGCGGTCGGAGACATTCGCGCCGACAGCATCAAGCGCGTTGCCACGGCAGTGGGCGAAGGAGCGATGGCGGTCCAGTTCGTCCACAAAGTCCTGTCGGAGTGACGCGGTTCACGACCGCGCCGTGAGATTGAGAACCCTGACCGGTGCTCCCTCGAGATAGCGCGCGATGTCGTCGACCGTGTCTCGATAGCGAACCCGGTACTGGTCCTCTGTGACGTAGCCGGCGTGCGGCATGAGCAGCGTGTTGTCGAGCTGCTTGAAGGGATGGTTCGACGGTAACGGTTCCTCGTCGAAGACGTCGAGCCCCACGCCGGCGATGGCTCGTGCCTGAAGCGCGCGGACGAGTGCCGCTTCGTCGACGATGGGGCCGCGCGCCGTGTTGACCAGGTACGCCGTCGGCTTCATCAGCGCGAGCTCGCGGGCGCCCACCAGTCCCCGGGTCCGCTCGCTCAGCTGGACGTGAACCGTGACGATGTCGGAGCGGGCGAACAGCTCGTCCTTCACGACCAGCGTCGCTCCGCATTGCGCGGCTCGCTCGGCGGTGAGGTTCTGACTCCAGGCGAGGACCGACATCTTGAAGGCGACGCCGACCCGGGCCACCGTCGAGCCGAGTCGCCCCAGCCCCAGAACACCCAGG
>QHRT01000523.1:2056-4642 GCA_003220195.1 Candidatus Rokuibacteriota bacterium | reverse complement strand
TGTTGCGTTGACGGCTCCGCCGCAGGGCGCCGTTGCGTGCCGCGCCGAGGCCTACTGGTGCCGGGCCTCGAACTCGGTGAACTCGCCGCTGAAGGGCGCGGCGATGCTCAGTGCGACATGCCGGCGGCCTTGTGCATCTCCGCGAGCGGCACCATGCGGCCGTGCAACGGAAGGATCTGGTCGACCGCGAGGTTCTGATTCTTGACGTTCTCCGCGAGGCTCACGGTGAACGGGCTCGGCGGGCTCATCGGCTGTGCGTTCGGCGCGGGCGGCGTGTAGGCGTCCGCCTCGATCAGGAGCTTCTCCTTCGGCAGATACACCATCAGCATGTCGTCGGCGTGCTGGATGCCGGCGATCTGACGGATCTCGACGGTCCGCGTCCCGTCCGTGAGCACGCGGCGGTCGCGCACGCCTTCCACCGTGGCCTTCTTGCCGGACTTGGTGAGGTGATCCGGCGCCACGGTTGCCGGCGTGGCCAGGACCTTCTCGACGTAGGCCTTGCTGGCCTCGTGGGTGATGATCGTGGCGCCCTCGCCTGCGAACGCGCGCACGCCGCCCGCGTGATCGAAGTGGGAATGGCTGACGATGAGGTACTTGATCGGCTTGTTCGGCACGAGCGTGCGCGTTTCCTTGATGACGGCCAGCGCGCGCTCATCGTTCAGCGGTCCTTCGGCGACGATCACGTGGTCCGTCATCTCGATCACCACGCTGTGATGTGAGCCTCCGGTCACGTACCACACGCCGTCGGCGGCCTTCTGGCTCTGGACGCGCGAGTAGACGTTGGTCGCCTGCTTGACGTTGTCCGGCACCGCGATGTCGGCGGCGGCGTTGGTCTTGACCTCCGTCACCGTGAGCTCGAGGGCGGGATGGCCGCCGTAGGTCTGCCGGATCTTCGTCGGGAACTTCACGCCACCGAAATCCTTGTAGTCAGCGTAGGTCACCGTGACGGCCATGTCGCCGGTGACGGGATTCGCCATCGTCGCTTCGACGCGCTCGATCAGGTTGGCAGCGTCGAGGGTGGCGGTCGCCTTGAAGGCGCCTGGAGCCGCGAAGGTGATCGTCCGGCCCTGGATCGTGCCTTTGCCGGCCCTCACAGCTTTGACCACGCCGTGCGGTGTCGACCAGAGCTGGAACTGTCGATCTACGAGCGCGATCGGCGCCGGCGTTGCCGCGTCGGCCACGATGTTCCAGGCGTGGTCGCCGCTGACGAAGGTGACCGCCTTGTGCTCACCGCGTACGTACGGGCCACCGCCCTTGGGCGGCTCCAGCGCGCGCGTGCGAGTCATCTCCTCGCGGAGCGAGGCGGTCTCGTAGTTCACCACACGCGTCAGGTTCCGGACGTTGAACTGCGGCCAGGCCGTGCCCCCGGTGTAGGCCTGCCCGACCCAGAAGAACGTGCCGCCGCCCTGGAACTCGATCGACTTCAGATTGTCGGCGCCGAGCGCCTTGGCGACGGCGTCGATTCCCTGGGCATCGGCGGCAAGCGGCGAGAACAGCAGGAGTGCGGTCAATACCAGGATGAGCGTTCGCATGCTTGATCTCCTTGGAATTAGCGACATCTGCGGGGTGATCGTCGGCGTCGAGATAGTGCACCCGGCGCGGGCCGCTGTCGAATGGTCGTCATAACCTTCGCCCCACCCGGAGCCCGGCGGCCAGGGCGTCGGCAGAAGATCCCTTGACACGCCGGTTGTCCGCGCTGTATCCGGGGGGCGGAACGCGAGAAGCGCATCAAAGTCGGAATAACATCCGCCTCTCGAACTCAGGGGGAATCATGCGTAAAGCGCTTTGGCTATTGACGTTCGGTTTGTTGGTGAGTTTGCCCGCGTCCGCGCAGACGCCGGAAGTTACGCTGACTCGAATCGATTGCGGCACGGACGCGCAGCCGCGGGACGTCGGACGCTTTTCGGACATCTTCGCCCACCAGACTTTGCAGCTGCAGTTCACGTTCAGCTGCTACCTGATCAAGCACGGCGACGAGTACATGGTCTGGGATACGGGGTTCATGCCCGGCTCCAACCCGAACGCGCCGAAGACGAGTTTCGTCGATTACCTCGCGCAGCTCAAGATCACGCCCGACCAGATCAAGTACGTCGGCATCAGCCACTACCACGGCGACCATACCGGCCAACTTCCCGCCTTCCCCAAGGCGATGCTGCTGATCGGCCAGGGCGACTGGGACGCGGTCAACGCGCCGAAGCCCGCGCAGGGCGTAAACGCCGCGGCGTTCACGCACTGGACGAAGGGCGGGAGCAAGTACGAGGCGCTCGCGCTCGACAAGGACGTGTTCGGCGACGGCTCGGTGGTCATTCTCCGCACGCCGGGCCACACGCCCGGCCACAGCAGCCTGCTGGTGCGATTGAAAGAACGGGGCCCGGTGCTCCTGAGCGGCGATCTCATGCATTTCCAGGAGAACTACGAAACGAACGGGGTTCCGAGCTTCAACACGGACCGCGCGCAGACCATCGCCTCGCTCGATCGCTTCAAGCAGATTGCGGCGGCTCTCAAGGCGACGGTCATCATCCAGCACGACATGAGAGACATCGGCAAGCTGCCGGCGTTTACAGCCGGCGCGAGGTGACCGGCTAG
>QHRT01000523.1:0-1832 GCA_003220195.1 Candidatus Rokuibacteriota bacterium | reverse complement strand
CGTGACCCGAGCCGGCTTGAGTCGCGGCACGTGGGCGTTGAGCGCGGGATCCTCACGAACCTCGACCTTTCGGCGGAACGCGGCGATCGTGGGATCGCGAACAGCCTCGTGGGTGAAGGCGTGGTAGCCCACATTGCCGAGCACCACGAGAGCGGCGGCGGCGTGAGGCAGGGAGTATCTTGCGGCGAAGGCGTTGGCCGGGTCACGGTCGCGCATGTTCGCCGCGAACCGGTACGTCGCCACATCGATGCGCGCGATGCTGTCGGGAGGCGGCTTCAGGTCGTTCAGGATGTCTTCCAGCGCGTCCAGCGCCGTATAGATCGGATTGCAGCAGCCGCGCAGCCGGAAATAGTTGCGGGCGATCTCCCACCGCTGTCCCAGTTCTTCCGTCACGGCTTCCGGCCTGAACCCGTCGCCGACCAGCTGGCCGAACGCCTCTTCGATCGCGTTCGGCTGCGCCACGACCCCCCCGAGCGCCAGTTCGGGTGCCAGCGTCCCCGCAAAACTGCTCATGCCTCCTGCCACGTTGAGCGCGGTCGCGCCGGCCACAGCGTTGGTGTAGGCGGGAGTGAGGACGAGGATCGCGCCGATTCGAAGCGCCAGGCTGGTCTGGTCGCTACTCAGTTCGCGCAGCCGCGCCCCGGCACCGACCGCACCGAGCAGAGGCGCCTGGCCATTTTGATGGGCCAGCGGCCGCGCCGTCAGTCCGGCGGCCACTCGAGCGGCGACCTCGTAGCCGAAGATCAGCGCAGCCAGCGCTTGTCGTCCCGACCGCTCCAGCCATTCGGCCGAGGCGAGCACGGTCGGGAGCACCTGCACGGCGCCCTGGCTCGACACGTAGCGATGGCCCTCGCACAGCTCGACGGATCGTCCGGCGAGTCCATTGAGAAGCGCGGCCGTTCGCGGATCCGCCACCGGGAGGCCGGGCGCGTAGATGGTTGCGCCGCGACCGCCGGTCGTCGTCAGTTGCGCCCGTACGCCGGCCACCTCGGGCTGGATCGACCCGGCCAGAATCACGCCCATGGTATCCAGCAGTACGAGCTTGGCGTGCTCCCGTACTGCGGAAGGAATCGCCTCCCACGGCGTGCCGGCCACGAAGTGCGCCAGCTGCTCGATCGCTTCACCCATCGTGGTCTCCGTTCTCCAGGGCTGAAGTCCTGAGGGAAGGATGATAGCGGCTACGGTAATATGTAACGGTTTTCATTTCCTCCGGAGGGGTTACCGATGGCGCGCGCGTACAACGTCGTCGACGCGGACGGCCACATCCTCGAGCCGCTCGATCTCTGGGACAGGTATATCGATCCCGAATTCCGCGAGCGCCGGCCGCGGTTCATCATCGACGAGAATGGTAAGGAACGCCTCAGCGTCGAAGGCAAGCTGCTGGGCAATCCGCGGGGCATCGGCAGCCTGGGTTCCGTCGGCGCCCGGCAGGGCATCGTCAAGCCCGGCACCCTGAAATATGCCGAGGGGCGCAAGGGCGGGTTCGACCCGCACGCGCGCATCGTCGACATGGATGCCGACGGCATCGATGCCGCCTTCCTCTATCCGAGTCTCGGCCTGTTCGCAGGCGCCGTCGAGGATCCGGGCCTTGCCGCCGCGATGTGCCGCGCCTACAACCGCTGGCTTGCCGATTACTGCCAGCCGTATCCCGAGCGCCTGTTCGGGGTCGCGATGCTGCCGATGCAGTCGGTCGATCGGGCAATCGACGAGATGCGCTACGCCCGCGAAAAGCTCGGGATGCGCGGCGGGTTCCTGCGGCCCAACCCGTATCACGGCAAGAAGATGATCAGCGACCCGATGTACGAGCCGTTCTGGGCGATGGCCGAGGCCCT
>QHRT01000535.1:539-5564 GCA_003220195.1 Candidatus Rokuibacteriota bacterium | reverse complement strand
TCCCAGACCCGCACCTGCCACAGCAGCTCGGCGCCGAGCTTCGGAGCCAGCAGGTCCCAGATCGTGATCGCGAGGTTCTCGGTCGTCGGGACGCGGCCGCGGAAGGCGGGATCCTGATTGAGGTCGGCGTGGTCGAAACGCTCCACCACCGTCTCCCCGACGATCCGTTTCAGCTCGGCGAGATCGATCACCATTCCCGTGTCCGCGTCGATCGCCCCGCGCACGGTGACGTCCACGATGTAATTGTGACCGTGCGGCACCGTGAGCCGTCCGAACACGCGATCGTTGTCAGCGTCGGACCACCCGTCCACGCGGTAATGGTGTCCCGCGGCGAACTTGAACCGGCGGGTGCTGTACGCGACGCCGGTCACGACGCCAGCACCTCTCGCCACTCTCTGGTGACCCTTCCGATATCGAACTGTTCCACGTGCTCCATGCCAGCCCTTCTCATGTTCATTCTGCGCCTGGAGTCGCCGAGCAGCGCCTCGAGCGCGTCCGCCAGCGCGTCCGGTCGTCGTGGCGGCACCAGGATTCCGGCGCGTCCGTCCGGCACGACCTCCGGCACGGCGGCGGCGCGGCACGCGACCACGGGAAGACCGGCGGCCATCGCCTCGGCGAGAACGATCCCGAACGCCTCCTGCACACTGGGAAGACAGAAGCAGTCGGCGCTCGCGTATTCTACCGCCAGCCGCTCGGCCGACACGTCGCCCAGCAGCTCCACCGTCCCGTCCAGGCGAAGCCCTGCTGAGAGCTCGCGCGCACGGACGTACTCCGGCCCTGTTCCTACGACGCGAATCGACACGGCGGGGATTCGCTTGCGCAAGAGGGCTGCGGCCTCGAGCAGGTCCGCGATTCGCTTGCGCGGGTACATGCGCGCCACCGTCAGGACGGTCGGTCGCCGGTGTTCCTGCCGCGGCGCACGCGCCAGCCGCGCACGCCACGCCCGGAGATCGATCGGCTCGGGGATCACGGCGATCTTCGCCGGTGGCACGGCGTAGACGCGCTCCGCCACCGACGCGGAATAGCGGCTCGGCACGACGACCCGATCGGCACGACGGGCGTTTTTCCGTTCCCACCGCGCCTGGATCGAGAGCAACACCCGGACCCAGCCTCGTTCGTGCGTCGCCTCGTCCGCGATGATGCCCTTCAACGCCGCGACGAACGGGACGGTACGCCGGTGCGCCCACACGAAGCCGTCGAGATCGACACCGATGACGACGTCCGCCGCCGGCGGGCGAAAAGCGACCGCGACGTTGTAGAGCCAGCGGTCGAGCGTGTGGAACCGCGTGCGCAGACCAAACGGGACGATGTGAACGTCGTCGCCGGCCGTGCGCAGACCCCGCACCAGCGCGTCCGTCGCGACGAATGTCCCGCTCCCTTCGATCGGGCTCGGCGGGGTGGAGGTGAGGACGGCGACGCGCACGGATCTCAGGATTAATAGTGTAGCAACGACATTTCGATGGCACGGAATTCGCCGAAGAACGACGGTTCGTCAGAACGGAGAAGTCGCGAGACGAGCGACCGCGGGGCGATCGACCGTCTCGCCGGACCGTTCGCTCGCAAGGAGGTGTTCCGAATGGTGAAGCATGGACAACTCACACCGGTCATCATCGGCGCGATCGTCCTCGCCGTCGTGATCACGGTCGGCGCGAGCCACGCGCAGACGTCGGTCGACCTCGGCATCAATCTGCCCGGGCCGCCGCACGTCGTGGCGATTCCGGGAAGCCCGGTCGCGTACGCGCCGAACGTGAACGCCAACTCCTTCTTCTACGACGGGGCGTACTACCTGTTCGCCAACAGCGTCTGGTACGAGAGCCCGGGCTACAACGGTCCCTGGGTCGCGCTCGCGCCCGAATACGTTCCTGCGCCGTTGCTCGGCGGGCCCGTGCAGTACTACCGGCGGCCTCTTCCGGCATGGCGAGCGTGGCGTCGAGAAGCACCGCCGCGCTGGGAGCCACGGTGGGGTCGTCGCTGGGAAGAGCGTCGCGGGGGCCAGGCGTTCCCTGGTCCGGAGCGGCGAGGAGACGAGCGTCGCGATGACCGTCGCGGCGACGGCCGCGACTGGCGTCACGACGAGCGGCGGTAGTCGGGATCGTCCCGAGCGATGGAACTCCCGCGCATCGTGATCTGAGACCGTTCCCGTCATCGCCCGCGCGTTGCCCAGATCCGCGGGCGGTGACGGGCCTCCCAGAAGGTTGAAGAATGGGGGTTGGTGGCGGTGGGAGGAATTGAACCTCCGACACGGGGCTTATGAGACCCCTGCTCTGCCGCTGAGCTACACCGCCTGGCGAAAGCACCTGCGACGTCGCGCATCGGAGTGTATCGCAGATGCCCGCACGACGCGCGCCGGCGGGAGGCATGGCGGCGTCGAATTCATTGCGGCACCTGATGTTTTGGATATAATCCGCGGGGAGCGACCCCGAACCGAACGATTCCAGCGACCGTTCAGTCACGTCAACAGCGTCACGGCTCGGAGGCTTTCACCGACGACGAGGACAAGATCGACGAGGACGAGGAGGACGACGAGCTCGACGACGACGAGGACAAGGAGGGCGACGAGGACAAGGAGGGCAACGAGGACAAGGAGGGCGACGAGGACTTCGAGGACGACGAGCTCGACGACGAGGACGACGAAGAAGACGAAGAGGACGAGGACGAAGAGGACGAGGACGACGATTTCGAAGACGACGAGGACGATCTCGACGACCTCGACGAGCTGGATGACGACGACGACGACGACGACGAGGACGAGGACGAGGAGGAACCGGAGGGCGACGAGTAGCTCACCACGCTGTCAGGGGAGGCAAACAGATGGCGCTCATCAGCTACGAAGGTTGGCTGTTCCTGCTGCGGTGGTTCCACTTCCTCGCCGGTATCACCTGGATCGGGCTGCTCTACTATTTCAACTTCGTCCAGGTACCGTTCTTCGCGAAGACCGAGGCGCCCGTCCGTACCGGCATGATCACCGGCGGCCTGGTGGAGAACGCGCTCTGGTGGTTCCGCTGGGGCGCCATGATCACGTTCATCACCGGCTGGCTCCTCATCCTCCACTACATCGGTTCGGCCGGCGGGATCGGGCCCTACTTCAGTCAACCGAGATACCTCAGCATCTTCATCGGCGGCATGCTCGGCAGCTTGATGTGGTTCAACGTCTGGTTCGTGATCTGGCCCGCGCAGCAGGTCGTGATCGCGTCGGCGAAGCGCGTGAAGGAAGGCGGTCAGGCGATTCCGGAGGCGGCCGCGCGCGGGCAGCGCGGCGGGTTCGCGTCCCGGACCAACACCCTGCTCTCCATTCCGATGCTGTGGTTCATGGGCGCGGCGTCACACCTGCCCTGGATCGCGCCGATCGGTGGCGGGGCCATCACCGGCATGCTGCTCCTGCTCCTGATCGTGCTGGTCGTCGCTGAAGTGAACGCGATGGTGGGCACGACGGGCCCGGGCAAGAAGATGTTGAGCACGTTGACGGGCACGTTCTGGGGGGGATTCGTCATCACCGCGGTGTTCTGGATCGTCAGCATGATCGTGGCCGGCCGCTAGGCCGCGACCGGCGCCCCAGATCCTGGATCGATTACCGCAAGTATGCCGCGAGAGCGTCGAGCTCTCGCGCAACTTGCGGCTGTGGCGGCATGATCTTTGTCGGTCGTTTCGGCTGATAGCCTGCCGGATACTCCCCACGCAGAAGCTTCGCCTCGAGGAGCGCGCGTGACGATCCTTTCACCGGAGGGCCGACCGGTCCTGGCTGGGCCGGGTCCATCGCATGGCACGTCGTGCATTGCGCGACGTAGGTCTGGCGGCCGCGCTCGGCCTCCGGGCTCAACGACGACGGCGAACAGCCGCCGACGGCGACGCTGACGAGAACCGCGGCGAGGGCGCGCGTCACGCCGACTCGAGGTCGGCGGCGAGCGCGGTCTTCGTCTCGGGAGAGAGGACCGTGCGCGCCCGCTCGTTCGGATGATCGACCGCGAGCGCGACCTCGGCGCGCCGGAAGGCCTCGGCGTCCACGGGCACCGCGAGCCTGACGAAGTGCACGGCGGAGAGCTTGCCGCGCTCCTCGTCGGACCGTCCCGCCTCGAACACGGCGGGAATCCGGTGCGGCCCGACCTCGAGGCGCACGTAGCCGCGGGTGTCGAGGCCGAGGAGCTTGTCGAGCACCGACTGGATCTCGCCCGCCTCGCCGATCTCGATCATCAGCGTCGCGGACAGCTCGCCCGCGCCCGGCAGGAGCGCGTTGTAGACGTCGATCTCGTCGGCGATCCGCGCGTCGTCCACGAGGCGCTCGGCGCGGATCATCTCCTGGATCCGGAACCGGACGGTGAGCCGGTTCTCGAACACGAACGAGAGATGGCGACCGAGCGACACGCGACGCCGCTGCTTCGCCTCCGCAGCGCGAGCGCGCAGCATCAGGCGCGGAAAGTCGACCACCCAGCGATGCGGTGGCGTGTACGGACAGTGATTGAAGCAGCGCTTGCACTGGTAGCAGAGATCGACGACGTCCTTGACGTCCGTCGCCGGCAGCTTCTCGACGTCGCCGTCCACCGCCTCGACGTCGAGCCGGTCGAACAGCACCTTGAACGACGGACACAGCGGCAGGCAGCGGCGACACCCGGCGCGGATGTCGTACACGCGGCGCAGCTCCGCGTCGACACGCGTCAGGTCGAAGAACTCGGGCGCGTCTATGGACGGCATGGGAATGACATGCGGGACGGCATCGCGGTCATCGCGTGGTGGCGTGGCCCAGGGGGAGCGAACGCGCTCTCCCCGCGTCGCTCCTCAGATCGCTTCCGCAGGCTCCTTGCCGGCGATCTGGGTCAGTCCCTTCGTGAAACGGCCGGCGTGCGACTTTTCCGCCTTGGCGAGGGTCTCGAACCACTCGGCGAGCTCCGCGAGCCCTTCTTCGCGGGCCGTCTTCGCCATCCCCGGATACATCTGCGTGTACTCGTAGGTCTCGCCCGCGACCGACGCCTTCAGATTGGCCTCGGTCTTCCCGATCGGCTCCCCCGTCGCGGGATCGCCGACCTGCTTCAG
>QHRT01000535.1:0-504 GCA_003220195.1 Candidatus Rokuibacteriota bacterium | reverse complement strand
GAGCCCCGCGATGTCCGGAAAGCCTTCGATGTCGGCGATCCGCGCGAAATAGAGATAGCGCCGGTTCGCCTGCGACTCTCCCGCGAAGGCTTCCTTCAGATTCTCGAAGCTCTTGCTGCCCTTGAGGCTTCGCCCCGCCATGACTCCCTCCTTGTCGTGTCGAGTGGTGACGTCCTCGTGCGCCCTCCGCCACCGCGCCGACAGGCGCGGCAGCGCCCGTAGAACTCGATGCGATGGTCGAGGATCTCGAACCCGGTGCGACCGGCCAGCCGCCCGCGCGCGAGGGCCGGCGGCGAGGCCGGCACCTCGTAGATCCGGCCGCACGTCACGCAGGTGAAGTGATCGTGCGGCGCCGTGTTGCCATCGAAGCGCAGCCCGGACGCGTCGGCGCGTTCGCCGATGAACCCCTCGGCAGCCAGCGTCCGGAGATTCCGGTACACGGTCGCCAGGCTCACGCGCGGGAGCCGCCGCCGCACGCGCCGATACACGAACGCCGCCGACGGG
>QHRT01000011.1 GCA_003220195.1 Candidatus Rokuibacteriota bacterium | reverse complement strand
GGCGTGAACGTCTCGGGTCGGTACGCGTATGTCGCCGTGGGGACGGCGCTCGTGATCGTGGACGTCAGCAATCCTAGCAGTCCGTTCGTCGCCGGGTCACTGACGGGGGCCGCGACGGCGGTAGCGGCAGTGGGGACGAGGGTGTACACGATCGTCGGCAGCCAGCTGCAGATCCTCGATGCCAGCAACCCGGCGGCGCCGGTGCTGCTCGGCACCACGAGCAGCCGCAACGCGCAGTACATCGCGGCGGCCGGCACGCAGGTCTACCTCGCGTCTCCGTCGGGGAGTCACTACGATCCAAACGCCGGTGTCCACATCCTCGATGCGTCCGTGCCGACCAACGTCGTCGCGGTCACGCAGATCATCGTGCCGGGCACCGTGCGCGGGCTCACGGTCAACACGGGATTCCTGCACGCCTCGGACTCGGCGGCGCTGCTCGACGTGATCGACCTGGCCCCGTAAGTCCGCACGCGCGACGCACGCGCCCGGCGCCTCTCGGGGCCGGGCGCGTGCCGATCATCCCGGCGCCATGCCGCAGGCGGCGGGCACGGTACCGGCCGCCGGGACGGTCACCGCGTCCAACATCCAGTCCGGGACGTTCGCGCGCAGCCCGTTCAACAGCGTGCTGGGGCCCTGGCCTACGATTCGAGCTGGATGTTCTGGGTCATCGACGTGAGCGTGCCGAGTGCTCCCGTCGTGAGGAACACGTTCGGTCTGACGATGGCGGGCGCGGCCAAGTACGTGGCCGTGGAGGGAACGAAGGCCGCCGTGATCGTGGCGGCCGCCAACGGCGATTCGTTGCAGATCATCGACTCTCGTCGCCGACCTCGTGGGGTTGGTGTTCCTCGTGCGCCTCAGTCCCGATGAGTGGCGCATACCGCGCCGACACCCAAACCGACGACCACGCGCCAGGCCCGCGACCGCAACCGGCCTCCCACCGACCAAGACGACGAGCGTCAGCGCCATGTGTGCCGGGCGATCATCGCGGCGTTGCTACCGAGTCCGCAAGACCGGACCGTCGACGTGGAACATCCAGAGCAATCGCTTGCGCCCGCTACGCAGTGGACGTCCGACGTGCCACTCGGAAATACCCTCGCGCGCGAGGTGGAACGCCAGATCGTTTCGAGCGTGCCCGGGCCTTGCGCGATTTTGGGGTGTAGGGAGGGGCGAGCGCGGGCTAGTTGCGGGCTAGTTCAGCGTTGTCATCGGGCGCATCCGGTCGCACACGGTTGCCGCAGCCTGAAGGCTCGCGCTCATCGTATCTGCTCATGGAATCTGCGCCTGCGTGCGACCGAGTGCGCTCACGAAGGACAGAGCACTGGGCTCGGGAGCCATTAGAAGTCCGATGCTCTGTCCAACTGAGCTACAGGCGCGTGGGGCGCTTAGCGTACACCGACGGACGCGCCGGAGGGAGCCGACTCGCCTCGACCGGCGCGCGCGATCGGACCCTGCAACCCGGGCTGCTTGACCCTGACCTGGCGGTCACCTACCATCGCATCGCGTTCGATGCACGCGGTTCCTGATGCGCAAGCGGCCTTCGCGGGAGTTGCCTATGCAGCGGCGTTCGTCAAGATCGAATGACCGCATCCATCATGACGCCGGTTGAATCCGCGTCCACAGGAGAACGACATATGGCCCAGCTCGATCTCGTGATCCGTGGCGGCACCGTCGTGGACGGCACCGGCGTGCCGCGCTACCAGGCCGATCTCGGCATCAAGAACGGCCGTGTGGCCCGGGTGAGCGGCCGCATCCAGGCCGGGGGAGCGAAGGAGATCGACGCCCGCGGGTGCATCGTGGCGCCGGGCGCGATCGATCTGCACACTCACTATGACGCTCAGCTCAACTGGGATCCGTACGCCACGCTGTCCGGCTGGTTCGGCGTCACCTCGGTGAGCATTGGCCAGTGCGGCTTCGGCTTTGCGCCGACGCGGCCCGAGGACCGCGAGCTCAACATGCGGATGATGAACCGCATCGAGGCCATTCCGCTGCGCTCCATGGAGCTCGGCATGCGCTGGGACTGGGTGACGTTTCCCGAGTACCTCGACAGCCTGGACCGCCAGGGGCTCGGCGTGAACGTCGGCGCGCTGGTCCCGTTCTCGCCGCTGCGCGGCTACGTGCTCGGCATGAGGGCCGCGCGCGAGCGTACGTCGGTGACCGAGGCCGAGCTGAACGAGATGAAGCGTCTGCTCCACGAAGCCATGAAGGCGGGCGCCTTCGGCTTCTCGGCCGACAAGAATCTCGAAGATCGCACCGAGGACGGCAGCGCGCTCCCCAGCCACGTGGCGTCTCCGGAGGAGTTCCTCGGCCTGGCCGATGTGCTCTCGGAGTTCAGCGTCGGGCACCTCGGCTGGACCATCGGCATTTCCACCACGGCTTCGGAGCAGCAACGCCTCTTGATCGAGATGATGCGTCGGAGCGGCCGGCCCTTGCACGTGGCGGTCGGCGACGACGAGCAAGGCTTTGCGTGGGCGAACGAGGCGCGCGCGGCCGGGCTTCCCGTGGTCGTGCAGCAAAACTCGATGGACCCGGTGGCCGAGTTCACGCTCGCCGAGTACAACATGTTCGACTACATGCCGCATTGGATTCAGCCGCTCGTCGGATCTGCGGAGGAGCGCGCGGTCAAGCTGCGTGATACTGCCGCCCGGCACGCGATGAAGCAGGACGTCGAGAAGTTCCCGCACGCCCGCACGGACTGGAACACGATGACGGTGGTCCAGGTGGTCAACGAGCGCAACCGCCGCTGGGAAGGCCTCACGCTGGCGGAGCTGGGCGAGAAGCAAGGCCAGCACCCGCTCGATGCGTTCCTGGACCTGGCGCTCGACGACGATCTCAAGACGGTCTTCAGTCACATGCTCGCCAATCGCGGCGACGCGACGCTGGCTCGCCGCATCACCAGTCCCTACTCTCACATCTCGCTCTCCGATGGCGGCGCGCACATTCGTTACCTGACCATCAGCACCTGGCCCGTCCACTTCCTGTCCTACTGGGTGCGCGACAAAGAGCTCATGAGCCTCGAGCAGGCGCATTACAAGATGAGTACCCTCCCGGCGTGGCTCGCCAACTTCAAAGAGCGCGGAACTCTACGAATCGGCGACTGGGCCGACATCATGGTCTACCACCTGGACGAGCTGGGCTACGTCTACGACAAACCGACCTACGCCAGCGATTTTCCGGGCGGCGAATGGCGTCGCATGCAGAAGCCCACGGGCATGCGGTACATCCTGGTCAATGGTGCGGTCACGTTCGAGAGCAACACCTGCACGGGCGCGTTGCCCGGCAAGCTTCTCCGCAGCTACGACATGATCGACTGACGAGGGTGTGCCGGCCTGATCGAGTCCCCGCGCCGCGCTGAACGGCGCGGGGCTCGCCCCGATCGATTCAATCAAGCAGTCAGCGACTCAACTGAGCGCAGCGCCAACCGCGTTGACGTAGAGCGCGTAGATCGACGTGCTTCCCGTCATGATCAGCCGGTTGCGCTTGACGCCACCGAAGCACAGGTTCGCGATCACCTCCGGCGTGTGCAGGAACGCCAGCTGATCACCGTTCGGCGCATGCACGCGCACGCCGTTGGTGTCGACTCCACCCCACCCCCACGAGCACCAGACGTTGCCGTCGGTGTCGCAGCGGATGCCATCGGTGAAGCCGGGGGCGAAGTCGGCGAACACCTTCGGGTTGCTCAGGGCGTTATTCACGACGTCGAACACGATGATGTTGGCCGGATATTGCGGCCCGTCGGTCGCGCCGGTGTCCACGACGTAGCACTTCTTGAAGTCCGGCGAGAAGCAGATGCCGTTCGGGCGGCGCATCGGTCCTTCGGCCGCGACCGTCGACCTGCCGGTGGGATCGACACGATAGACGCGCGTGGGCAGCTCGAACTCGGCTTTGTGCCCCTCGTACGGTCCGAGAATCCCGTATCCCGGATCGGTGAACCAGACCGAGCCATCGGCGTGGACCGCCGCATCGTTCGGAGCGTTGAGCTTCTTGCCCTGATAGTTGTCCATCAGCACGGTCCATCCGCCGTCGAACTCGCGGCGCCGCACGCGGCGGGTGTCGTGCTCCATGGCGATCAGCCGGCCCTGGTTGTCGCGCGTGTGCCCGTTCGAGTACCCGGACTCGGTCTGGAAGACGCTCACGTGGCTGTCGTCTTCGATCCACCGCAGCGTGCGATGGTTCGGAATGTCGCTCCAGATCAGGCAGCCCCAGTCACCCATCCAGACCGGACCTTCGCACCAGAGTGCGCGGTCGTGGCTCGTGCCGTGCCAGATGCGCTGCAGCGTCGCGTTGCCCTGCATGCCGGTGAAGCGCTTGTCCTTCACCTCCCACGCCGGTTCCGGATAGGTGATCGGGGTTTCGCCACTCCAGTCGCGGTCGCGCGCGAACTTGTCGGCCGCCGATGCCAGCGGCGCGGCGGCCGCCGTTGCGGCAGTGACCGCCGCGCTCGTGAAGAAGCTGCGCCTGTTCATGTCCATGGGTCATCCTCCAGTTCAGTGAGGCGGGGAACTGCGCGACCAATCGCCATCGACCTGTGCCCTCCTTTCGCGAGTGCACTGCGGGCAGACTCGCGGCGGTTCGCGACGGTGCGCGACGACAGCCCCGAGCCGGTCGGGTCGCCGCGGTCCGCGCGGCCAAAATGTGTACCACCTGGGGTGACGCACGCAATTCGAACTCTTGATGGTCCCGAGGCGCAACGAGCGGGGCGCGGTCTGCACGCTGCCGGGCAGTGGTTTGCTACACTGCGCGCGGACGTCCCGATGTCTTATTCAGGCCACTTTGCCAATGCGCGTTGATCTATTGTTCCGTTTGGGCGCCGGGGTTTGGGATGCGAGCACCGCAGACGTCTTGGAACGGCGCCGGCGGCGCCCGGAACGTCGAGATGTCGGCGGATACGTGATCACCTGGAATCACGCACCCGCCACGCGTCTCAGCGCGCCCCTCGCGGCGATCGAGACACGCGCGGCCGATCGGAGGCGGTCGACGGAATTGATCTCCCTGACCGCGCCTCGACGGAACTGACTCATCCCGGCAATGGCGACGCGGCGCCCCGACACCCTGGCTCGCCTCTACGAAGCTCCGCTCTCCGACTTCATTCGCGAGCGGGACGCGCAGGTCGCTCGCTTGCGGGAAGCGGGGCGTCGCGACGAAGCCCTCGCGCTGAAAAGCGTGCGGAAGCCCGGCGTCCCGCTCTGGGCGGTGAACCACGTCGCGCGGCACCACCCGGAGAGCGTCTCTCGCTTCATCGACGCCGTCGATCGTCTGCGCCAGGCGCAGCTCGGCCGCACTGGTAGCACCGCGGATCACGTGAAGCAAGAGCGGGCGACGCTCAACGAGCTGCTCGACCACGCCCGGCGCGCTCTCGGAGACACGGGGCTGCGCGCGACGGACGCGACACTCTCGCGAATCTCGGCGACGTTGCTCGGCGCCGCCGCCGACCGTGAGGCGCGCGACGATCTGCGCTCCGGCCGGCTCAGCGAGGAGCGCGCCGCACCGGGATTCGAAGTGTTCAGCGGCGAGCGCGTGACGGCGCGACCGGCGACGCGAGGGAATCGGCGGCTCGAGCTCGTGAAGCCCGCGCGAGAACAGCCTGCGGCGTCAGCACACCGGCCGGAGAGCGCGCCCGCGAAGCGACGTGTCGGTCGGCAGTCAGAAGACGGCCGGGTGAAACGCGATGCCGCGCCGCAGCCGGAACGCGCGCCGGTAAAGCGCGATATCGCGCGGGCGGCGGGGCGCCGAGAGCAGGCGGAGCGACGACGCCTCCGCGAGCTCGAACGCGAAGCAGCCCGGCAAGAGCGGCAAGCCGATCAGGCCACGGCCGACGCCGCACGGCTCCGAGAACGACTCGTCGAGCTCGATCGTCGGGCCGGTGAGGCGCGGCGCGCCGCCGAGCGCGCGAGGCAGACCGCGCGAGGGATCCGACCGGCCGACCGTTGAGGTGTTGCTGAACTGCGCCCGCCGCCGGGCGGCGAACAGTCAGCGGCCGTTGTTGGCGATTCCGTCCTGACGCGGCGAGTTTCCGTTGCGAGTTCGCAACACCATCCGGTCGGATCGGCAGGCCGAGCAGACGCCATATTCGCGCACGAACTCGCGACGTCCTTCGAGACGGCGCGCCACGTCGTATGCGGAGTTGCGGGACAGTCCGAGCTCCCGGGCGAGACACGCAGCGCAAATGTGTCGCTCGGGATGTGAAGCAATGTGCTCTACGGCTTGCGCAGTTTTTTCAGTCATTTCACTGAATTTCAGTCGGTCCGCCCAACATGTGACGGTATTCATCTCACGTTTCACGTGAGAACTGAAATATCGCAGACCCTCGGTCCCGGCGCAAGTCGAAGAAATGCGATAGTACGGCAATGCACACCCCCACCATCGCCACCGGATCCCCGCGATCAGATCGGAGATGAACGCATGAGGCTTGGCCTGGCACTCGCCCTCGGCACGGTCGTGTTGCTCGCTGTTCCGGTGTGGGCGGCCGACCCGGTGTCCCAGACGCTTGCGGCACCGATCGATCGCGTCTGGTCCACGACTCTGGCCGTGCTGAAGCAACTCGGGTGGAACACGGACAAGGTCGATCGCTCGATCGGCTGGATCACGACCGACTCGCGACGCGTCGACGGTGAGGACTACGGCGTCTATGCGAAGGGCACCCGCCACCGTCTCGTGATCCAGATGAAGGCCGCGAGCGCCGATCGAACGACGGTGAGCATCGAGCGGACGGTCTTCAACCGCGAACGGATCCTCTGGATGGACAAGGACGAGCCGGTGAAGACCTCCGACGTCGAGGTCGAGAAGAGCGTGCTCGCCGCGATCGCGAAGTCGCTCTGACCCCGCCGCCGGGGTCACCGCGGCGAGTGCCGCGCGGCGCCGCGCTCAGGCGCCGGGCGCTTCCGGTTTCTCGAAGAGCGCGAGGCTCTCCATCGCGAGGCCGTAGCCCAGGAGATCGTGCATCTGTCGCCGCAGATACTCCGTGAAGAGCAGGCGCGTGTAGCGCAGGAGCAGCGTCGGCTTGCGCGTGAGCTGCTCCGCGTGGTCCCAGGCGCGCGCCATCAGCTTGTCGGGCGGGAGCACTTCGGCGACCAGGCCGAGCCGCAACGCGTCGGCGGCGTCGAGGGTCTGGCCGGTCATGAGGAAGTAGCGCCCGCGGTTCATGCCGAGGAGGAGCGGATACACGATGTGCATGCCATCGCCCGGGACGACGTCGGACGCGAAATGCGCGGAGTCCTGGAACTGCGCGGTGTCGGCGGCCAGCACGATGTCGCAGAGCAGCGGGATCTCGGAATGCCGCCACGCGGGCCCGTTGATCGCGCTGATGACCGGCACTTCGATGTTGAGCAGGTTCATCAGGAGCTCTCGGCCTTCGCGATGGATGCGATCGATGCGCTCGATCGACGGTCGCGTCGGGAACGACGACGTGCCCGGCGTCGCGCGCGGTCCCGAGAACTCGGCGCCGGTGCCGGTCAGGATGACCACCCGGTTCTCCCGGTCGGCGCCAATATCATGAAACGCGTCCGGCAGTTCGCCGTGCGGCAGGAAGCCCCAGCGCAACGACTGTCCCTCGGTGTGGAGCGTCACCTGCAAGATCCCGTTGCGGCGCTCCATGCGCGCGGATTTGTACTTCGTCGCGTACTCGTCGAACAGGCTCATGTCGACCTCGTCAGGGGCCTTCGAGCAGGATCGCTTCCTCGGCGTACGCGATCGCGACCCGCGCCTTCCTGACCGCGTCGGCGTGATCGCGCCGGGCCTTCGCGTTCTCGTGAAGCGCGCGCGCCTCGCCGACCTGTTTCTTCGCCTCGTCGATGAGCGGTCGCGTCTCGGCGGTGACCTTGCCGGCCTCGGCCTTCTGGATGGCGTCGTCGGCCTGCTTGATCACGAGCGGACACATGAACGCCGACGCCGGCGTCACCAGAGCCAGGACAACCATCGCAGTAAGCCATCCACGGGCCAGCCTCATGCGGGTTCTCCTCGTGACTCCCGGAACGGAATGGTCGGGGTGAGAGGATTTGAACCTCCGGCCCCCTGCTCCCAAAGCAGGTGCGCTACCGGGCTGCGCCACACCCCGAAGATGTCGAAAAGTCTATCATTCTCTCAGTCGCCGTCATTTTCTCCCCGCGAGCAGGCTCGACATGCGCCGTTGATACATCGCCTGGCGCTCGCTGCTGATGCCCGCGCTGCGCAGCGTGTCCTCGGGGGTGGTGATGGGCTCAGGCGGGGCCGGCGAGAGGGCCGACTCCAGCGCCGGAGCTATCCAGCCCACCACGGCGAGAAACTTCTCGCGGCAAGCAGGGCAGAAATCGGACACGCGGTAAGGCGGAGTCGGATCAAGCGTCATCTCACACCGTCCTCTTGTGGCGGCAGGGCCTGCTGCTTCTCGGCATGTCTATGGTGTCGAACATCGCTCGTCGCCGTCGCTCGTCATACTGGCCCTCGGCGGTGAACTGTGCGAGCGAGGAGGCCCGGGAGAACGACCGCGAGCCAGATCCGCCGCATGGGCACCTCGGTTGGGATGGCTGACGGGAGTCTAGCCGAAGGCCTCAATATGCGCCAGAAGGGCGCCGCCCAGACACCTCCATCCTGACGACCTGACCCGTGCCGTGGGATCGCTCCTTGACTAGTCGCCTCGGCCGCAGGAGGATCGCCATGTTGCTCCGTCCAGGCTTTTCAGGGGCGACCCGGCGGTCGAGGCGGACCTGGTGCGAGACCCGGCTCACATTCGATCGCCGATCACGCGCCAGCTCCAACCCGTCGAGCACGCTGGCGAAATACAAGAAGCCGGCCGACGTCGGCACGCAGGTGATGTCGGCGACCCACAGACCAGAGGAGAGGAAGGAGAGAACAGATGTCAACCGAAGCAAAGTGCCCGTTCACGCACACGGCCGGCGGCGGCACGTCGAACCGAGACTGGTGGCCCAATCAGCTGAAGCTCAAGATCCTGGGCCAGCGCTCGCCGCTGTCCGATCCCATGGGCAAGGACTTCAACTACGCCAGGGAGTTCAAGAGCCTCGACCTGGCGGCGGTGAAGAAGGACCTCACGGCCGTGATGACCGACTCGCAGGACTGGTGGCCAGCGGACTTCGGCCACTACGGGGGGTTGTTCATCCGCATGGCATGGCACGCCGCCGGCACGTACCGCATCGGCGACGGCCGCGGCGGCGCCGGTTCCGGTCAACAGCGCTTCGCGCCCCTCAACAGCTGGCCCGACAACGTCAGCCTCGACAAGGCGCGCAGATTGCTCTGGCCGATCAAGCAGAAGTATGGCCGGAAGATTTCATGGGCCGACCTCATGATCCTCGCGGGCAACGTCGCGCTGGAATCGATGGGGTTCAAGACCTTCGGGTTCGCCGGCGGGCGTCCGGACGTCTGGGAGCCGGACGAGGACGTCTACTGGGGCTCCGAGGACAAGTGGCTGGCTGACAAGCGCTACTCCGGCGTCCGGGATCTCGAGACTCCGCTCGCGGCCGTTCAGATGGGGCTGATCTACGTCAACCCGCAAGGCCCGAACGGCAATCCGGACCCGATCGCGGCGGCCACGGACATCCGCGAGACGTTCAGGCGCATGGCGATGAACGACGAAGAGACGGTTGCGCTCATCGCCGGTGGCCACACTTTCGGCAAGACCCATGGCGCCGGGCTGGAGGAGCACGTTCGGCACGGGCAAAGGCGGCGACACGATCACCAGCGGCCTGGAAGTCACGTGGACCACCACGCCCACGAAGTGGAGCAACGACTACTTCAAGAACCTGTTCGGCTACGACTGGGAGCTGACGAAGAGCCCGGCGGGCGCGCATCAGTGGAGACCCAAGGGGGGCGCAGGCGCCGGCACGATTCC
>QHRT01000521.1:2462-4759 GCA_003220195.1 Candidatus Rokuibacteriota bacterium | reverse complement strand
GTCGAGGTTTCCGCGTTCGATTTCCATGCCAGCTCCCTTCTCCATCGGAGCGAATCTACACCCCGATTTCGCGAGGTCCTGCGAGGCTCGCAGCTGCGCGATAGTGGTCGCCGGAATGATTTTTCGACAGCGCTGCGGCTTCCTGAGAAGGTCGCGTCGCCGTCGCCCGCTGACAGGGTGTTCGCGAAACCTGCTCGACAACCGATCACTCGACGCCGAAAAGTGTGTCAAGAAAAAATTCGCCGGGACCGGCGACATCCGTGACGACTCAGCGCGATTCAGCTTCTCAGGCAGTGACCCCGCACCCACGCCACCACCTCACGCGCGAGCACGTCCTCGCGCCCCTGGAATCCGTGACGCGCTCCAGCGATCGCGATCCCGGCGACCGATCGCGCCCGGGTCGCGTTCCGCTCGAACGCCTCGACCAGCTCCGACGGACGGCGGTCGAGATATTCGTCCCGACTGCCGATCACGACCGCGATCGGCACACGGACGCGCCGCAACGCCGTCCATCGAGCGTTCGCCCGGTAGTACTGGAACACGTCCTCGGTCTCGCCGGGGCGATAGAGACTGAGGTAGCGTCGCGCACTCCAGAACCCGAACTCGCGGGGCACCAGCGCATCCGGATCACGGCGCGCCAGGCGTTCGGCGACGGCGACACGACGCCGGAGCTCCCGAGTGCCGACTCGTTTCGCCTCGCCGGCGATATCCGAGACGGGTCCCAGCAGGATCACGCCACGCACTCGACGGTCGCGGACACGCGAAGCGAAATGGAGCACCTTGTTCGCGCCGGTCGAGTGGCCGGCGAGAATGACGCCGCGATATCCCGCGTCTCGGGCGAACGCGATCATTGCCCGGACGTCCTCGACGCTCTCGCCGAAACGCTCGAATGCCGCGCCCGCGAGCCTCTTTCCGCCTCGCGCGACCGCGTCGTGACCGCGGGTGTTGAGCTTGATGAAGGCGATGCCGGCGGCGGTGAGCCGCTTCGACAGGGCCGCGATCATCGGCTGGCCGGAAGAGAAGCTGGAGCCGAGCCCGTGGACCCAGATGAGCGCGGCGCGCCGCCGCCGTCGCGGCTCCACGATGACGCCGTCGAGAAACACGCCGTCGCGCGTGCGGACGCGCACGAGCGAGACGGGGACGCGCAGGGGTCGTGCCATGGCGGGACGATCGCGGGATTCACGACCGCCGTCAAGCACGTTCTATTATCAGGGCACCAGGAGGAGACCATGCCACGCATGACCGGCAATCGATACTTCGCGGAGCAGGTGCATGCCGCCCGCATCACGCACGTCTTCTTCGTTCCGACCATCATGCTGCCCGCGATGGCCGAGATGGAGGACATGGGCGTCCGCCGCGTGGTGACGCACGGCGAGAAGGCCGCGGCGTACATGGCCGACGGGTACGCCCGCGCGGCGCGCCGTCCCGGGATCTGTCTCGCGCAAACCATCGGCTCGGCGAACCTCGCGGCCGGGCTACGCGACGCGTTCATGGCGTGCTCCCCGGTCATCGCGCTGACCGGCGGCGTCGACGCCGCGACCAGGTACCGGCACGTTTACCAGGAGATCGAAGATTTCCCGATGTGGGAGCCCGTCACCAAGGCGAACTTTCACGTGGATGCGCTCGAACGATTTCCTGACTTGCTCCGGCAAGCGTTCCGCGTGGCGACGAGCGGCGCGCCCGGCCCCGTGCATCTCGAAATGTCGGGCACGCACGCGCAGGTGCTCGAGCGCGAGGCCGACCTGACGCCGCTCTGGGAAGAGCGATTCACCAGCGTGCCCGCGTTCCGTCCGGAGCCGGAGGCCGACGCCGTGCGAGCGGCGGTGCAGGTCCTGGCTCGCGCAGAACGTCCCGTCATCGTCGCCGGCGGCGGCGTGATCTGGTCGGGAGCGGAGGCCGAGCTCGTGAAGCTCGCCGAAGTCTTCCAGATTCCCGTCGCGACGTCGCTGAACGCGAAGGCCGCGCTGCCCGACGATCATCCGTTGAACGTCGGCGTGCCGGGAACCTATTCGCGCTGGTGCGCCAACCGCGTCATCGCCGAGGCCGATCTCGTGTTCTTCGCCGGCAGCCACGCCGGCGGACAGCTCACCACGAACTGGCAGGTCCCGAAGCCGGGCGTCGCCGCGATCCAGCTCGACATCGACCCGGAAGAGCTGGGCCGCAATTATCCGCTGCAAGTGGCGCTGCTGGGAGACGCGAAGGTGACGCTCGCACGGATGATCGCGGCCGCGCCGTCATCGTCGCCGGCGCGGCGCGGCTGGCTCGCGCGCACGCACGAGCTCGTCCGCGACTATCTT
>QHRT01000521.1:0-2426 GCA_003220195.1 Candidatus Rokuibacteriota bacterium | reverse complement strand
GGCGGCCTCGTGCGCTCGGACACCGGTCACTCCGGCATGTGGACCGGCCAGATGCTCCGGCTCACGAGGTCGGGACAACGATTTCTTCGGTGCGCCGGCTCGCTCGGCTGGGCCTTCCCGGCGACGCTCGGGGCGAAGTGCGCGCTGCCCGAACGAGCCGTGATCGGGTTCTGCGGGGATGGCGGGTTCTACTACCATCTGGCGGAGCTCGAGACCGCCGCCCGCTTCGGGATCAACGCCATCATGGTCGTCAACAACAACTACGCCCTGAACCAGGAGAAGCATCTCTTCGACGCCGCGTACGGCGGCCGGCAGCGCGGGCGCGCGACCGAGATGTGGCACTTCAGCCGTCAGGTGAACTTCGCGAGGGTCGCGGAGGCGATGGGCTGCGTCGGCATCCGGGTGGAGCGCCCCGACGACATCCGCCCGGCGCTCGACAAGGCCCTCGCCTCGAATTCCCCGGCGGTCGTGGAAGTGCTGAGCGACGTCGACGCGATGGCGAAGCGCGCGTGGAGGCCTGCGTGAACGTCGCGCAATGAGATATCGACTCTCGCGCAGTCCCGGGCGTCTCTTCTACGGCTGGCGGATCGTGATCGTCGGCTGCATCCTCGACGCCGTGAAGGGCGGCACCTATAATACCGGCCTCACGCTGTACTTCCTGCCGGTGCTCAACGAGCTCAACCTCACGCGGGCCGCGACGTCGCTCCCGTTCTCGCTCGCCAAGCTCGAGTCCGCGCTCGGCGGGCCGGTCGCGGGGTACCTGATCGATCGATTCGATCTCAGGGTCATGATGCTCGCGGGGACGCTCATGGCCGGCCTCGGCTTCGTGCTCCTCGCCTTCACCCACAGCTACCTGTTCTTCGTCCTCGTCTTCGTCGGGCCCGTCACCACCGGCTTCCAGCTCGGCTTCAACCAGGCCACCCTCGCCGCCGTGAATCACTGGTTTCGCCGAAAGCGCGGGCTCGCGATGTCGATCGTCCAGACCGGTCAGTCGATCGGCGGCGTCGTCATCGTGCCGCTCGTCGCGCTCACGGTCCTGACGCTGGGCTGGCGCGCAGCGGCCTTCGCCTCGGGTGTCGTCGTGCTCCTGCTGGTTCCTCTCGTGTTCCTGATGCGCGGCTCGCCGGAAAGCATGGGGTTACTGCCCGACGGCGAACGGCGGCCGGCGCTCGACACGTCCCGGGCGACGCCCGCCCTTCACGTGTCACCCGATGACCCGAACGAGTTCACCGCGAGCGAAGCATTGCGGACCCAGGCGTTCTGGCTGCTGGCGGCGTTCCATTCGCTGCGCAACGTGCCGTACAGCGGCGTCACCGTGCATCTCGTGCCGTTGCTGGTCTGGAAAGGTCTGGACGAGCCGCGCGCGGCGCTCTTCGTGGGACTCACCGCCTTCTGCACCGTGATCGTGAGGCCGCTGACGGGGTGGCTCGGCGACCGTAAATCGAAGCAGGCGATCGGCGCGGCGGGCGTGTTCCTGGGCGCTCTCGGCCTCGCGGTGCTCACGTACGGCGGCGCGTCCTTCTGGGCGCTGCTCGTCTTCGCGATCCTGTTCTCGTTCGGCGACAGCATCAACTCCGTCACGTGGGCGCTGGTCGGCGACTTCTACGGGCGCTCGCATTTCGCGACGATCCGCGGCTGGATCAGCATGCTGCAGAGCGTCGCCTCGGTGCCGGCGGCCGTGTTCACCGGGTGGGTCTACGACCGGACGCATAGTTACACGTACGCGCTGCTGCCGTTCATCATCGCGTACGCGCTGGCCGGGCTCGTCCTGTGCCGGCTGCCGGCGCCGGAACGACCTGCGCGGCGAGCGGTCGGAGATCGAGCGCTCGAGGTTCCCTCGGACTCGTAAAGGCCAGACGCTCGAAGGTCAGACGCTCGCGGCCGGAGCGAGCGGCGGCTTGCCGAGGAGCATGTCCGCGGCCTTCTCCGCGATCATCAGCACGCACGCGTTGATGTTGCCCGAGACCAGGTCCGGCATGGCGGACGCATCGACGACCCGAAGGCCTTCGACGCCTCGCACGCGCAGCTCGGGATCCAGCGCCGCGTTCTCCGACGTCCCCATCGCGCAGGTGGCGCACGGGTGATGCGCCGTGATCGCGGTGCGCCGGACGAACGCGTCGATGTCGGCGTCGGTCCGGCATTCCGGCCCGGGTGACATCTCGCGGCCGCGAAACCGATCGACGGCCGTCCGGCTCGCCAGGTCGCGCGCGAGCTTCACACCCTCGCGGATCGTGAGGACGTCGTGGTCGGTCGCCAGGAAGTTCTGCACGATTCGCACGGGCGCCAGCGGGTCGGCCGAGCGCAGACGCACGACTCCGCGGCTCTCCGGATGCAGCATCACGGGCCTCAGGCCGAAGCTGTCCTCGTACGCCGGCGCGATGCCGGGAAACCACGGATGCGCGCGCGTCGGCGCGCCCCTGAAGAGA
>QHRT01000520.1:368-5116 GCA_003220195.1 Candidatus Rokuibacteriota bacterium | reverse complement strand
ACAAGGCGATCCAGGCGACGAAGATCATGGCGCCGCCGTCGAACTGCATCTCGCCCATCGGCGAGAGGGCGATCCTCCACGGGCTCTACAAGGAGATCAAGGGCGAGTTCTACACGGCGGTGACGCGGCCGCCGTCCGTGTATCGGGGCAACCCGTTCGTGATCGAGGCCGGCCTGGCCTATGGCAAGGGTCCTGATATTGCCGTGACCACGCCCGACGCGCCCGCGGTCCCGCTCGCCGAGGGCGAGCAGGAGAAGGACGACAGCGAGCTGGCGCGCGTGCTCCGCTACGCGAACCGTGTGCCGCTGCTCTACCAGCAGTCCGCGTGCGCGACGTTCAAGGCCGTGCTCGACACCGACTGGCGCAACTATGGCATCTCGCAGTCGCGCGGCGCGCTCCCCGCCGGCCCGATGGTGGTGTTCGTTCACATGGCATCCGTCTGGGTGCCGTTCACCAGCGAGTCGAAGGAAGCGATCGCGGATTACGACGAGATCCGCAAGGAGATCAAGCTCGCGCTTCAAGAGTGCGGGCGCCGGCTCGGCGTGTTCCTGCGCCGCCGCGAGCGCGCCAAGAGCGAGTTCCGCCGGCGGAACATCTTCGAGCTGTACATCGAGGAAGTCGTCGAGGCGTGCGCGCGCCTGAAGGGCGGCAAGATTCCGAAGGAGAAGCTGAAGAGCCAGCTCCAGAAGATCGCGATGAAGCGCACCGGCGGCGTGCGCACCGACGAGATCCTCGGTCGCAACGGTGGGCCGGACGGCCTGCCGCATTCGATCATCGTCACGCCGGAAGGCACCGAGGGAGAGGCGCCGGACGTGCCCGGCGCCGCCGCGAGCGATGTCGCGCCGCCGGAAGAGCCGAAGACGTCGTCGGGCAAGAGCCGGAAGAGATAGAGAAAGCGATGGCAGCCGCCAAGGCGAAAACCCCCGGAGTCGTCGAGAAGAAGCTGGTCGGCGTGGCGGATACGGTCATCACCGCCGCCGAGCGCAGCAAGGATCCGATGCTATCGATCCCCATCCGCAGCCTCGCCAACGTCAACTTCGACGCCAGACGCGGCATCATCGAGATGGGGAAACGGAAGCAGGAGCGCACGTTCTTCAACGTCTCGATGGCGAAGAAGTTCATGCAGACGGTGCTGGTGGCGGACGCGCTGGTCGAGCTGCAGCGCGCGAACCTGACGACCTCGCTCCGCGAGATCTACTACCGCACCAAGCACACGATGAAAGGCTCGCACGAGAACACGTTCGACGCCCAGAACGAGTCCGACCCGCTCATCGAGGATCTCGAGGTCGCGCTCACGGCGCTCCGCGAGGAGCTCCACGTGCGCGCGGAGAACCGCGGCAGCGTCGTCGGGCCGCTGGTGCTGATCGACGACGGCGACCTGGTCAACTGCGCGCGCCTGGGCAAGGGCGGCTACTCCGTCCCGTCCATCGTCGAGCCCGAGTTCATCCAGCTCCGCCGCTGCACGGCGGATTTCGTGCTGCTGGTCGAGAAGGGCACCCAGTGGAACCGCCTCTCGGAGGACAAATTCTGGCGCCGGTACAACTGCGTGCTCCTGACCGGCAATGGCCAGCCGCCGCGCGGTGTGCGGCGGCTCGCGCGTCGCCTGCACGAGGAGTACAAGCTGCCCGTCTACGTCCTGGTCGACAACGACCCGTGGGGCTACTACACCTACTCGGTCGTCAAGCAGGGCTCGATCAATCTCGCGTTCGAGAGCCAGCGCATGGCGATCCCGAAGGCGAAGTTCGTCGGCCTCAGTAGCGCGGATCCCGATCGCTACGGGCTGCCGCGCAACGTCGGCATCAAGCTGAACGACAAGGACGTGAGCCGCGCGAAGGAGCTCCTGAAGTACCGCTGGTTCGACAAGAAGCCGTGGCAGGAAGAGATCAAGAGGATGCTCGGCAGCGGGCTCAAGTACGAGCTCGACGCGCTGGCGAACAAGGATTTTCGCTACCTGACGAAGACGTACCTGCCAAGGAAGCTCAAAGAGGAGGACTGGCTGGACTAGACACCCGGGCGCGCAAGGAGCTCCTTCATGCGCGTTCTGCTCGTGCACAGCGCGTAGCGCGTCCTTACTCCGCCGTCGTTCCCCCGTCGATCACCAGCTCGCTTCGGGCGTCCCCACGCGGCCCATGGGCAGGCGTCGCAGGCGCTGCTCCCACGCGGACACATTCGTCAGGGTGTCCTTGATCATGTCCGTCGAAATGGGCCCGGGATGGACGGAGTTGCAGCGGATGCCGTCTTTCGCGTGCTGGATCGCCGTCGACTTGGTGAAGATGCGCACCGCCCCCTTGGTGGCGCTGTACGCCGCGGTGTTCTGCGGACTGCCGACGAGCCCGGCCACCGACGAGATGTTGATGATCGACCCGCCGCCCGCCTGTCGCATGGCGGGAATCGCGGCCTTCGTCCCGAGAAAGACGCCCTTGACGTTGACCGCCATGATGCGATCCCAGTTCTCCTCGGTCGTGTCCTCGATCGTCGCGCGGAACAGGATGCCGGCGTTGTTGACGAGCACGTTGAGCTTGCCGTAGGCCGAAACGGTGGTCGCGACCGCGGCGCGCCAGTCCGTCTCGCGCGTGACGTCCAGGTGCAGGTACGTCGCCTTCGCGCCGCCGCCGCGCAGCTCCGCTTCGAGCTTCTTGCCCTGATCGTCGAGCACGTCGCCGAAGACGACGGCCGCGCCCTCGCGCGAGAACATCCGCGCCTCGACCGCGCCTTGCCCCCGCGCTCCTCCGCTGATCAACGCGACCTTGCCGTCCAGTCGTCCCATGACTTCCTCCTGCTGCGCTCGTCCTTCACGGTTTCTTGAGCTTGAGCTCCTCGAACGGCGCGACGTACGGGAATCCGGGCAACAGGCCGACCGCGGGCTGCTCGACGCGCGGCCCGACGCCGGCGAGCGGGGAGAGCTCGTAGAGCGGCGCGAACATCGCGCGCTCGTGCACCATGCGCTGGATCTGGTGCAGGAGCGATTCGCGCTTCGCGCGATCGAGCTCACGCGCCTGGCGCTGGAAGAGATCGTCGATCTCCGGGACCACGCCGTACGCGTACGCGCCGGCGCGAGTCACGTACGGCGCGAGCCGCGTGGCCGCGTTCCCCGACGTCCCGTTGATGACGACGGCCACGCCGCGGAGCTTCTTTTCGCGGTAGGAGGTGAGAAACGCCGCGCGCTCCATCGTCCGGATGCGACTCCGGATGTTGACCACCTGCAGATATCCGGCGAGCGCTTCCCCCATCGAGAAGTAGGGCGGGTACGGATAGAAGTCGCCGCTGTCGAATCCGTTCGGGTAGCCGGCGTCGGCGAGAAACTGCTTCGCCTTCCCGGGATCGTATGGCGACGGCTCGATCGCGAGCGCGAACTCGAAGTTTCGCGGGACGATTCCGCCGGTCAGCCGCGACATGCCAAGCGTCTCCGCCTGGTTCAACGCGCGCCGGTCGATCGCGAGATCCGCGGCCTGGCGCACGCGCCTGTCGTGCCAGGGCGACTTCGGATCCCACTGCTCCGTGAAGTCGAGCCAGAACACGCCGCTCGTGACCGGCCCCACCACCCTCAACCCGGGCGTGCGCTTGATCTCCTCGGCGACCGGACCGCTCACCTGAAAGATGACATCGACGTCTCCCCGCTTGAGCGCCGCGGCACGCGTCGTCTCGTCGGGCAGGCCGCGGAACACCACGCGTTTCACGGCGGGCGCCTTGCGCCAGTATCCGTCGAACGCCTCGGCCACGAGCTCCACGCCCGGCTTGTACGACACCAGGCGATACGGCCCGGCGCCGATCGGCGCTTTCTTGAACCCGTCGTCGCCGACCTGCTCGACGTATTTCTTCGGGACGATCCACGCGGCAGCGGACGCCGTCGTGCCGAAGACGCTCATGAAGTCCGGCCACGGCTGCTTGAGATGGAAGCGCACGCGCGAGGCGTCGACCACCTGCACCTCGCGGACGTGCTCCTTCAGCTGCGTCACGGCGCCACCCCGATAGCGCTCGAACGTGAACTTCACGTCCTCGGCCGTCACCGGCTCACCGTTGTGGAACTTCACGCCTTTCCGCAGCAGGAACTCGTACGTCAGCCCGTCGGGGGACATGGTCCACGACTCCGCGAGGCCCGGCGTGTTGAGGCCGCCCGGCATCGGCTTGACCAGCGCGTCGTGCAGGGCGTAGAGCACCATGAACGGGGTGATCGCGGGCTCGGCGTCCCCGGGATCGAACCAGCGCGGCGCCAGCGTGACGTGCAAGCCGAACGTGATCGTTCCTTCCGGCGCGCCGTCGGCGGGACCGGAAAGGAGGCCTGCCGCAAGGAGAAGGGTGAGCGCGACACGTCTCTTCACGTGATGACCACCAGCCACGGAGATTGTTCCACAAATCCGGCGAAGCGCTAGAATGACGCACCCGAACCGAGGAGGCCAGGGATGGCTGACGCGCGGAATTCAGGTCAATCGACGATCGCGCCCGAGGCGGCACCGGCGCTCACCCAGAGCGAGATCGACCAGCGCGTGTTCGAGCTCTACGACGAGTACTGCCACGGGCGCATCGACCGTCGCGAATTTCTCGCGCGGGCCAGCATGCTGACCGTGGGCGGCGCGTCGGCGCTGGCGATGGCGCAGTCGCTCCTGCCGCGCTACGCGCTGGCCCAGACGATCTCGTTCACCGACCAGCGGATCAAGGCCAAGTACGCGAGCTATCCGTCACCGGGCGGCACGTCGGGCACCATGCGCGGCTACCTGGTACAGCCGAACGCGCCGGGCCCGTTCCCGGCG
>QHRT01000520.1:0-344 GCA_003220195.1 Candidatus Rokuibacteriota bacterium | reverse complement strand
GCCGCGTCGCCACCGAGGGATTCGTCGCGCTCGCTCCCGACGGTCTGTCGCCGGTCGGCGGCTACCCCGGCAACGACGACGACGGCCGCACGCTCCAGGCCGGTCTCGACCAGGCGAAGCTGCGCACGGACATGGTCAACAGCGCGCGCTTCTTGAAATCTCACGCGCTGTCCGCCGGCAAGCTCGGGGTCACGGGGTTCTGCTGGGGCGGCGGGACGACGAACTTCCTGGCGGTCACGCTCGGCGCCGACATGAAAGCCGGCGTGCCGTTCTACGGCGCCGCGCCCGAGACCGCGCGCGTGCCGGAGATCAAGGCCCCGCTCCTGATCCAGTACGCCGAGAAC
>QHRT01000519.1 GCA_003220195.1 Candidatus Rokuibacteriota bacterium | reverse complement strand
CCGTGTCCTCGTCCTTCAAGAAGTGTCCGAAGAACTTCTTCTGCAACGCGACGCCATAGTCGGTGTAGAAGTGCGTCCAGTGCTCGATGCCGTGGACTTCGAGCCACTTCTGCTTCGACGCCGAGCGTGCGAAGCCCTCGAAATTTCCGCGGGGGTGCAGACCCTGACCGCCCCAGTTGGCGGCGGAGAAGAGCGGCACGGTGACCTTCGCCCAGTCCGGCATGCGCGAACGCCAGTACTCGTCGCTGGCGAGCGGATGCCGGAAGCAGTCCTCGTAGAAGTCGCGGCGGTTCGCGCCGAGCTCTTCCTCGGTCAAGGTCGCGGGTCCGGAGACCCAGTCGCCGGTCATGCGGCTCCGGTAACCATGCCGGCCGCGGCCGTGCTGTACGCGAATCACCTGGGAAGGAAACCACGCGCGCCCGAACGTGCAGAGGATGCCGCCGTGGTGCGAGAGGTCGCGATAGTAGTCCGCGGCGCCCTCCCAGACGCAGATCGCCGCCAGGTGCGGCGGCTGGAGCGCCGCGACCTGCCACTGGTTCATCGCGTAGTAGGAGATGCCGTTGAGGCCGATCTTCCCGTTCGACCACGGCTGGCGTGCCGCCCACTCGATCGCGTCGTACAGGTCTTTCGCCTCGCGCGCGGACCAGATGTCGAGGAATCCCGGCGAGCGCCCGGCGCCACGCGAGTCGACACGGACGCAGGCGTAGCCGTCCGGTACCCACTTCTCCGGGTCGACCACTTCCCAGTTCTGGTACTTGTTCGTCGATCCCGCGACGACGTCCGGATGCTCGGCGGCCATGCGACGCCACTGATCGGTGTAGAGGTCCTCGAAGTGGAGCCACTTGCCGTAGGGGCCATACGTGAGGATGACGGGATAGCGGCCGTCGGCGATCGGGCGGTAAACGTCGGCGCGCAAGACGAGGCCGTCATCAACGGGAATGGGAACGTCCCAGTCCACACGCACCCCGTCGCGAATCTCGCTCGTGGCCGTGGCCATGCGAACGCTATCCGCGCCTGACGTCCCAGACGTCCGTGCCGACGTGATCCCACGGCAGTCGACCCTCGTCACACAGGGACGGGTCGGTCGAGAACTGCACGTCGACGAAGTAGACGATCGTCCCGGGAGCCGAGCCGAGATTGCGCACGCCGTGCGCCACGCCGGGAGGGATGCGCAGGAGGCGCGAGACGCCGTCTCCGTGCATGAACCGCATCTGCGCGCCTTCGGTCGGGGAGCCCTTGCGGACGTCGAGCAAGACCATCAGCAGGCGATCGGTCGGCGGCACGTACCAGACATCCGTCTGACGGCTGTGGAGATGGAACGCCTTGATCGCGCCGGGCTCGATCACGCTGAAGTTGATCTGCCGCACCGTGAAATCGGGCAACGCTTCGAGTCGGCCGTCGGCGAGTCGGCCGAGCTCGGTCATCGAGCCGCCATCGTCGTGGTGACGTCGGAGCTCGACGAGCTCGACGCCCTCGATCCGCGGCGCCGGCTCGTACGACTGGAGCTGCCACAACCGTTTCGCGTCGGCGTTCAGTTCCATCGAAGCCGCCTCATTCGTGTCAGACCTCGCCGGGAGAGATGAGCCCCGCCAAATGTAACAGCGCGCCCGTCGCTCGCCAACCACGTGTGTGACGGCCTATACTGAGACGCCATGAGTTATCACGCGTGGTTTTCGTGCATCAACGGCTGCCCCGGACAGTACAGCCCGCTGGAGGTCATCTACCGCTGTCCGACGTGCGGCGACCTGCTCGAGGTCCAGCACGACCTGACGGCGCTCCGGTCCCGCTCGGCCGCCGCGTGGATGCAGCTCTTCGACGACCGGTACCGGAGAAACGTCTACCCGTACGGCTCCGGCGTCTGGGGCAAGAAGGAGTGGGTCGCGCCCGCCATCGACAACGAGAACATCGTGTCGATGTACGAGGGCAGCTCGAACCTCTTCTGGGCCGACCGGTACGGCAAGCAGCTCCACGTCGAGGATCTCTGGGTCAAGCAGTGCGGCAACTCCCACACCGGGTCCTTCAAGGATCTCGGCATGACCGTGCTCGTGTCCGTCGTGAAGCAGATGATGGCCGACGGCGCGCCCATCGACGCGGTCGCCTGCGCGTCGTCGGGCGACACGTCCGCCGCGCTGGCCGCGTACGGCGCGTTCGCCGGCATTCCCGCGGTCGTGCTCCTGCCGAAGAACAAGGTCTCCATCGCCCAGCTCGTGCAGCCGCTCGCGAACGGCGCGCTCGTGCTCGCGCTGGACACGGACTTCGACGGCTGCATGGCCGTGGTGCAGGAGATCACGAAGGACCGGCGGATCT
>QHRT01000518.1 GCA_003220195.1 Candidatus Rokuibacteriota bacterium | reverse complement strand
TCGGGTCGGCCGCCGTCGAGCGCGTCATCGACGACGACCGTATCGCGGCCGTCACCCTGACCGGGAGCGAGCCGGCCGGCAGCGCCGTGGCCGCGCGCGCCGGCGCGCGGATCAAGAAGACGGTGCTCGAGCTCGGGGGCAGCGACCCCTTCATCGTGATGCCGAGCGCCGACCTCGACGAGGCGGTCGCCACCGCGATCAAGGCGCGCGCGATCAACAACGGTCAGTCCTGCATTGCCGCCAAGCGCTTCATCGTCGCCGAGCCGGTCGCCGAACGGTTCGAGCAACGATTCGTGCGCGGCATGGAAGAGCTGCGCCTCGGCGATCCGATGGACTCGTCGACCGACGTCGGTCCGCTGGCGACGGCCGACATCGTGAAGACGCTCGATGACCAGGTGAAGAGGTCGGTCGCCGCCGGGGCCAGGGTACTGACCGGCGGTCGACGGGTGGAGGGGCCCGGGAATTTCTACGCGCCGACCGTGCTCACCGATGTCCCCCGGCAGGCTCCCGCCTATCGAGAGGAGTTGTTCGGCCCGGTCGCGGTGCTCTTCCGCGTCCGGGATCTGGCCGACGCGATACGACTGGCGAACGACACCCCCTTCGGGCTCGGCGCGAGCGTGTGGACGAACGACGACGACGAGCGCCGGAGGTTCATCGACGAGCTCGAGAGCGGGCTCGTCTTCGTGAACGCGATGGTCGCGTCCGATCCCCGGCTGCCGTTCGGGGGCGTGAAACGCTCCGGATATGGCCGCGAGCTCGGCGTCGTCGGCATCCGGGAGTTCGTGAACACGAAGACCGTCTGGATCAAGGCCGGCGAGCCGGCGCGCTCGTCCGGAACGGAGTGACGACGCCATGGATTTGCGATCGCGTCTGGCACAACTGGCGAAGCTGAAGGCGACGGGCCCGGTGATCAGCGTCTATCTGAACACGCGGTGGACGGACGAGCATCAGCGGGAGCGCGTGCGCATTTTCTTGAAAACCGAGCTGAAGCGCGCGCGTGACGCCGGTCGCGCCGATCCGGACGACCTCGCGTGGATCGAGGCGAGCGGGCGTTCGCTGATCGAGCAGACGGAGTGGCCGGACGCGAGCGGCGTGGCGCTCTTCGCGTGTCGCGCCGCCGGTCTCCGCGAAGCCTTTCCGGTCCGCGTGGCGTTCGAGGACACCTTCGTCGTGAACGATCGCCCCTATCTCGTCCCGCTCGCCAGCGTCGCGGCCGACGCGCCGCCGTCGCTGGTGGTGTTCATCGACGGCACCTCGGCCCGGCTCATTCCGCTCGACGTCACCGGGCCGGGGGACGAGCTCGTGCTGGAGGCGCAGGTCGAAGGCCGGCACTCGAGCGGCGGCTGGGCCGCGCTGGCGCAGTCACGGTATCAGCGGCACATCGAGACGCATCGCGAGCAGCACTTCGCGGCGGTCGCGGCGGCCGTCACCGGATGGAGCGATCACCGCGACGCGGAGCGGATCGTGCTCGCCGGAGAACCACGGATGGTCGCGGCGCTGCGCGAGCACGTTCCCGACCGCGTCGCGCGGAGGGTCGTCGGCGCCGTGGCGGGAACACGGTACGAGCCGGCGAGCGCGCTGGTGGAGCGCGCCGCGGCGTTGCTCGGACAGGCCGATCGGGTGGCCGACGAGTCTGCCGTCGAGCGTGCCATCACCGAGGCGGCGAAAGGCGGTCACGCGGTCGATGGTCTCGACCGCACGCTCGACGCCGTCAACCGCGGCGCCGTGCGCCATCTGTTCCTGCTTCGGGATTTTCGCGAGGTCGGCCGCGCCTGCGAGGGCTGCGGCGCGCTCCAGCGCGGCCTGGGCGGCGCGTGCGCGTATTGCCGCCGTCCGACGCGACCCGTCCCGCTCGACGAAGAGCTCGTCGATCGCGTGATCGCCTCGGGGGGAACGGTGACCAGGCTCGCCCGGCACGCCGCACTCGCGCAGCGCGGTGGGATCCTCGCAGTATTACGTTACGCCGCCTGACGGGATGCCGCCGTCACCGGGAAGAGTGACGGCCGAGGTAGTGACGGAAAAGTAGCGCCGCGATCGCCAGGGGGGTGGTGAACCAGAGTGGGCCGGAGTCGACGCCCGCGATGTGGTTCACGATCAGGAAGGCGGCGCCGCCGATCGCCGCCAGCCAGAAGAGGCCGGCCGTGATCGCCGTCACCAGGCGCCAGCCGTACGCGATCGTCGCGAGGGCGGCGATGGCCCCCGTCGCGTCGAGCAGCACATCGAGCGGACTTCCGATTCGGCTCGCGGTGACCGATTGATGCACCTCGTCCACGATGGCGCACGCGATCGCGACCGCGAAGGCGCCGAGCTCGGCCGTTCGTCGTGATCCGGAGCGGCCGCGGACGAACGCGCGATACCAGAGGGCGCTCAAGATCGCGTATTCGGTGAAGTGCGCCGCCTTGCGCCCGAGCCCGTGGAAGAACGCAATCTGTGCTGGAGTCGCCCACGGCATGAGCCACCCGAGGAGTGGCATCACGAAGCCGGCGGTGGACTCGGCGCTCCACGTCTC
>QHRT01000095.1 GCA_003220195.1 Candidatus Rokuibacteriota bacterium | reverse complement strand
AGACACGTGATATCAAGAGATCAATTGTGGGCGGCGCGCTCATCGAAGTCACACCGTTCGGCTTATGCGGACGGCGTCAGACGTGCTGCGGCGGGATCTTTCCGGCGAACGCCCGGTGCACGTAGCCGGTGTGCCGAGCGTTCGTCCGGGGGAGAGGGCCTCGAGGCTACCCGACGCGCCGGCGCTTCGCGTTCACGTAGTCGACCAGCACGTACTCGCCCAGCCGCTCCGCCGACGCGAAGAACGCGCGCCCGCGATTGATCTTCGCCATCTGCTCGACGAACGCCGACAGCATGGGGCTCCGCTCGAGCATGAACGTGTTGATCACGATGCCTTCGCGCGTGCAGCGGTGCACTTCTCTGAGCGTTTCCTCGAACGTCCGGCGCGTCGGCGGGTAGGAGAAGTCGGCTTCCGCGCCCTCGAGGTGCGCCGTCGGCTCGCCGTCCGTGATCATGATGACCTGCTTGTTGCCGCCCTTGTGCCGGCCGAGCAGCTGGCGCGACAGGAGAAAGCCGGCGTGCATGTTGGTGCCGACACTCCAGTCGCTCCACGTGAGCCCGGGCAGCTGCTCGGCCTCGAACTCGCGCGCGTAGAGCGAGAACCCGACGATGTGCAACGCGTCGCGCGGGAACTGCGCGCGGATCAACGAGTGCAACGCGAGCGCCACTTTCTTCGCCGGCAGGAAGCAGCCGTTGTAGAGCATCGAGCGGCTCATGTCGAGCATGACGACCGTCGCGGCGCGCGTGGAGAACTCGGTGCGGTAGACCTCGAAGTCGGCGGGTGACAGTCGCACCGGCGTCCCCGGGCCTTCGCGTCGCACCGCGTTCATCAGCGTCTCTTCGAGATCGAGCATGAACGGATCGCCGAACTCGTAGGCCTTCGACTCGTCCGTGCGGTCGCCGCCGGCGCCGCGCCGCTCGACCGCGTGGCGGCCGAAGCGGTCGCGCTTCAGGTGCGTGAAGATGTCGCGCAGCGCCTTGTCGCCGATCTTGCGGATGGCGCGCGCGGTGAGCTCGAGCTCGTCGCCCTTCTGCTCGAGATAGCCGGCCTCGACCAGTCTGCGGATGAGCTCGCGCAGGCGCTCGAGATCCTGCGCCGCCTCGGGCCCGAGCAGCTTCTCGATCTCGCCCGGATCGATCTTGTCGAGGTCGTTCGGCGAGCGCGCGCCCTTCAGCTCCTGCTCCAGCTGCTCGAGCTGCTGGAGCTCTTCCATGAGCTGCATCGCCTCTCGAAGGTTCACGTCCTCGTCGCCGCGGAACTTGTACTGGCGGATCATCTCGTCGAGCGGCGCCTGCTCGGAGAGGTGCATCGCGAGCTGCCGCATCGCCGCCTCGAGCCTCTCGTCGCGCCCGAACAGGTTGCGCATCATCTCTTCGAGCTGCTCGCGCTGCCCGGGCGACATGCTGGAGAGGAGGGACTGCATCTGCGCCGCCTGCTGCGCGAGCTGCTCGATCAAATCATCGAGACTCTCCGCTCCCGGGAACTGCTGGCCCCACTTGTCCTTGAACTTCTGGAAGTCCGGCTCGCGGCCCTCGGCGCGGTCGCGCAGCATGCGGTTGATGTCCTGGATCATCTCTCGCAACCGCGCCAGGTCTTCCGGCGTCATGTTCTGGAGAGCCTGCTGCATCCCGGACATGAACGGCTTCAGCATCTGCTCTTGCAGCGACTTCAGGAGCTCGTCGAACATCTTCTTCGCGTCCGCGTCCATGAACTCGTAGTTCTGCAGATCGCGGATGCGCCCGGCGGGATCCGGAGGCAGCTGGTCGAGCTGCCCGTGCTTCTGTGCCGCCACCTGGTCGAACCGGCGCTGCGCCGCCTTCGACACCTCGCCGCGCTCGGCCTGCTCCTGCGTCTTCGCGGACTCGCGGCGGATGCCTTCGCGCTCGGTCTTGACGATCTCGTCGAGCTTCTTCTTGATGTCGTCCAGCATCGAGCCGAGGTCGTAGCGGTTCAGCTGCTGCTGGCGTCGCTGGCGCAGGCGCTGGAGGAGATCTTGAAGCCCGGACATGCGCTGGCCTTGCGGGTCCGTCATGCCGCGCTGGAAGAGCCGCCGGAGCGCCTGCATGACGTCGCCGTCCGACATGACGTCGTCCGCGATGGCCGACAGGAGATCGTCGGCGTCGAGATCGGGCAGGCTCTGCGTGCCGTCCCAGCGCGAGTAACGATGGAGCATCGTGGGTCTCCCCTGATGTCAGTTCGTGGAAACCCTCGAGCGCGTCGCGGGGAGCTCGGAAGCTCCCGTGGTCGAGTGTTTCACGAACTCTCAGCTCTTGTAGCGGAAGCGGCCAGCCTGGCTGTCCTTGTTGAGCTTCTTCGAGAGGTGCAAACCCTCCAGCACGAACTCCGCCGCGCCGGCGACGCTCGCGGGCTCGGTGGCGCCGAGCTTCCGCACGGCGCCCAGCAGCGGCTTCACCGCCGCGATCTGCTTCACGTACTCGTCCGACGGCATCGAATCGGACACGACGACGGCGAGGCCGCCCTGGAACGCGGCGACGACCTCGTCGAGCTCCCCCGCCGAGAAGTAGCGGTTGAAGACGTTCAACACGGCGCGCTGGACCAGCTTGCCGAGCACCTTGTCCTCGGTGCCGTCGCCGACCGACTCGAGCTCGATCTTGCCGGTGGTCGACGCCACGATCGCACCGAGGTCGGTCACGCGCGGCACGGCCTCGCGCTCGCCGAGACGGATCGCGCGACGGAGCGCGCTCGACAGGAGATTTTCGTAGTTCGTGATCGTCACGCGGACCGAGACGCCGGAGCGCTGGCTGATCTCGGACGACTTGCGCGCCAGATGCGTCAGCTCTGCGACGATCTGCTTCATGAACTCGGGGCTCAGCGTGCGGAAGCTCTCGTCGGGGAAGCTGGTCCGCTCCGACTCCATGATGGTGATCTCGTCCTCGAGGCGCTTCGGGTAATGCGTGCGGATCTGCGAGCCGAAGCGGTCCTTGAGCGGCGTGATGATGCGGCCCCGGTTCGTGTAGTCCTCGGGGTTCGCGCTCGCGACGACGAACAGATCGAGCGGCAGGCGCACCTTGTAACCGCGGATCTGGACGTCGCGCTCCTCCATGATGTTGAGGAGCCCGACCTGGATGCGCTCGGCCAGATCGGGGAGCTCGTTGATCGCGAAGACGCCGCGATTGGTCCGCGGCAGGAGCCCGTAGTGGATCGTGAGCTCGTCCGAGAGGTACCGTCCCTCGGCCACCTTGATCGGATCGACCTCGCCGATCAGGTCGGCGATCGTGATGTCGGGCGTCGCCAGCTTCTCGCCGTAGCGGCGATCGCGCGGAATCCAGGTGATCGGCGCGCGGTCGCCCTGCTCGGCAGAGACGAGCCGGCACGCATGACAGATGGGCGCGAACGGATCGTCGTTGATCTCGCAGCCCGCGAGCGCCGGCACGTCTTCGTCGAGCAGGCCGATGAGGAGCCGCGCCATGCGCGTCTTCGCCTGCCCTCGCTCGCCGAGGAAGATGACGTCCTGTCCGCTCAGCACCGCGTTCTCGATCTGCGGCACGACGCTCTCGTCGTAGCCGACGATGCCGGAGAAGAGCGGCTCGCTGCGCGAGAGCCGCGCGATCAGGTTGTCGCGCAGCTCCTGCTTGACCGACCGCCGGGTGTATCCCTGGTCCTTCAGCTCGAGAATCGTCGATGCTCTCGCCATTCCCGGTCCTCTTCAGAGGTCAGGCGCGCCGAAACGCGCCGTGCCTGGAGTCGTCGTGATCGAGCGCGTGCGCTCGCGAATCGCCTCTCTCCGGATGGTACGCCAATTCTTCCAGCGGCGTCTCCCGCCGTGTTCGTGCAGTATGGGTCGGGAAAGGAGCCGCCACATGGGCACCGATCGCTTCGGCAATTCCTTCGCGCCCTCGCTGCCGTACGCGCGCGGGACGATCCTCGCGTCGACGGCCGACGACTACCGGAAGCTCGAGCGCGCGTACGCGCTGATCCGACAGCACGGCGCCGAGCACGTCTTCGTCTTCACCGGGCTCGAGCACGCGCTGCCGATGGAGCCGGAAGATCTGAAGTTCGCCGACGACGAGCTGGCGCCGGCGCTGTGGGGCGATCGGCTCCGGACGCTGGCGCTCGGTCATCTCGGCGGCTCGCCGGAAAGGCACGACGTCGTCGTCACCAATCGACTGACGGGGGCGACGCTGGCGACGTTCCTCACGCTGGTCAAGCCGGGCGACACGGTGATCGGTGTCTCCGCGAGCTTCAGTCATCCGTCAGTCCAGCGCGCGGCGGCCCACACGGGCGCCCGCTTCGTCGACACCGCCGGGCTCGATCAGTTCACGCGCGCGCTCGAAGGAGAAACTCGCCCGACGCTGGTCGCGCTCACGCGCCTGGCCGTGACGTACGAGCTTCTGCCCGCCGACGCGGTCAGCACGATCGTGAAGCTCGCCCACGACCGGGGCGCGACGGTCTACGTCGACGACGCCGGCGGCGCGCGAGTGATCTCGGCGGCACCGGCCTGGACAAGTACGGCACGATCGGGCCGCGCTTCGGGCTTCTCGCCGGCGAGAAAGTCCTGGTCGGGAAGATTCGCGCGACGATCTTCGAGTTCGGGCTCGAGGCGCGTCCGATGTGCTACGCCGCGGTCGTGCGCACGCTCGAGCGCTACAACCCGCGGCGCGTGCAGGAGCTGGTCGCGGCGACGAAGCAGGTGGCCGCGGAGCTGCGGCTCAGTCTCGGGGCGAAGCTCCACGAGACGCCGACGACCGCGCAGATCCTGGCCGACGACCTGCTCGAGATCGCGATGAAGCGGGGAGGCGTCACGCGGCCGACCTGCGTCCCCTACGAAGCGGCGGCGGCGTTCTGCATGCTGTTGCTCCAGCACCACGGCGTCCTCACGGTCCACTTCGTCGGCATGCCGCCGGGGACCGCGAACATTCTCTTCAAGTTCATCCCGCCGGAGACGCTCCAGAAGTTCGGCGGCGCGGCCCGGTTCGCGAAGGCCGTGGACGACGTGCTCACCCGGCTCGGGGAGTACGTCAGCGAGCCCGCGAAGCTCTCCGCGCTCTTGTTCGGGGAGGCATAGCGATGTTCGACATGTTGATTCGCGGCGGCGAGGTCGTCACGCCCGACGAGGTCGTCGTCGCGGACGTGGCGATCCAGGGCGAGACCATCGCAGCGGTTGCGGCGCCGGGCACGCTCGGCGGGGACGTCGGGCGCGTCATCGACGCCGCGGGGAAGCTGGTCATTCCCGGCGGCATCGACCCGCACGTGCACACCGGCTGGCCGATCCCGTCGGTCGATGGAAGCGTCCTGCACAGCGCCGGCGCCGCGCAGGTGAGCCGCGCCGCGATCTTCGGCGGGACGACGACGCTCGTCGACTTCGCGGTGTGGTCGCCGGGGATGACGCTGGAGCAGGCCATCCACGCGAAGGAGGCGGAGTGGCGCGACGCGTTCACCGATTACGCGCTGCACGTGATGCTGCAGGGCGAGGTGCCACCCGAGGTGATCGCGCAGATGCCGGACGTGATCTCGGCCGGCTTTCCGAGCTTCAAGATCTTCATGACCGATGTGCGGCCGCACGGCAAAGGCCGGCGGATCCCGCTCGGCCATCTGTGGGAGATCATGCAGACCGCGGCGAAGAGTTCCGGCGTGCTGGTCGTCCATGCCGAGGACGACGAGCTCGTGATGTACGCGTACGACAAGCTCGGGCGCGAGGGCCGCACCGACATCCGTCACATGCCGGAAGTCCACAGCATCATGTCGGAGGACATCTCGTTCCGTCGCGTGCTGAGGCTCGCGCGCTACGTCGAGGGCGCGGCCGTCTACATGATGCACGTCAGCGCGGAGGTCGGCGTCGAGGCGATCGCCGAGGCGCGCGCCGCGGGCCTGCCCGTCTACGGCGAGACGCTGCACCACTACGCGACGTTCACCGCGGAGGCCTATCTGCGCCCCGACGGCGTCATGTTCCACACGTACCCGTCGCTGAAGCACGAGACCGACCGCCAGCGTCTCTGGAAGGGACTGCGCGACGGCTCGCTCAACACCGTCGCGACCGACGAGCTCTGCACGCCGCGCGCGATCAAGCTCCGGAGCCGTCACATCGCGGACGCGACCGGCGGCCACGTCGGCGTCGAGACGCGCCTGCCGATCGTCTACACGGAGGGCGTGGTGAAGCGCGGCATCTCACCCGAGCGCTTCGTCGCGGTCACCTCGGCGAACGCCGCGAAGATCCTCGGACTCTATCCGCGGAAGGGCGCCATCGCGGCGGGCAGCGATGCCGACATCGTGGTCTTCGATCCCGCCCTGCGTCGGACGCTCAGGTCCGAAGACCTTCACGGATCCGACTACAGCGCGTGGGACGGCTGGGAGGTCTACGGCTGGCCCTCGCTCGTGATGCTGCGAGGCCGCGTCGTGGTGGAAGACCGCAAGCTCCGTGATGGCGCGGGCGCGGGGCGACGTGTTCCGCGCAAGCTGGCCGCGGCGATCCAGCACGGCCCGGCGGTGTAGTCCGGCGTCGGCTACCGCCGGGGCTGGAGCTCGATCCGCCCGTCGCGCACGCGAACGTTCAGGCAGGGCTGCGCGAACGCCGAGGGGCCTTCGAGGATGCGTCCGTCCTCGAGCGCGAAAATGGCAACGGCGATGCCAGCGAGGGCGCGGCGGGCCGCGCGCGCGTACACTGGACACTAGCGGGTGGGCTGACGATCCGGGCTCGCGCGGCGCAGGGTTTCTGCCGCTTCCCCTGCTTGCTCAGACCCGAAGCGGAGCGGCGTCCAGGGATCGAGACGCCGAGCGACGGCGTTGGCAGCCCCACCCGCCAGCGTCGCGGGCATGACGCTCGCACCCGGTTCCGACCGAGCCAGGCCGCCGGGGGAAAAGATCATGCACCCTGTTACATCGCGCCGCGGCGATCCGGTCGCCACGCTCGCTAAGGACTCGCCGGCGTGACCGTGCCGAAGAGTCCGTCCGTTTCGTCGTTGGGACCGGCCGTGAAATAGAGCGTGTCGGAGCTCGAGTTCTTGCCGCCGCCCAGCGTCACCGTCCACAAGCCCGGGATCACGATGGGCTTGCCCTTGTCATCCTTGAGGGTCCCAAGGTGCTTCCCATCGGAGTCGAACGCATTGATCTGCCCGTTACCGAAATTTCCGATGAGGATGTCGCCGCTGAACCGGCCGAAGGCGAACGATGCCCGGGCGACACCCCATGGCGAGTTCAACGGTCCGCGCGAAGCGAACCGCCGCAGCAGATGGCCGTTGGTGTCGAACACGTTCACGAAGCCGTTGCCCGGTCCCGCCACGTCGTCGTGCTGTTCCGCATTCTGCTTCGCGTACGTGACGAAGAGATCGCCGTTGATGTTCTGGATGCCGAAGGGCGCGAAGCCAGCCGGGATCTTCGGATCCGTGAAACTGCCTTCGACCTCCGACGCCGTCGCCGCGCGGTAGTTGGTCATCCCGTTCGGGGCGAACACGTCGATGGTTCCGGCGTGGAAGTTGGTCGCATAGAGAAAGACGCCGTGGACGTTGGTTCCGAACACCAGGCCTTTGTAGACGGCGCCCGACGAGTTGTTGTCGACGGCGAGCACCGCCTGATCAGCCGGCGTCAGCCCGCCCGTCCACGCTGAAATCGTTCCATCCTCGGTGTCCCAGATGAACGTGGCCGGCTTGGTCGTGCCCGGTACGAGAAATGAGGACGTCGGATTCCACACCAGGCCGGTCGGAGTCGCGGGCGTCGGGTCCGATGGATTGTTCGGGTCGTTATGCTTGCACGCGGTAGCGGGCACGGTGCCTCCGGGGAGCGGAAGCTTGACCTGAAGAGGCGTCGCCGGCTGAGGCACGCCGGCTCCGTCGTACAGCGTCGAGCATCCCGTGGCGTTGTCGGCGATCCAGAAAGGACTGGCGCCCGGCGTGAACGCCACGCCCCACGCGTTTTGCAACACCGTGTCCGTGTTCGGCGCCGTCCCCGACACATCCGACGTCAGGTTCGTGACGACGTAGCGGTTCGCCCCTCGGTCCCCATCGTCGTCATCGGCCGCGCGCACGATCGGCGAAATGGTGATCGACGTCGCGACGACTGCGGCCATGAAGAGCGTCCAGCTGAAATGCGTCATGACGGTGTGCCCTCCCGATGATCTATTGCTCGGTGTCACTGCGCCTTCGCATCCGAGCGATGCACACGACATCAGAACGCGAGCGCCCCGCGAATGCTGAAGACGTTCCCTTCCACCCGCTCGTGATGGGGACTCGCAGCCCTGTTCGTGAATTCGTGGCGCGCGTACTCGCCGAGGACCTTGAAGTTTTCGAGGACGTACCACTGGAGGCCCACGACGGCGTCCCATTCTCGAGGCCGGACCGGCCCGGTGACGCCGCCCTCCGGTGTATCGTCGAAGCGCTTGCCCCGCAGCCCGTCGTAGCGCGCGTAGACGATGACCGGGTCGAGCGGCTTCCAGTTGAGCTGCGCGAATCCGCCCCACCATTCGAAGCTTCTGCGGAAACCCGTCGGGTTCGTCTCCTTGTTGACGATCGCTTGAGTCTCCAGCCACAGGGGCAGGGAGAACGGCACGAGGCTCAGCGTCAGATCCGGGCCGAACGTCCGGACTTCATTACGATGCTGCGTGCCCGAGAAGAGGCCGCCGGCCACGATGGCGTGATCGGTGCGCATCCCGTTCGTGTAGATGTCCGGGCTCCAGTAGCCGAAGAGGCCGAGACTCTGGCCATGCCATCGCACCGCCAGGCGTGCGAAGAGATCTTTTTCGGTGTTCGGGTCCGAGTCTTTGTTGCTTCCGTTCGTGACCCCGAGGTGATACTCGAGCGTCGGCATCCCTCCGGTGCCGAGCGGCAGCATCCCGTTCAGCTCGACGCCGATCTGCTCCTCGCTCAGTCTCAAGAGCTGACGCTGCTCATCGTCGGTCAGCAGATCGTCGACCGGCGTCCCGCCGAGCAGATCCAGAGCGCGCCGCGTATAGATCAGATACGGGGCGACGGAGAGCCGGCGATGCTCGGGCGAGAACGCGAGCGGAAGCTCGTTGACTCCACCAAGGACATTGAGGCTGTCGGGAGGGGCGATCGTATCGGGGAGGACACTGTTCCAGATGAGTTTCGCCATGCCAGGAACGCGGGGCCCCTCGGTTTCGAACTTGATACTGCGACGCGAGCCGGTGTCATTGGCTTCGCCCGGGCCGGTCGGACGCTCGATCTCCGTCTCGAACAGGTCGTATTGCACGAAGAACGATAGATGCTTGCCGAGCGGGCTGCCTGCCAGCAGCTCGAGCTCGTTGACGTCGAAGCTGCTGCCCGTGCGCGTCGCCGTCGTGCCATCCGCAGCCGTGCGCCGGACGCGCTGGAAGTCGAAGCCCATGTCCACTCTGAACGCGACGGGCGGAAAGGCCGGAAGCGTCAACCGGCCGTCAGCCAGCTCGATATCGGGCGTGACGGGCGTCAGCGCGACTCCGCCATAGCGCCGATAGCCACTCATCTTGAATGCATATCCCGCGTCGTTCAGCGCGGGCCACGCGGTGTGGCAGGCCGAGCACTGCATGCCATACCGGCGTGCGAACGCGGGAATCGCCGAGGCGGGCGACGCGGACACGAGGACCATGGAAACGGAGGCGATCGTGACCAAGGCCAGGACGACATGAGCCCAGTGACGGGAACGACGGCGCACCGTCATGACGTGCTCCCTTCGCGGCGAACGTGGATGTGACCGGCAGACTAGGCACCGGAGCGGACCGCGCTCAAATGAAATCGACGTACTTTTCTGACAAAAAAGTTACTTTTCACCGCGGCCTTCAAGGGCGAAGCTTCCCGGCAGGTGGAGGTCGATCCATGGCGGGCAACCGGCGGCACGTCCTCGTCATCGAAGACGATCCCGACACCGCAGAGCAGGTCGCCGGGTGTCTCAGCAGCAGCGGCTACACCGTCGACCTCGCCTCGGACGGTGACGAAGGCCTGGCGCGCGGCCGCAGTGCGCGGTACGCCGTGATGACGGTGGATCGCCTGCTGCCGCGGATCGACGGGATCGAGGTGATCCGACGTCTCAGAGCGGATGGCATCGTCACGCCGACGCTCATCGTCAGCGCTCTCGGCGAAGTCGATGATCGCGTTCGCGGGTTGCGGGCCGGGGGTGACGACTACCTGGTCAAGCCGTTTGCCCTGGCCGAGCTTCTGGCTCGAGTCGACTCGCTGGCCCGCCGGAGCGGGACCGTTCTCAAGGAGACGACGTTGCGGGCCGGCGACCTGGAGCTCGACCTCCTGACCCGAACGGCGTCGCGCAAAGGGCGCGTGATCGAGCTACTCCCGAAGGAATTCCAGTTGCTCGCCTATCTCGTTCGTCACGCCGGAGAGGTCGTGCCACGCGCCATGCTGCTGCAGCACGTCTGGGACTTGCACTTCGATCCGATGACGAACGTCATCGATGTCTACGTCGGTCGCCTGCGGCGGAAGGTGGACGGGGGCGGAGCGTACCCACTCCTTCACACGGTCCGCGGCGTCGGGTTCTGTCTGCGTGCTCCTGACTAGGACGCTCGGGTCGTCGACGTTCCGCCTGGCCCTGGTCTGTATCGCGCTGTTCAGCGGGATCGTCTTTGCGCTGTTCGGGTACGTGTACTCGGCGACCACGAACTACGTGCACCGCCGGTACGACCGCGCCATCTCGGCCGATCGCGCGTTGCTCGTTCACGCCTACGGGCAAGCCGGACGTGACTCGGTCGCGAATCTCATCGACCAGCGCGTCGCCGGGCGAGGCTTCGACGCCGGGATCTACCTGCTCCTCGATCGCTCGTCGGCGATGCTGGCCGGCAATCTGCCCCGCTGGCCTCCGGCGCTCGCGGGAGCCGGCGGATGGGCGGACTTCGAGGCGCCGGGCGCGGCGGATCATTCCCTGCTCCGGGCGACCTACGAGACGTTACCGGACGGATCCCGGCTGCTGGTCGGCCGAAGCCTGGACGACCTCGATCAGTTCGTGAAGATCATGAAAAAAGCGGTGGTCTGCGCCGCGATCCTGACCCTGGCTCTCGCCCGCGGTCGCGGCGGTCGGCGTCACACGTCGCACCGTCGGTCGGATCGAAGCGATCAATACGACGACTCGGGAAATCATGCAGAGCGGGCTGCGCCACCGCATCCCCCTGCGCGGCACCAGGGACGAATGGGACCATCTGGCCGAGAACCTCAACACCATGCTCGACCGCATCGAAGAGCTCATGAGGGACGTCGGACAGGTTTCTGACAACGTGGCGCACGATCTCCGGACTCCCCTGACACGGTTACGCGGACGACTGGAGAAGGCCTACCACGACGAGCTCGATCTCGAGCGCTACCACGCCCTCATCGCCGATGCCACGCGAGAGCTGGACGCGGTGCTGGGAACGTTCTCGTCGTTGCTTCGGATCTCGCGGATCGAGGCGCTCGATCCGAGCGAGGCGTTCCGGATCGTGGACCTGGCTCGGGTCGCCGGCGAAGTCGCCGAGCTGTTCGACGCTGCGGCCGAAGAGAAGGGCGGCCACGTCACGTTCGAGGGCGATGGGTCGGTCCCCGTGCTCGGGGACCGCGACCTGCTGTTCGACGCGATTTCGAACCTCATCGACAACGCGATCAAACACGGCGGGACGGGTGACGTGCGCGTCGCAGTTCGAAACCCCGACGAGGGGCCGACGATCGCGGTCGCCGATCGTGGGCCGGGCATTCCGCGCGAGGCGCGAAAGCACGTTCTCAAGAGGTTTTACCGCATCGAGAGAAGTCGAAGCAGTCCGGGCAGTGGCCTCGGCCTCAGCCTCGTCGCGGTGGTGGCTCGCCTCCATCGTGCGCAGATCGACATGGAGGACAATCGTCCCGGCTTGAAAATCTCGCTGCGGTTTCCGGCGGCGCGCACCTTGACACGCGAATCTCCCGGCATCTACCGGTGACCCGACGACGACAGGGGAGGACCGGCGAGCGCCAGGAACCAGCAGCCGATCACCACGAGCACGCTCACGCCGACGAGCGCCGCTTGAACGATACCGCGCGGCGAACGGCGCAGTGCAAGGCCGGCGGCCAGGCCAAGTAACAGGCCGCACCCCACGCCGAGCGCGTGGCCGATGACGTCCGAGCCTTTACTCGTTCCGAGCATCGTGAGAAGCACCAGCGTGGCCGCGAGCACCGTCCACGGCTTTGCTCTTCGCGTCGCGATCGGTGAGCGGGACACGATGCGCACGCCCGCGAGGATGCCGATCGCGCCGAACGTGGCGGTCGAAAAGCCGACGGCGGCGAACGGCGGGCCGTGGACCTTCGCGGAGATCACGTTCGCGCTCGCTCCCGCGAGCAACATGAGCGCGAGCCCAACACCCGGGCCGAGGCGCTCCACCACCGCGGTGAGCAGCACCGCGGTCGCGACGGCATTGCTCGCCACGTGGACCGCGTCCTTGTGCAGCGTCAGCGCGGTGACCGCGCGCCACGCTTCCCCGCCCAGGATGCGTGATGCGTTTGCAGAACCGTGCTCGTACCAGCGCGAGCCGTCGTCGGGCGGACCGATCAGCGCGAAGAACGCGAGCAGGCACGTGGCGGCGCCGAGGCCGATCGCCCACGAGCCACCGTGTGAGGTGGGCTCGACGACCGGAGCGGGAGCGGCGACGCTCGTCTCGCGATCGTAGTCGTCGAGCGCCTTCTCGGCGCGTGACGCCTCCTCGTCGGGAACGATCACGAGAACGCCTGCGGTGCCGACCAGGAGGCGATGCGGAATGCCGGCCGCCGCGAGCACGAGCGCCCATTCCTGCGCCTGGCCGAGGCTGGCGGCGTTGCGGATCGCCGTGTCCATCACGCCGTATGATGACCTGGTCTCCGATCCGATCCAAGGTGGCGACGACGTCGCGACGTCCCACGGACGTGGGGACGTTGCCGCGCGTATGCTGTCCGAGCGCGCCGACGACTGGCAGAAGGAGTGGACGATGGCGATGGTCATTCGCACGAAGGACGAGATCCCCGACGACGCCTACCGCACGATGGTGCTCACGCTCATGGACAAGCAGGCCGGGCGCGAGGTGGCGACGGCGGAGGTGTTCGGGCAGTGCGTGCTCCACGCGCCGACGGTCGAGGACAAGATCCGCATCACGCGCTTCCAGGCCGAAGAGCTGAAGCACTTCCAGCTCATCGGACGGCTCATGCGCGACCTCGGCGTCGACATGGACGCGTACGTCCAGAATCGCCAGAAGGCCGGCGCGCGCTTCACCGGCGACGAGGCGGACATGCAGATCCGCGACTGGATCGACGCGACGATGTTCAACTTCGTGATCGACCGCGCGGCGACGTTCCAGCTCGGCGAGTACACGAAAGGGAGCTACCTCCCGCTCGCCGACGCGAATCGCATCATCCTGAAGGAAGAAGAAGGGCACAAGAGCTTCGGCGAAGTGTGTCTCGAGGAGATGTGCCGGGATCCGGCGACGCGCGCGGAGATCCAGCGGCGCTTCGCCAAGTGGTTCGTCGCCTCGATGCGGATCTTCGGCCGCGCCGGCACGCCGGGCAACGCGTATTGCCTCCGCGTCGGTCTGAAGACGCGCGACAGCGGGGACGTGGCCGCGGCGTATCTCGACAGCATCCGCCCGGTGATGGCGGCGTGCGGCCTTCGGTTTCCGGCGCGCGCCGAGTTGCCGCTCGATCTGCCGCCGCAGGTCGACCTCGACGTTCCCGTCGGCGTGGTGTCGTGACGATGGAGCGCCCCTACGACGTCATCACGTTCGATTGCTACGGGACGCTCATCGACTGGGAGCGCGGGATCACGGACGCGTTCTCCGCGGAGCTCGCCACCGCCGGCGCGTCAGCCGATGTCCGCCCGGTGCTGGCCGCGTATCACGAGATCGAGCCGATCGTCGAGCGCGAGACCTATCGGAGCTATCGCGACGTGCTGACGGAGACCGCACGGCGCCTGGCGCGGCGTCTCGGATGGGCGCTACCCGACGCGCGTGCGAGCTTTCTCGCCGACAGCTTGCCGGGATGGCCGCCATTTCCGGACACCAACCCGGCGCTCGAGCGTCTCGCGGCCGCCGGCTACCGTCTCGGCATCCTG
>QHRT01000094.1 GCA_003220195.1 Candidatus Rokuibacteriota bacterium | reverse complement strand
CTCGCGGATCGACGACGCCTCGTCGGTCTCCGTCTTCACCTGACGCGACTCGACGACGATCGTCGACTGATGACGCTCGACCCGCTCGTGCTCGCGCGCCCATTGCTCGAGATCCTTCTCGCTGGCGACGCGCGCCGCTTCGCCCGCCTTGATCGCGTCGGCGATCGCCGGAATTCGCGAGCGGAACGCCGCGGCTTCGGCATCGAGCGCAGCGATGCGAGCCTGTCCCTCGGTCACCGCGACGTCGAGCCGGTCGACTTCGGTCTCCAGCTCTCGCAGCTCCCTTTTGCGCGCGAGCAGCGAGTGCTCCACATTCGCGCTCCGTGAGCCACCCCGGAGCCATCCGGCGTCCAGGACCTCTCCCGACGGCGTCACGTAGGTCGCGACGACCCCATTGCGCCGCCAGAGCATTTCGGCGTGCTCGAGGTCGTCGGCCAGAAGCACCTGGCCGAGCAGGTGGCGCACCAGGCCCGGCGCCTGCGCTCTCACCCGCCGCGCGACGTGTCGCACGATCTCGCCCGGGTCATCGGCGTGCGGTCCGTCGCCGCTGTCGTGCGCGGGGCCATGGCCGTTCGTTCCGCCGGCGAGGTACTCGAGGGGGAGGAATGCGGCGGTCCCGCCACCTTCGCGCTCGAGGAACTGGACCGCGGCGCGGGCGTCCTCGTAACGCTCGACCACGATCCACTCGAGACGCTCGCCGAGGGCCGCTTCGACCGGGCGCTCGAGGTCGGGCGGGACGTCGAGCAGATCGGCGACGGTGCCGACCACGCCACGGAGCCGGGCGCGTCCATCCTCGGCGAAGATGGCACGGACGCCTGCGCCGTAGCCCTCGCGCGCACGCTCGAGCTCGCGAAGCGATTCGAGGCTCGAGCGACGCCCGGCGAAAGCCACGCGCAGCTCGGCGACCCGCGCCTGCTCGCCGGCCAGTCGGTGCTCCCGATCTCCGAGGTCCTTCTCCAGCAGTTCCCGTTCCGCCACGAATTCCAACAACTCGCCGACCGCGCGCACCCTGGCGGCTTCGACCGTTTCCCGCGTGCCGGCGAGTTGCGCTGCCTCGGCTTCGGTTCCGGCGAGCTCCGCGGCGAGCCGCTCGACGCGCCGCAAGAGCTGCGCTTCGCGCTCGCGCAGCTCGGCCGCGCTGCGCACGAGGTCGGTCCGTTCGGAGACCAGACGCACCTGCTCGAGGCGCAGCGCCTCCAGACGCTCCCGATCGGCGCCGAGCCCTGCACGGTGCTGGTTCATTTCGGACTCGAGCGCCTGCGCTGCGGCGGCGCGCTCACCGGCCACCGTCTCGGCCTCGCCAAGCGCGCTCCCGAGCGTCTCCCGCTCGCCGGCGAGTCCGACGAGCCGCTGCTCCATCGCGCGGATTTCGGTCTCGAGCCGCGCGGCTTCCTCCGTCGACTCCCGGATCGAGACCCCCATCTGCTCGCGGCGCTCGAGCAGGCGCTCCAGCTCGCCCTGAATTTTGTGAACCGACTGGCGCAAGTCGGAGAGCCGGTGATCGCTCGTCTGGATCGACTCGCGCTGACGGGCTTCGGCTCCGGCGAGTGCGGCCACACGGACGCCCAACTGCTCTTCGTCGACTCGCAGGCGACCGATCTCCTCGGCCGCCCGCGCCGCGGCCGACGTGAGCGCCACGTAATCGGCGGCGACGAGCGCCAGCGCGAGCTCGCGGCGCTCCTGCTCCAGGGCTTTGTACTGCTGCGCCTTTCTGGCCTGACGCTCGAGCGAGCCGAGCTGGCGCCGCACCTCGTCCATGACGTCGCGCACGCGAACGAGATTCTGCCGGGTCGCCTCGAGCTTGCCCTGGGTCTCGGAGCGCTGCTGCTTGTACCGCGCGATGCCCGCGGCTTCCTCGATGAACAGCCGCCGCTCGTGCGGCTTCGCCGTCAGGACGTGGTTCAGCTTGTCCTGATCCATGACGGAGTACGCGCGCGGATTGGCACCGGTACCGGCAAACAGGTCGAAGATGTCGCGCAGCCGGCAGCCGGCCTTGTTCAGGAGATATTCGCTCTCGCCCGTCCGGTAGAGACGGCGCATCACGGAGACCTCGCTGAACGGGATCGCGAGCTCGCCGTCGTTCACGAACGTCAGCTCGACTTCGGCCAGACCGACGGGCTTGCGCGACGCCGAGCCGTGGAAGATCAAGTCCTCCATCCTGTGGCCCCGCAATGATTTCGCGCTCTGCTCGCCGAGGGCCCAGCGGACCGCCTCGGACAGGTTCGACTTGCCGCACCCGTTGGGACCGACGATGCCGGTGATTCCCGGCAGGATCTCGAGCGTCGTCTTGTCGCCGAACGACTTGAAGCCGTGCAGAGTCAGTGACTGGAGACGCATAAAAGTTTCTAACACAGGAGGGCGCCTGGGCCCAAAGAAAAAAGCACCAGCCCTGGGGGAGGGCTGGCCGGGAAAGCCCTAGGGGTGGAGGTTCAGGCCCCCTTCAGGTAGCAGCACTTCTTGTACTTCTTCCCCGAGCCGCACGGGCAGGGATCGTTCCGCCCGACCTTCTCGCCGGTGGCCGTGCGCGGGGCCGGCTTCGGACGCGCCGGGCCGGACGCGACCGCGGCCTGCATCGCCGGATCCGCCCCCGGCATCGGCCCTCGCGATTCCTGCGCGTCGGCCCACGCGGTGATCGCCGGCATCGACATCGGCGCCTCGCGGACGATCTGCACCTTGAACAGGCGCTCGACGACCGCCGCCTTCACGCGCTCCACCATGTCCTGGAAGAGATCGAATGCCTCGCGCTTGTACTCGGTGAGCGGATCGCGCTGCCCGTAGCCCCGCAGCCCGATCCCTTCCTTGAGATGGTCGATCGACAGCAAATGGTCCTTCCACTGCGTGTCGATCACGAGGAGCATCTCGTGACGCTCGAGCGCGCGCATCAGGTCACCGCCGAGATCGCGCTCGCGCTCCGCGTACCGCTCCTTGGCGGCGCCCGCGACCAGTTCCTCGAGAGCCACTCGCGACGTGACCTCCGCGAAGCGGTTGGCGGCGATACGGACGTCGAACTGCTGCCCGAGCGCCTGCCCGAGGCCGGCGAGATCCCAGTCGTCCGGATGCGCGCTCTCGGCGGCGTACGTCTCGAGCGCGGCAGAGACGAGATCGTCGATCCACTCGGAGACCGTGTCGGCCTGACTCTCGCCGTCGAGAATCTGCCGGCGCATGCCGTAGATGATCTCGCGCTGCTTGTTCATCACGTCGTCGTACTCGAGCAGGTGCTTCCGGATCTCGAAGTTGTGCGTCTCGACGCGCTTCTGCGCGGTCGCGATGGCGCGCGTCACCAGCTTGTGCTCGATCGGCTCGCCTTCCTCCATCCCGAGGCGCTCCATGATCTTCTGGATGCGCTGCGAGCCGAAGATGCGGAGCAGGTCGTCCTCGAGCGAGAGATAGAACCGGGACGAACCCGGATCGCCCTGGCGACCCGAGCGGCCGCGAAGCTGGTTGTCGACGCGCCGCGATTCGTGCCGCTCGGTCCCGACGATGTGGAGGCCGCCCTGCCCGACGACGCGCTCGTGCTCGGGCTCGGTCGTGCGACGCGCCTCGGCGAGCGCGGTGGTGCGCGCCTCCGCCGGCGCCTGAGCCGGGTCGAGCCCGCGCTTGCGCAAGATCTCCTTGCTGAGGAAGTCGGGGTTGCCGCCGAGCAGGATGTCGGTCCCGCGGCCGGCCATGTTCGTCGCGATCGTCACGGCGCCGTAGCGGCCGGCCTGCGCCACGATTTCGGCTTCGCGCTCGTGGTACTTGGCGTTCAGCACCTCGTGTTTCACGCCGCGCCGTTTCAAAAGCTTTGACACGGCCTCGGACTTTTCGATCGAGACCGTTCCGACCAGCACCGGCTGGCCGCGGCCGTTCCGCTCGATGATGTCCTCGACCACGGCGTTGAACTTCTCCCGCTCGGTCTTGTAGACGACGTCCGGGGCGTTCAGGCGGATGAGCGTGCGGTTGGTCGGGATCACCGTGACGTCGAGCTTGTAGATCTTCGCGAACTCTTCGGCCTCGGTCTCGGCCGTGCCGGTCATGCCCGCGAGCTTGCCGTACATCCGGAAATAGTTCTGGAAGGTGATGGTCGCGAGTGTCTGGTTCTCGCGCTCGATGCGCACGCCTTCCTTGGCCTCGACGGCCTGGTGCAGCCCGTCGGACCAGCGGCGGCCCGGCATCATGCGCCCGGTGAACTCGTCGACGATGACGACCTCGCCCTCGTTCACCACGTAGTCGACGTCGCGCTTGAAGAGCGCGTGCGCGCGGAGGCCTTGCTGGATGTGGTGGAGCGCATCGATGTGCTTCGGGTCGTAGAGGTTCTCCACACCGAGGAGCTTTTCGCAGTGCGCGATCCCCTGCTCGGTGAGCGACACCGCCTTCGCCTTCTCGTCGACGATGTAGTCGCCCTCGGCCGATTCCTCGATCTCCGAGAGCTTGCCTTCGACGATCGTCGCCGCGCGCGTCAGCTTCGGGATGAGCCGGTCGATCCGGTAATAGAGGTCGGTCGACTCCTCGGCCGGACCGGAAATGATCAGCGGCGTCCGCGCCTCGTCGATCAGGATCGAGTCGACCTCGTCGACGATCGCGTAATGCAGCTCGCGCTGCACCAGCTCGTCCAGCGAGAAGCGCATGTTGTCGCGGAGGTAGTCGAACCCGAACTCGTTGTTCGTCCCGTACGTCACGTCCGCGCGATACCCTTCTGGCCGCGTGCACGGCCGGAGCGCCGTCATCCGGATATCCGACGTCACGTAGGTGGGGTCGTAGAGGAACGAGGCCTCGTGCTGGATCACCCCCACCGAGAGCCCGAGGAAGTAATAGATCGGCCCCATCCACTGCGCGTCGCGCTTGGCGAGATAGTCGTTGACGGTGACGATGTGGACGCCTCGCCCGGTCAGCGCGTTCAGATACGTCGGCAGGGTGGCGACGAGCGTCTTGCCTTCGCCGGTCGCCATCTCGGCGATGGCGCCCCGGTGCAGCACCATGCCACCGATGAGCTGCACGTCGAAGTGGCGCATCCCGACCGTCCGCCGCGAGGCCTCGCGGCACACCGCGAAGGCATCGACCAGGACGTCGTCGACCGTTTCCCCGTCAGCCAGGCGCTTCTTGAACTCGTCGGTCCGCGCGCGCAGCGCCGCGTCGTCGAGGTCGCTCAGCGAGCTCTCGAGCTCGCCGATCGCCGCGACCGTCGGCAGCATTCGCTTGACGTCGCGCTCGTGCTTGGTGCCGAAGACCTTCCGGAGCAAGAGGTCGAGCATCATCACTCATTATACCGGCGCATGACGCCTCGCTGGCCGGCGGCGCCGCATCACGATCGCTTCAGCAATTCGCGGGCGTGGCGGAGCGCCGTCTCGCTGGTCGAGTCACCGCCGAGCATGCGGGCGATTTCCTGCACGCGCTCGGCCGGCGACAGGGCGACTGCGGAGACGCGCGTCCGCCCGCCGCGGACGGTCTTCGCCACGCGCACGTGGTGACGCGCGCGCGCGGCGATGGGGGCCAGGTGCGTCACGCAGAGCACTTGCCGGTTCGCCGCGACCTTGGCCAGCGTGTCGGCGACCGCCTGCGCCACGCGGGCGCCGATCCCCGCGTCCACCTCGTCGAAGACCATCGTCGGGACCGGGTCCGCCGCGGAGAGCACGTTCTGGATCGCGAGCATCGTGCGTGACAGCTCGCCACCCGAGGCGATGCGGCTCAACGCCTTCGGCGCTTCGCCGGGGTTCGCGGTGAGCCGCAGCTCCACGCGGTCGAGCCCGGTCGTCGAGATGTGCTCCACGTCGGCGCGCTCGATCGCGATCTCGAAGAGGACGCGTTCCATCCCGAGGAGGCGCAGCTCGCGCTCGGTGGCGGCCGCGAGTCGCCGCGCCGCCGCCACGCGGCGCTCCGAGAGCACGGCGGCTTCGGTGGCGACCTCGGCGGCAAGGTCCTTCACCAGGCGCTCCTGGTCGGCCCGAATTTCCTCGTGGCGCGCGAGCCGCTCCAGCTCGGTGGCGGCGTCCTCGCGGAAGGCCAGCATCGCGTCCTCCGTATCGCCGTACTTGCGGCGCAGACGCATGAGGGCGTCCAGTCGCTCACCGATCGCCTCCAGCCTTCCGGGCTCGACCGCGAGACCATCCCGCAGAGCCCGGAGCGCCTGCACCGCGTCTTCGAGGTGCGCCCCGGCGACCGTCAACGGTTCCGCCGGGGCGCCGAACGCGTCGTCCACACGCGCGAGCCCCGTCAGCACCGAGACCGCTCGCCCCAGACGCCCGGTGACCGATTCGGGATCGTCGACCAGCAGCGCGGTCACCTCGTCGAGCCCTCGCACGAGGCGCTCCAGATTGCGCGCGCGTCGCTGCTCGACGCGAAGCTCCTCTTCCTCGCCTGGCCGGATTCGTGCGGCATCGAGCTCGGACACCTGGAAGCGCAGGAGATCCTCGCGCTGCGCGCGGTCGCGTTCCGCGGCGGTGACCCGGTCGAGTTCCGCCTGTGCCTGACGGTGCTTCGCGACGAGATCGCCGACGCGGTCTCGCAGCTCGTCGACGCCGGCAAAGCGATCCAGAAGGGCGAGCTGGTGCGCGGGCGCCAGGAGCCGCTGATGCTCGTGCTGGCCGTGCACTTCGACCAGTTGATCGCCGAGGCGCTCGAGCAGTCCGAGGGTCACCGCCCCATCGTTCACGAATGCGCGATGCCGTCCGGCACGCGCGACCTCACGCCGCACGACGATGCGTCCGTCGCCGGTGTCGAGTCCCGCCTCGTCCAGCACACTCGCCGCGGCGGAGCGCTCACCGACCTCGAAGACCGCCTCGACGGTCGCGACCTCGGCGTCTTTCCGGATCAGGTCGGTTTGCGCTCGCCCGCCGCGAACGAGCAAGATCGCGTCGATCAGCAGTGATTTGCCGGCGCCCGTCTCACCGGTCAGCACGTTGAATCCGGGCTCGAGCTCGACCTCGACCGCGTCGACGACGGCGAAGTTGCGGATCCGCAGTTCGCGGAGCATCGCGGAGATGCTACGGCACCGGTGACGAACGCCTCAAGCCGTATCGAAACGGAGACGCCCTGCGTCGGAAGAGTCGAGCGCGGGGCGTTCGACTCTTCGACGAGCGCTCAGCGTTCGCCCCACTTCAGCTTCGTCCTGAGCACGCTGAAGAAGTCCTGGTGAGGGAAGCGCAGGAGGCGAATGCGCGCCGCGGCGCGTGCGACGGCGACGGTGTCGCCGTGCTTCAGTGGGATCCCGATCTGTCCATCGATCGTCAGCATGACTTCCTGGTCCGTGTCGAGGGTCACCTCGATCCGGTGCGCGCCCGGCACCACGATCGGTCGATTGGTGAGCGTGTGGGACGCGATCGGGGTGAGCACCATGGCATCCATGCCGGGATCGACGATCGGGCCCCCGGCCGACAGACAGTACGCGGTCGACCCGGTCGGCGTCGAGATGATGAGACCGTCAGCTCGGTACGCCGTCGCGTACCGCGATTCGACGGACACCGACAGGTTGACGATCCGACTCATCGCCGACTTGGTGATGACCACGTCGTTGAGCGCGACGTAGTCCGCGAGCGGCGCCTGACCGCGGAGGAGCTGCGCGCGCAACATCATGCGCTCGTCGACGGCCATGTTGCCGCCGAGCGCGCTCTCCACCGCCGCGAACATCTCGTCGAGAGGCGTGGCGGTCAGGAATCCGAGTCCGCCGAGATTCACGCCGAGAATCGGAACGCCGAGGTCACCGACCGCCCGAGCCATCGAGAGGAGCGTGCCGTCCCCACCCAGGACCACGATCAGGTCGACGCGGGACGGAAGCTCGGCCTTGGTCGCCACGCCGAAGCCCGCGGCGGACGCCAGGACCCCGGTTTCCTTTTCGAGGATGACCTCCACCTTCCGGGAGCGCAGCCAGTCCACCAGGCCCGTGACGACCGCCTCGGCCGCTCCGGCCTTGGCGACGAGGCCGACCCGGGTCAAGCGGAGGCCTCGACCGTCCTCATGATGATCGATTCGAGGTCTACGGCAGTCCGGCCGTGATTCGACAGGTAGAGGAAGAACTCGCGGTTGCCCTTTGGTCCGCGCAGCGGCGAGGCGCCGACGCCGCGCACGTGCCAGCCGCGCAGCACGGAGAACCGCGCGAGTCGGGTGATCACCGCCTGGTGAAGCGCGGGATCCCGAACGACTCCGCCCTTCCCGACCGCGTCCCGGCCGACCTCGAACTGCGGTTTCACCAGCGCCAGCGCCTCGCCACGAGGGGTCAGGACGTTGAAGATGGAGGGCAGCACTTTCTCGAGCGAGATGAAGGCGACGTCGATGACCACGAGCGACGGGCGTTCTTCGAAGAGCCGCGGGTCGAGGGCGCGGGCGTTGGTGTGCTCCATCACGATCACTCGCGCATCCTGACGAAGCTTCGCATCGAGCTGGCCCGTCCCGACATCGATGGCGTAGACCTGCGCCGCGCCGCGCTGCAGGAGGCAATCGGTGAACCCGCCCGTCGAGGCGCCGACGTCCATGCAGACGCGGCCCCGCACGTCGACGGCGAAGTGCTCCAGTGCGTGGAGCAACTTCTCGCCACCGCGGCTCACGAAGGCCGAGCGTCCGCGAAGCTCGATTTCGGAGTCGGTCGTGACCAGCGCGCCGGCTTTGTCGACGCGCTGTCCGTCCACCAGCACGTCCCCGGCGAGGATCAACCGGGTCGCTTTTTCGCGGCTTTCGACGAGCCCCCGGTCCACGAGGACACGATCGATCCGAGCGCGGCTTCCCCCTCTTTTGGTCGCCATATTCATGATTATAGGCGACGGCTCTGCCGAGGCCGCAGTACAAACAGCAGCACGAGGCCGCCGACGAAGCCTCCGATGTGGGCGAACCACGCGACGCCCCCGGTCTCCCCCTGCCCGATGCTCAGGGTCAGGAAGCCACTCATGAGTTGCACCACGATCCAGAATCCGAGCACCAGGACGGCGGGAAGGTACACGAAGCGCCAGAAGAACCCGAACGTGATCAAGGTGAGCACCCGTGCGTACGGGAACAGTATCAGGTACGCCGCGAGGACACCGGAGACCGCGCCGCTGGCACCGATCATGGGCACCCGCGATTGCGGAGCGACCATGGTCTGGGCCGTTGCCGCCGTCACGCCACTCGCGAGATAGAAGACCAGGAACCGGCCGTGGCCGAGTGTGTCTTCGACGTTGTCCCCGAAAATCCAGAGATACAGCATGTTGCCGGCCACGTGTAACGGGCCGCCGTGAAGGAACATCGAGGTCAGCACCGTGACCAGCGGGTTCGGGAAGTCCGCCGCGCACGCCCGCGTGAGACGGCACGGGACGGCTCCGAACTCGTAAACGAAGGCTTCGGCTGCGGCCGTGCCCCCGTGTGCCACGCCACCGGTGGACCCACCGATGTCGAGCGAAAGCTGATAGAGGAACACCAGCGTGTTCAGGACGACCAGCGCCACGGTGACGACCGGTGGCCTTAGGCTCGGGACGTCGTCCTTCAGCGGTAACATGAATGTCCGGGCGAGTTCGCGGCGGCGCTCACCGCGGCAGCCTAGCACATGGCCGCGAACGTCCCTGGAGGTGCCTGAGAACTGGCGGAGATCCCGGGCAGAATGCCGGGCTTCTCGGAGATGGCCCAGGGCACAACGCCTCGCTCACCCCGGTGGATCTGCCATGGAAATAGCTGATTCAACAGCACTATCAGCCAGGCCGCCTGTGGCATCAACGTTGCGCTATCCATCGCCGCGATGAACGCATCCAAGACTGGACACAGGGAGGTGGGACGCGTAACCCATCGCGCTCGAGAGCGTGCCGCTTGTCGTATCGACAAAAACCCAACAACAACCCATCAACCAAATGGAGAAGCGATGAAAAAGGCATTTGCACTGGTCATGAGCTTGGGTGTCCTGTTCGCCCTGACGCCGGCCGTCGACGCCGCGTCCTGCCCGCCCG
>QHRT01000522.1:2638-3028 GCA_003220195.1 Candidatus Rokuibacteriota bacterium | reverse complement strand
AACGTGGGCGGTCAGATCATCTGCAGGCCGTGATCGAGCCCCGGACGCACGGGACCGCTGCTCGAACCAGGATCGCAGTCAACTGCTCGAAGCCGAGGAGGGCGTCGGATGCCTGACCCACGAGATATCACATTCACGGTCGTGATCGACACGGACGGACAGGTGGTGAGCGTGGATGGACAGGAGTTCAAGAAAGGTGAAGACCTCTCGAAGGTGACCGAAGCCGTCACCCGAATCGTCGTTCCCTTCGAGATCGTCCGGGTGGGTGCGCGGTACTGCATTCATTCCGGCTGTCAGATCTTCTGCCATTGAGCGACGGTCGCGCGCTGGAGCGGGCAAGTCTCGGCGCGGCCGCCGGTCCGCGTCCGGCGGGCGCGGCGTGGTGATGGA
>QHRT01000522.1:0-2488 GCA_003220195.1 Candidatus Rokuibacteriota bacterium | reverse complement strand
AGGCTGGCCCTCCGGGTTACAAGCCTCCCACCTGTAAGCTCTGAGGAGGTAGGTCCGATCCCCGGCTCGATACGTTCATCCGTGAACGACATTCTTCCCGCCGAAGGAGACCGCTCATGCCAGGGACCTCACGCCGTCAATTCCTGAAGCAGACGACCGGCGTCGCCGCCGGAACGGTTTCGTGGCTGGCGCTCGGCAACGCGCCGGCCTTCGCGCAGAAACGCGAGCTCACGTTCCTCTCCTGGAATCACTTCGTGCCCGCCTCGGACGACGAGCTCCGCAAGCAGGCCGAGGCGTTCGGTAAGCAGGCCGGCGTCACGGTGCGCGTGGACACGATCGCGCACCTGCAGCTGCCGGCGAAGTGGGCCGCCGAAGCGCAAGCGCAGTCGGGTCACGACCTCCGGCTCTGCGGCGGCGCCGATCCCTTCCTCTACGAGCACCAGCTCGTGGACATGGGAGACGTGATCGACGATCTCGGCAAGAAGTACGGCGGCTGGTATCCGTTCGCGAAGGAGGGCTCGCACACGGGCTCGGGATGGAAGGCCGTCCCGTGGTTCTGGATCTCGTTCCCCGCGACGTACAACACGGCGCACTTCAAGCAGGCGGGACTCGAGCCGCCGAAGACGTGGGCGGAGCTGTTGCACCACGGCAAGATCCTCAAGAAGCAGGGCAACCCGGTGGGCATCGCGATCAGCCACTGCGCGGACGCGAACACCACGTTCTGGTCGGTGCTGTGGTCCCACGGCGGCAAGGTGCTCGAGGCCGACGGCAAGACGCCGGCGATCAATAGCGACAAGACCGCGCAGGTGATCGAGTGGTACAAGGAGCTCTACCGGGACGCGATGGAGCCCGAGGTGCTCTCCTGGGACGACGCGTCGAACAACCGCTGCATCCTGGCCGGCAAGTGCTCGTGGATTCACAACCCGATCAGCCCGTACGCGGCGGCCGTGTCGAAGAAGATGCCGATCGCTGACGATATCAGTCACCACGCGAGTCCCGGCGGACCCGCCGGCATCCACTCCGCGCCGCCGATCAACTCGATCGCGATCTGGAAGTTCTCGAAGAACCAGGACGTCGCCAAGGACTTCATCAAGTTCCTGTTCCGGAAAGAGAACTACGATGCCTTCATCGCGGCGTCGCAAGGCTTCAACCACCCGCCGCTGAAGAACCTGGCGGACCATCCGATCTGGTCGCAGAACCCGAAGCTCGCGATGCTGCCGAAGGAAGCGGAGTACGCGCACGAGCGCGGCTGGCCGGCGAAGCCGAACGCCGCGGTCCAGCTGATCCAGGTGAACTACATCCTGCCCGACATGCTCGCGAAGGCGGTGAACGGCATGCCGACGAAACGGGCAATCGCGTGGGCAGAAGAGCAGGTGAAGCTCGCCGGGCAGGGCAAGCTGAAGCAAGGTGGAGCATAGCCATGATCACTCGACGGCGTTTCCTCACAGGATCCGCCGCCGCGCTCGCGGCGGGCTCAGCGGTCACGCTCGATCGCGCACCGGCGTTCGCGCAGAAGCGCGAGCTGACCATGCTGTCGTTCAACCACTTCGTCCCGGCGTCGGATGACGAGCTGAAGCGCCAGTGCGAGGTCTTCGGCAAGCAGGCCGGCGTGACGGTACGCCTTGACACGATCCAGGGCCCCCAGCTCTTCGCCAAGCGCGCGGCCGAGGTTTCGTCGCAGTCCGGACACGACATCATCGTCACCGGCGCCGCTGATCCGTTCCTCTACGAGCAGCATCTGGTGGACGTCGGCGACATCGTCGATTACCTCGGTGGCCGCTACGGTGGGTGGCAACGGTTCGCCAAGGACACGTGCTACACGGCGTCCGGCTGGCGCGCGGTGCCCTGGTTCTGGGTGGCGTTCCCGGGGTGCTACAACCAGACCCAGTTCAAGAAGGCCGGGCTCGAGCCGCCGAAGACCTGGGACGAGCTCTTGAAGGCGGGGAAGATCCTCAAGAAGCAGGGCAACCCGGTCGGCATCGCGATCAGCCACTGCACGGATGCGAACATCAGCTTCTGGTCCGTCCTCTGGAGCTACGGCGGCAAGGTGCTCGAGACCGACGGCAAGACGCCGGCGATCAACAGCGACAAGGCCGCGCAGGTCGTCGAGTGGTACAAGGAGCTCTACAAGGACGCCATGGAGCCCGAGGTGCTGTCGTGGGACAACGCCTCGAACAATCGCTTCCTGCTCTCGGGGAAGGGGTCGTGGATCCACAACGCGATCAGCCCCTACGTCGCGGCGGTGGAGAAGAAGATGCCGATCGCCGACGAGATCAACCACCACGCGAGCCCGGCGGGCCCGGCCGGGATCCATTGCGCGACGACCGTGAACTCGATGGGCATCTGGAAGTTCTCGAAGAACGTCCCGCTCGCCAAGGACTTCTTCAAGTTCCTCTTCCAGAAAGAGAACTACGACTCGTTCATTGCGGGCGCCAGCGCGTTCAACATGCCGCCGCTCAAGCAGTTCGCCGAGCATCCGATCTGGGCG
>QHRT01000093.1:9959-10332 GCA_003220195.1 Candidatus Rokuibacteriota bacterium | reverse complement strand
GCGTGAACACGCCGGTCAGCACGCTCACGAACGAGTCGAGCATCGCGCGCATGGACGCCTCCCTACCGCCCCGCTTCGATCTGCAGGCGACTGCCGAAGAGGCCCGACGGTTTGTAGAGGAGGATCAGGATGAGGATCCCGAAGGCGAACCCGTCCTTCCACGCCGGCACGAGATACGCAACGCTCATGGTCTCGATCATGCCGAGGATGAGCGCGGCCACCATGGCGCCCACGATGTTCCCGGATCCGCCGAACAGCATGATGATGAGCCCCTTGAGCCCGAGCGCCCCGCCCATCAGCGGCGTGATGTTGTAGGCGAGCCCGATCAACACGCCGGCCGCGCCCGCCAGGGCCGAGGCGATGCCGAAGGTCC
>QHRT01000093.1:0-9917 GCA_003220195.1 Candidatus Rokuibacteriota bacterium | reverse complement strand
CGGTCTGCGTGTTCTCCGCGCAGGCGCGCATCGCCCGGCCCATCTCGGTCCTCTCGACGAAGAAGTAGAGACCGACCATCAGCGCGAGCGACGCCGCGATGATGAACATCTGGACATACGTGATCCGGAAGGCGCCGAGCTGAAGATCGTATCGCTTCAGCGCGTCGAACATCACGATCGGGAAGCTGCGCTGCTCGGAGCCGAAGATCTTCACCGCGGCCTCTTGCAGCACGAACGCCACCGCAATGGTCGTGATCAGGGGTGTGATGTGGAGCTGCCGGCGGCCGAGCGGGCGAAAGGCGACGAGCTCGACGACGATGCCGACGACGCCGGCGCCGATCATCGCGACGATGAGGACCACCGGGAGCGGCAGGACGCCCAGCTGCGAGGTGGCGACCAGCACGAGGGTCAGCCCGATGTACGAGCCGATCATCGCGACTTCCCCGTGCGCGAGGTGCAGGAGGTTCAGCACGCCGAAGATCAGCGTGTAGCCGATGGCGACGAGGGCATAGCCGCCGCCCAGCATCAGCCCATTGATGATCTGTTGGACGAGCGTCGCGACCGCGGCCATCCGGGCTATCTCCCCACTCGCTTGCGGAGCGCGTCGATCTTCGCCTGGAGCGACATCAAATTTCCATCGCGCTCGAGCGCCTGGCGATAGGCCGTGAGCGCCTCGTCGGTCTCCCCGAGCGCCTCATGGCTCGCGCCGAGATTGACGTACGCGACGGCGTAATCCGGAGCTTGCGCGATGGCCTTCTGGTACGCGCCGAGGGCCTGACGGTAACGCTGCTGGTGGTGGTACACAAGACCGAGGTAGTTGTAGGCCTCCGGATTGCCGGGGCGGAGGGCGATGGCGCGACGGTACTCCGCTTCGGCGCTCGCATATGTGCCGAGCGAGGTATAGGCGAGACCGAGGAAGAGGTGAGCGCCGTCGAGGTCCGGTCCGAGCGCGATCGCCCGTCGTAAGGCCACTACCGCCGCGTCCGTTTCGTCGTTGCGCAGGTACCGGAGGCCGAGCTGGTAATAGCTCGTCGGGCTGTCGGGATCGATCGTCAGAGCACCGTCGCCGCCCAGCTTCACCTCGACGCGCTTGCCCTGCTCGAGCGCCCGCTTGATCAGGAGCTTCTCGCGGTTGTTGCGCGCAAGCGTGTCGGTCGAATCGAGCGCGAGGCCCCGGTCATAGGCGCGCATGGCATCAGCATCGCGGTCCTCCGCCTCGTAGTAGCGCGCCAGAGTGAGGAACCCTCGCGGCGCGGCCGGAGCCAGCGCCGTCACCTTCTCGAAGCACTCGATCGCGCGATCGAAGCGACCGTCGCTGGCGTAGAGCTCGCCCAGTCGGGCCTGGGTCGCGGGATCGTCGGGATGCTGTCTGGCGCGGCGCAAGAGCTCGACGAGATCGATGCTCTGCCCGACGACGCCGGCAAGATCGGGCTGAAGGTGCTTCGCCTCCCGATACGCCGCGATCGACGCCTCGAAATTCTCCTGCGCGGCATAGCTCACACCGAGGTGGATGTAGGACGGCGCGTGGCGGGGGTTGAGGGCCAGGACCTGGCGGAAGCGGCGAACCGACTCGGCGTAGTCCTGCTCGTTCCAGGCGATGTAGCCCAGCTTGCTCAGACTCTTGATGTCGTCTGGACGCCGGAGGAGCGCCGCCAGCGCGTGGCGTTTGTGCACGGCGGCGACGCCGAGCGCGAACTTGACTCCCTCGTCCTGGGGGTCGAGCTTGAGCGCCTTGCGATACTCGCGGGTCCCCTCCTGGAGGCGACGGCGCCAGCTGGCCAGGTAGCCACGTGCAATGTAGCGGGAGATCCGCCGCTGCACCGCCACGCGCTCCCGGAACTGCTGCGTTTCCGAGAGAGAGCGATCGCCGAGTGCCAGGAGGGGACTCACGTCATCCGCGAAGTGCGCGAGCTCCGCCAGGTTTTCCTCGACGGGATCCCGCCACGAGACACCGAAGAACTCGACGTACGGACGGTCATACGTGTTCAGGCGAGTGCTGCCGGCCGTGTACCGGCGCACGGTGTCCGACCGCATGACGAAGCTTTCGAGGAACTGCCACGGGGTGGCCACGTGGACTTCGGCGAGGTCACGCTGAATCGCCGGGGTGGCAAAGTGTCTTTCGAGCCGCGCGACGTCGATCGAGAGTGGCTCGAGGGTGCCGACGAGCAGCGTGTAGCCCTTGAAGCGGTTCAGCCACACGGTGGCGTGCGGATAGACGTCCTGAAACGTGCGCGCGATCATCTTGAGACTGGCGTTGTCGACCTGGTGGTACGGCAACCACTGGACGAAGATGCCTCCCGGCCGGAGGGCGCGCCGGCTCTGCGCGTAGAACTCGCGCGTGTAGAGGTTGCCATTGCCGGCGTGCTTGGGATCGAGCGTGTCGACCGACACCACGTCGTACGTCTCGGGGGTGACGAGCAGGTAATTGCGCCCGTCGTCGATGGTGACGCGCACGCGCGGATCACCGAGGACGCCGTGATTGACCTCGGGAAAGAAGCGCGCCGCGCGGATCACGCCCGGAACGAACTCGACGACGTCGAGTCGCTCGAGCGCCACGTAGCGACTGAGCGACCACACCGTGCCGCCGGCGCCGAAGCCGATCACCAGCACGCGTCGGGGCGCCGGGTGCAGGAGCATCGGCAGGTGGGCGAGCATCTTCTGGACCTCGGGATAGTCGTTCACGAGGGCCACGTCCGGATTCGGGCTGCCGGTGCCCGCGACCGACCAGCCATTGATGCTGAGCAGCTTGCGATCGTGGACATCGGTGGCGACTTTCACGACGCCGGCGACGTCTTCCTCGTAGTGCAGGATCTCCTTCTCCGGCTCGCCCGCGATATCGGCGAAGCGGAACGTCGGTGCCGCGACGATCACCGCGACGATCGCGCCCAGCGCGGCCGCATACACGACGCCCTGGCGGAGACGAGGCGTCGACGCGGACGCCAGGAGGACACCGCCGATTCCCACGCTGAGCAGGGCCGTGACCACGAGGGTGTGATGGATGCCCAGCACGGGAATGGCGACGAATCCGGTCACCCACGCGCCCACGATGGCGCCGAGCGTGTTGCACGCGTAGGCCGTGCCGACGCCGCGGCCCACCACATGGGGACCGCGCGCGACGATCTTGCTCACGAGCGGAAACGTCGCGCCCATGCACAGGGTGGGGGGCAGGATCACGATGAACGTCTTGAGAAACGTGAGCCAGAGCGGAGCGCCCCAGTAAGCGTTGCTGAAGCCCTCCCACCACCCGTCGAGACGATAGAACAGGCGGCCGAGGATCACGATCGTCAGGGCCCCGTAGACGCCGATGGCCACCTGTAACCCGCCGAGCCACGCGAGCGCGATCCCGGAGCGGTCGCTGACGCGCGCACAGAGCCAGCTGCCAAGAGCGAGCCCGGTGAGGAAGGTCGTCAACATCGCGCTGAAGGCGTACGTGGAGTTCCCGACGAAAAAGGTCAGCGCGCGGGTCCAGATCACCTCGTAGGACAGCGCGGCGCACCCGGCCAGGGCGAAGGAAGTCAAGACGCGCCGCACGGTCTTGTCGTCGTAGAGCGCGGGCACGAGAGCCGTGTCGCGCGGCGAGCGCGACGGCGCCTCGCCGGCTTCGCGTGGCTCGATCCACCGCTGTCCGGCCCAGGCGATGATGGCGATCGCGAAATTCAGCGCCGCCCCGAGCCAGACCGTGCCGCCGAGGCCGAGGGACCCGATCAACACGTAGCCCGTCATGAAACAGCCGAGGACGGCGCCGGCGGTGTTGACCGCGTACAGGGCTGCCACACGGGATCCGAGCGTGGCCGAGCTCTGCACCAGATAGCGGCTCAACACCGGCAACGTCGCGCCCATCAGGGCCGTGGGGACGCAGAGCAAGCCGAACGCGACGAGGAAACGCGCGAGGCTCACGAGCCAGAACGAGGACGACAGGAACTGGTGCAGCCGGACATAGAGAGGGGTCAGCGACTCGAGGACCATCGGGAAGAGGACGGCGCTGAGCCCGATCCCGAGCTCGAGAGCCGCGTAGGCGGGCAGAACCCGGCGCCGGCGGTCGATGGATCTCCCGATCCAGAAGCTGCCCAGCGCAAGGCCGGCCATGAACGACGCAAGCACGGTGCTGACGGCCAGGACCGTGTCGCCGAACAGCAGATGAAGCATGCGGGCCCACACGACTTCGTAGAGGAGGCTGCTCGCGCCGGAGACAAAACACAGAGCCAGCACGACGCGAGGCCACATCCTGCCGACGGGAGCGGGCGCGGGAATCGTCATGGCTCCATCCGTGATCGGTGCCCCATCCCGGAGCCGGGTCGGACGACTATAGCCGAATGCCCGGCGAGGGCGGATTCTACTCCGGAAATTGCTCGAGCAGCGCCAGGAGCTTCTACGCGAGCGCGCGCCTGACACGCGGCAGCGCGTCACGCGCGACCCGCGCCGTGTAGTCCTGCTCCGGGTCCCCTGGGAACCGCGGATTCGGGATCGGATGCAGCACCACGTGATCGAACTCGCACGGCGCCCGACGCAGCACCCGCACGAGCTGCTCGGCAACGTGCTCCGAGCCGCCGCGGAGGCTGAACGCGTCCGCCGCCGCGACCGGCAGGAAGTCCACCACGCGGCCGCTCATCTCGAGATCGTCCGCGTGGTGGAAGTCGGGCCACACGTGACGATCCTTCTTGAGCTTCTCCGGATCCGGTCCGGTCCACGGGAGGCCCGGCGGGCCGAAGAGCGCCGGTGAGTACTCGTAGTAGCCGGCCGCCATCGAGCGGGCCATCGTCAGCGCGCGCTCTTCGTCCTCGACCAGTACGGTGTGAAAGATGGCGCCGAGACGCACGCTCGAGGGATCGCGGCCGGCTTCGAGCGCGCCGGCGCGGATCGCATCGACCGAGGTCGTGATGTTCGCTTCGTGAGTCCCGACGCGGATGAAGACGCCGTCGGCCGAGCCGCCGGCCATGCGCAGTGTCCGCGGTCCGCCCGCGGCGATCCAGATCGGCACCGGGCGGTGATGCGGCAGCCATGCGGGCTCGGCCGCGCCGACCTCGACCTTTTGACCGTCGAGCAAGGCCCTCATGAGACGCGTACCGGCTTCGAGCTCCTTGATGCTCGCCGGCCTGAGCCCGGCGAGCCGAACCGCGGTGTCGCCGGCGCCCCAGCCGAGAATGACGCGGCCGGGCGCCAGCTCGTCGATCGTCGCGATCGACGACGCGGTGACGGTGGGATGGCGATTGATCGGGTTCGCGAGCAGCGTCCCGAGCGTGATGCGCGAGGTCGCCCGGGCCGCTGCTGCGAGCAGAACGTACGTGTCGCGCCGTCGGAGCTGGGAGTCCGGTTGCCACGCGGCGTCCCAGCCGAACTGCTCCACGCGCCTCACGTCGGCGGCGAAGGCATCGACCGACCGCGCGTCGAACCGATTCAGCCCGAAGAGCGGAAGCTTCACCTGGCCACGGACGTGGCGTTGCGCGCCAGCACCTCCGCGGCCTGCTTCTCGACGACGGTGCCCTTGAAGAAGTCGGGATTCACCTCGCCCCAGAAGCGCACGGCATTGGCGAACATGAAATCGCGGAAGTCGTCGTCGTTGATCAGCCCGTGCTCGACCAGCTCGTACGCTTCCGGCACGACGGCGCTCATGTCCGGGACGTCGAAGTGCCCGACGTCGGAGCTGAAGATCGCGTTGAGCCGGGCGCCCATCGGGTTCGCGCGGCTGTTGAAGGCCCACGCGTTGACCGGATCGTCGGCCTCGCAGCCGAAGTAGAAGTGCCCCACGAACAGATCACGGATGTCCGACTTCTTCTCGATCTTGCACCGGAAGTAGTCGTCGAGGTCCTCGACGCCGCCGGTCAGGCGGGAATTCGAGTCGCCGTCGAGCCCCTCACCGCGGCTCACCCGTTCGACGACTTCCTCACGACCGTACTTCTTGACGTAGTCGAGCAAGGCCTTCGTATCGAGGTGGTTGGGGTTCGTCTCCTCGAGCGCCTCGCGGCTGCGCTTCTCCCAGTGCCCGATCAGGTCGGCGTAGAGCATGCAAGCCCAGCCGACGCCGCCCTCGAGGAACGCGAAGTTCAGGTCGGGGAAGCGCCGCGTGATGCCGCCGAAGAAGATCGCCTTCGCGACCGCGTGTCCCGCCGATGCGAAGTGGCCGATGTGGTTGTAGCAGAAGTTCGACGGCGAATTGCGCAGGAGGATCGAGCGCGCGCCGTTGTGGAAGCTCGGCGCGACGCGGAGCTCGCGGCACTTCTCCCACACGGGATCGTAGTCGTGGTCGCTGTCGATGCCGATCACGTCGTACCACTCGACGAAGCGCGACGCCTCGGGATGCTCCTCGGCCAGCGCCGGGACGGGCCGGCGCATCAGGCCGCCGAGCATCAGCACCTTGTACCCGAGCTGCTTCACGGCGAACTCGATCTCCTCGATCGCCTCGTCGGGCGTGTACATCGGGATGATCGCCGCGGGGATGATGCGGTCGCCGAGCCCGCGGAACTGATCGGCCGTGAAGACGTTGTAGGCGCGGCAGATCGCGCGCCGGAGCCGGGTGTCCTGCATGCGGTGATAGCCGAGGCCCGCCGTCGGGTAGACGACGCTGAAGTCCATCCCGAGATCGTCGAGCCGCTCGTAGAAGAACCGCGGCAGCATCGCGGTCGCGCGATCCATCACGTTCTTCGAGGGCGATCCCCAGAACGCCTCCTGCCCGACGCGGCGGCGGCGGCGTTCGGCGACTGACAGCTTCAACGAGCCGGGCACGCGCTGGCTGGCGAGGTCGTACGCCTCGACCGCAGCGTCGCCGCCGATCTTGCGAAACTCGTCGCGCATGATCGGGCCGTACTCGAGCCAGTGGCCGTCGGCATCGATGACGGGGTGGGTGAGACGAGACCGCAGCTGTCGGGCGCTCGGATGACCGTTTCCGCTCATGGGTGACCTCCGCTGGCCGTCATGACGTGCAGGATTATGCGCGGCCGCGCGCAGCCAGGATCGCCTGCGCGAGTAGCTTCGAGCCTTCGTAGCACTTCTCGGGAGACTCGTAGCTGAACGCGAGCCGGATGAATTCCTCCCCGCCACCGGTCGGGTAGAACGCCGGGCCCGGCGTGTACTGCACGCGGACCTCCGCCGCCAGTGTCGCGAGCTTTCCTCGATCCGTGCCGGACGGCAGCTTCATCCAGATGAAGAACCCGCCCTCCGGCCGGTTGATCTCGACGTCGGTGCCCCGGAGCACTTCCCAGAGACCTTTCAACATGGCGTCCCGCTTGGCGCGATAGACGTCGATCAGGAGCTTCACGTGCTCGGCCATGTGCTCGCGCATGAAGAGGGTCGCGACGCGGGAGACGAACGGGTTCACGCCACCGCCGAAGAGGAAGGCCTGGAAGGCCGGGATCATCTCGCGCGGCGCGCAGAGCCAGCCGAGCCGCACGCCGGCGCCGAGGATCTTTGACAGCGTGCCCGCGCGAATCACGCGCCGGCCGCCGTCGATCTCGTAGAGCGACGGCAGCGTCTCGCCCTCGAAGCGCAACTCGCCATACGCGTCGTCTTCCAGGATCAGCGTGTCGAACTCGTGCGCGAGCTCGACGATCTCGTGGCGCCGGGCGAGCGACTGCGACGGCCCCGAGGGATTCTGGAAGTTCACGATCGTGTAGATGAACTTGCAGGGGCGCCCCTCGCGGCGCAGCTGCTCGAGCCGTTCCCGCACCACCCTCGTGACGATGCCCTCCGCGTCGACCGGCGCGTGCAGGATCGTGGGGCCGTGCCGGCGGAGGTTGACGAGCGTTCCCGAGAAGCACGGAGATTCGGCAATGATCGCGTCGCCGATGTCGAGGAACGCGCTCATCGCGAGCGACAGCGCGTGTCCCGAGCCGTTCGAGATGATCACGTTCTCCAGCGAAATCTTCAGACCCTCGAACATCTCGTACTTCTGGCGGACCAGCTCGCGGAGGCCGCGGTAGCCGAGAGGCTCGCCGTACGTGAGCGCGGCGGGGCCCTCGTCGCTCTTCATGAGTCGCGCGGTCGTCTCCGCGATGCCGTCGTACGGGAACGACGCGGGATCGGGGAAGCCGCCACCGAACTCGTAGAGGGCGCTTCGCGTGACGGGGCGCTGGGTCCCGAGCGGGGCGCCCCAGCCGATGAGGGCCTGGCGTGACAGCAGATGCTCGAAGCGAACGCTCGCGGGATCAGTCATGGGAGAAGCATACCGGCGAGGCGGTCGTCAGCGCCAGCCAAACCGGTTTGGAGTAGTCTTGGGCGGATCGTCGGACCGACAGGAGGAGCGGCGGCCATGGCCATGTACTGGAAGGAGATCACGGTCAACTGGGGCGAATCGGACCCGTTCGGCCTCGTCTACTACCCGCGCATCGTGGCCTGGTTCAACGACACCGAGCACGAGCTGTTCCGGATCATCGGCTATCCGATCGAGCAGATGATCAGGAACGACCGCACGACGTTCGTGATGGGCGAGATCCACTTCCGGTTCATCGGGCCGGCCGCGTACGGAGACCGGATCGTCACGACCATCACGCTCGCCGAGCTCGGTGAGCGCACGCTCCACTGGAACTGCAAGGCGAAGAACGCGGTGACGGGCGCCGACGTCAGCGAGGGGCGCGCGACGCGCGTCTACGCGCGCATCAACGAGGACGGCACGCTCTCGTCGCAGCCCATCCCGGCCGAGATGGTGCAGGTCCTCCGCGAGCTCGGCGATCTGAAGCACCTCGGCGCGAACAGCGGACGGCCGAAGCTGCCCGCCGAGCGCTAGCCGATCCTCACCCCGTATTTTTCCAGCGTGTCCTCGCGCAGCTCGAGACCGAGCCCGGGCGCGTCCGGCACCTGCATGAAACCGTTGACGATCTCCGGGCGCTCGCGGAACAGCTCGAACCACAGCGGATCGCGGGTGGAATCGGCGAACGACTCGAGGATGAACCCGGTCGGGCTCGCGGCGACCGCGTGGACGTGGATCTGCGGATCGTGGTGCGCCGCCAGCGGCACCTGGTACATCTCGGCCATGACCGCGGCCTTGCGCCACGTCGTCAACCCGCCGGCCCACGTCGAATCGATGATGAGGTAATCGACGAGCCGCTCGGTGAGCATCGTCCGGAGCCCGAACGGCGAGTACTCGGTCTCGCCCGCGGCGATCGGAATCGACGTCGACGTCTTGAGTCGCGCGAGGCTCCCGCGCTCGTCGTACCAGGGCATCGGGTCCTCGAGCCAGAAGATGTCGTAGGGCTCGAGCAGGCGTGCCGCACGCTCGGCGGTCGGGAGGCTCCATCCCTGGTTCGCGTCGAGCATCAGCGCGACGTCCGGGCCGACCGTCTTCCGGATCAGCTTCACGCGCTCCGCATCGGCCTCCGGCGTGAGCCCCGCGACTTTCACCTTCAGCGTGCGGTAGCCCTTGTCGAGATACGTCGTCGCCTCGCGCACGAGGTCGTCCGGCCGCTCGCCGTCGCGATAGTAGAAGCCGGTGACGTACGCGGGCACGCGCTCGCGGAGCGCGCCCCCGAGGAGCGCGTGGACGGGTCGGTTGATCGCCTTGCCCTTCAGATCCCAGAGCGCGATGTCGATCGCGCTCATCGCCGTCACGAGCTGGCGGTGTTGTTTCGCTAGCGTCGGGATGCCCTTCACCGATGTGTACGTCAAGCCGAACAGGTCCTGCCAGATCTGCTCGGCGTGGAACGGATCCTGTCCGATCACCAGCGGTGTGATCCGCTGGACGATGTCGCCGACCGTGCGGAGCCCCGCAGGCCCTTGCTGGAGGAGGAACGGTCCGTGCGCTTCGCCAATCCCCACGAGCCCGGCGTCCGTCGTGAGCTTGACGATCACCTCGCTCACCTGGCTGATGGTCGAGTTCGACGTCCGGACGGGTTGCGGCAGCGGCGCGGACAGAAAATAGGTTTCGAGCACGGTGACTTTCATGGACGACTCCTCGCGGGCGGTGTCGGCTGAACGATAGCGGAGCGGTC
>QHRT01000517.1 GCA_003220195.1 Candidatus Rokuibacteriota bacterium | reverse complement strand
CTTGTGTGAATTCGGGTCAGCGTCCCGCGGAATAGCCGCATCGGATGCGCTCAACCGGGCAGACGTGTCGCGGTGGCCGGTTCGGATCGTGCGGCGCGCTCGGTCCCGCCCCCGAAGTAATCGATGTAGTGGTCGATCGAGCGCGGCTGATCGGCAAGGAGCGCCGCGAGATAGAGAATCGAGCCTGCGGCGTCGAGCACTGGCGCGTGGCGAGTCATCATCACTCGGTGCCTCCTGCCTCTGGGACACAGGCACCGGGGCCGAGGATTCTCCAGCGGGAGCGGTGGCGGATCAGCGAGGCCCCGGGACCTGCGTTGACGAGCAGGCCCGAGTCAGTCTTGCCGAGGCGCGGATATCTCAGGCCGCGGCGAGCTCATGCCAGGCGCGCAGCGTCTCGGCGACAGACCAGGCTTGCGCGACGCACCCGCGCGGAGCAAACGGCGAATCGCCATCGAAGATCTCGGCGACGGACCCGAGCCCGTAATCACCAAGGTGATGAGCCACCGGCGACAGGAACGAGCGAGCCGCCGCGGCGTCGCGATAGACCTTGAAGTACGCCCGTGAACCGGCCGGCGTTCACGACTCGCGTCTCCGCACGCGCAGCGCAGTGGAGAGAAACGCGTAACCCGCACGTGCCGTGCCGAGTATCGTGCCGGAAACCTTGGAGCGACCGGCGAGTCGAGGCGCATGCGACACCGGCACTTCGAGGATGCGCGCGCCGAGCATCGCGGCGTTGATCACCATCTCCACCGGCCATCCGAATGCACGATCTTGGAGATCGAGGCGCCGCAGCAGGTCCACGCGGATGGCGCGCAAGGGGCCGAAGTCCGTGATGGGCACGCGCCACCGCCACGCCACCCAGCGCGCAACAAGCCGCGTCCCGGCCGCCGCGTGTACGGGATGACGCCCGACGAGTGTGCGTCCTCCGAGCACCAGGTCCGCGCGGCCGGCGAGAACCGGATCCAGGACCAGCGGGATCTCCTCTGGTCGTTGACTGCCGTCCGCGTCGAGGAAGACCGCCACGCCAGCGTCCGGCGGAAGCGCGGTGACGCCCGCGAAGCAGGCCGCTCCGTAGCCGCGCCTCGGCTCGTTCACCACGCGGGCTCCCGCATCCTGCGCGACAGCGGCCGTCGCATCGGTGGAGCCGTTGTCCACGACGATGACCTCGGCGATGACGTCGCGCGGCGTGCGGCGGACGAGATCGCCGACGACGGCAGCCTCGTTCAGCGCCGGTACGATCAGGACCGCCTTCATCCTGCTCGCACGCGGGCGCACGCCGTCGGCAGCCACCCGAAAGCGCCGCGGAGTTTTACGGCGGCCCCGATCGCCAGCGGTGCCACTTCCACGAGCCTGGCCCACATCGGAATCGTCCACGGTTCGGAGAGGAAAAAGCTGTAGGCGAAGGCCACGGTGCCGGTGAACGCGATCAACGCTACGGAAGGCGCCACCGCCAGGAACGGCAGGAGCCACAGGACGTACCACGGAAAGACGTTCGCCCCGAGCACGATGACGCCCACCGCCATCGGCACCGCCTGCTGGGCAAAGCTGCCGGCGTGTCTCCGCGACGCGATCAGGACGACCCAGGCGGCGGTGGCCGCGAGAGGCAGCAGCGGCGCGTTCACGAAGGTTCGTACGAGTCCGGGATTGAAGTACTCCTCCGAGACGTAGCGCCAGATCGGCGCGATCGGCCAGCGGCCGAGTCCGCCCGCCGCGATCGAGCCCACGACAATGACGATTCCGAAGAGCGCGTACGCGGTCACGCGCCGCCTGCGCAGCAGCACCAGGAGCAGCACGGCGGGGTAGAGCTTCACGAGGGTGCCGACGCCGAGCAGGATGGCGGCAAGGCCTTCCCGGTGCCGAGCGGATGCCAGCGCGGCCGCGGTGATCGTCGCGAGCACCAGCGCGTCGAGGTGACCACTTCCCCAGACCTCGACGAGGAGCAGCGGGTTCCAGGCGTAGATCGTGAGTCGGCCGAGCGGGATGTCGAGCGTCCGAAGCAGGAACGCGAGCGTCACGAGCGCGAACAGTTCAAAGATGCCGAGCGCCAGCTTCATGGCGAGGACGTTGTCGGGCGCGAGCCGATACACCGCGCGAAAGAACGCCTGCGCGACAGGAGGGTACACGGTGCGCCACGTTGTATGGTTCAGCCTCGGGTAGATGGTGGTGTCGCGCAGTGCGGCGACCTCGGGAGCCACGGGAGCGTAGGCGTAGGGATCGATCCCGGCACTGGCCACCCGCGCGTCCCAGACATACCGGTAAGCATCAGTGGACAGCGTGGGCAACGCTGGCAGCAGGAGTGCGCGACTCAGGACGGAGACCGCCAGGACCGTGACGATCGTCACGCGCGAGCGCAGGTGCGCGGTGACGAATGCGCCACACGCATAGGCCAGCCAGGCGAGAGTGAAGAGCACCAGGAAGG
>QHRT01000514.1:2661-5996 GCA_003220195.1 Candidatus Rokuibacteriota bacterium | reverse complement strand
GCGCTGACCGGCGAACATCGCCACAGCCTTGGAGAGGCTGCCGGGAGTGAAGCGCGCGGACGTGAAGCTGGAGACGGGCGAGGCCAAGGTTCTCTACGACGACACGGCGCAGACACCGGAGAAGCTCGCTGCCGCCATCGACAAACTGGGGTTCAAGGCCTCCGTCCTCTCGGTGACAGACGCTGCGACAACCGAGCCGCCGCTGAGGCGCTGACTGCATGCGACGCGGCGGGCGGCTGCAGCTCGCCTCACGGTCGCCGCGCTTTTTAGCGCTCGGACGCCCGGAACTTCAGACGGAGCCGTCTGACCGTCAACGCGGGCTGTTGTTGACGCGGGCTTGACGCCTCCGACCCGCGTGCCTAGACTCTCGGCACATGAAGACCCGGTGCGTGTGGGTGTGGCTGCTCGTCGCCGTCGCCGTGATGACGGTGCTCGGGCACATCTGCGCGGAGCCGTTCCACGCGCACGCCGGTGTCATCACCGCCCACGAGCAGCATGACTCGCACCACGACACCGGCGACGGGGATCCGGACGCCGTTCACGCTGCGTCGTGCGATGCGGTCAAGGCCGCACCGGCCGCGGATGGCGTCGCCGTTCTCGTCGCGCTCGACACGGTCTCCATCGTTGTCCCGCCGCTGGCGCGCCAGCGCGGTGAGGTCGAGGGTTCCGTCGTCAGAGGCTCGCCACCGCTCTTTCTCCTGCACGCTGTCCTCCTGATCTAATCGCGCTCTCTCCGTCCTCGTGCCCGCACGCCTCGCGTGCCGGGTCCGTCCTTCTCATTTCGCGGGAGGAGAGAGCATGTCCAGACGTTCGCTCACCGTCGTGGCGCTGATCGCCGCGCTGATCTCGGTCGTCGACGTCGGTGCGGCGGAGGCGATCCCCGCCTTCGCACGCCAGTACGACATGCAGTGCAACGCCTGCCACACCCGCCCGCCGCGCCTCAACAGCTTCGGCGAGCAGTTCCATCTGATGGGCTTCCAGCTCCCGAGCGCAGCGAGGCCCAGAGGCATCGTGATCGACAGCCTCGCCCTTCGCATCTTCGGCGGGCTCTTCGAGTATTCGAAGTCACCGCGCGAGACGGAGACGAAGCTGGCGCCTCCCGACGAGTTCGAGTTCTTCATCGCGCGCGCGCTGGCGCCCGACCTCAGCCTCTATGTCGAGCTCGAGGGCGCGCCGAACGAGCTGGAATTCGAGGACGGCCGCTTCGTCAAGAAGGGCCGCATCGGCCTCGGCAAGGAAGCGTTCTTCATGGTCAACCTCGGGCGGCTGGTCGGCCTCGCCGGCGCGCCGACCATGGAGATGGGCGGGATGACGATGGTGGGCCGGCACGGCGGGTTCAACATGCACGGCCCGATGCTGATGGCCGGGAAGGTCGACCCGTCAACGAACTTCTCGTACGCCACGAACCGCCAGCTCATCCTGGACACGGACGCCGACGTCAAGCACGGCGAGATCGAGCGGTTGCCCGTCGTCCCCTACGCGTTCACGTCGAAGTTCTTCGGGCTCTTCAAGAATCGCGACGAGGCGGAACCTCAGCTCGTGACGGACCAGGTCATGTACAACACGCAAGGCTCGCCCGGCGCCGACTTCCACGCGATGTTCCAGAACAACCTGTACCTGGGCCAGGTCGGGTTCCTGCGGGAGAACGAGGGCTTCAACGCCTACGGCGTCTTCCGCGTCAACCTCGGTGAGCGCGAGGGCTTCACCTTCAACGCCTCGGCGCTGGCGAACTGGGGCTTCGGCGTCGTCCGGGCGCCGACACGGGATCCTGACGATCCCGATGTCCTCCATCCGAGCAACCGCCGTCTCGATCGACTGCGCTACGGCGTGGCGGCCAACGCCCGCTGGAAGGCGCTCGACGTTTACGGCGCGGTGATCTGGGACCGCCTCTTTGGCGTACCGGGCGACATCCGGAGCGAGTTCGATCGGACGGCGGCCGGGCTGACGCTCCAGGCCGACTACCTGGCGCACGAGACCCTGCTGCTCTCGACCCGCTTCGACCAGCTCTGGGCCGGAGGGCTTCGCGACAGGAAGCGCGACGGCACCGTGCTCACGGCGCAGCTCCGCTACTACCCGTGGCCGAACATCGCCTTCTTCGTCCGGGACAGCGTCAACGTCCGCTCGTTCGTGGAGGAGAACCCGCTGCGGAGCTGGCGGAACCAGCTCTTCATCGGGATCGACTGGGACTTCTGAGGAGGCCGCGATGAGACTCCGCTACTGGTCGCTTCCCGCGCTCGCGGTCGCGCTCACGACGCTCGGCGTGTGGGCCGGCGTGCCTTCCGGTACTCGGGCCGATCCCAACGGCGAGCCGCACGATGACGCGAAGGGCGGACATGCGCACGTTCCGGCGCCGCTCGAATACGCCGATCGCCACGTGCCGTTGAGCGCGTGGACCGACGCGGCGACGATCGCACGCGGCAAGGAGATCTACACGACGAAGTGCGCCGTGTGCCACGGCGACGCCGGCGATGGTAAAGGGCCGGCCGGCGTCGCGCTGCCGCTCAAGCCGCCCGACCTCCGCGACAAGAGTGGAATCGCCGAGATGCGCGACAACTACTGGTTCTGGCGCGTGAGCGAGGGGGGCCAAGCGGAGCCGTTCAAGTCGAAGGGCTCGGCGATGCCGCCGTGGAAAGGCGAGCTGTCGGTCGAGGATCGCTGGGCGGTGATGGCCTACCAGCACACGTTCTCCGGTCACAACGGTCCGCACGTCCCCTCGGAGCATCCCGAATCGGTGCGGGTCGGGCGCGACATCTACGCGATGGCGTGCCTGATGTGCCACGGGGCGGACGGCAAGGGAGACGGCTCGGTCGGCGGGACGCTCTCGCCACGGCGAGCGCCGCAGCCGCGCGACTTCACGTCCAGCGCGTTCAAGCTGCGATCGACGCCGAGCGGGCAGTTGCCGAGCACGGCCGACCTCTATCGCACGGTAAGCGAGGGGATCCGGGCGGCGGGAGGGCCGCTGACGTTCGGACTTCGCGGCTATCGCATCATGCCGAGCTTCCGGCACATGCCGGAGGAACAGCGCCTCGAGGTCATCGAGTACGTGAAGAGCCTCAATCCGAAATTCTGGGAGCAACGTGAGATCAAGACCGTCGCCATCCCACCTGCGCCGCCCGCAACACCCGAGCGCATCGCGCGCGGCAAGCAGCTCTATGCTGATGCCGAGTGCCTGGCGTGCCACGGGGCGACCGGGCGCGGCGATGGCCCGAGCGCGCCGACGCTCAAGGACCAGAGTGGGCTCAGGATCGCCGCGACCGATCTCCGTCAGCCGGCGCGGTTCAAGAACGGCGCGCGCCCGGAGGATCTCTACCGCACCCTGGTGACGGGTCTCGCCG
>QHRT01000514.1:0-2643 GCA_003220195.1 Candidatus Rokuibacteriota bacterium | reverse complement strand
CTCGGGCCCGACCAGGCGTGGGACCTCGTGTACTACGTGCTGTCCCTGTCGGGTGATGGCCGCCGTGCGGCGGAAGCTCGCTGAACGTCCAAGGAGGCAGAGGTGAAAAAGCTCGCACTGACCATGGCTCTGTTGTTCCTGGGTTCCCCCGCTGCGGCGGTTGCCGACGAAGCGCCGATCTCGGGCACGGTCAAGGCGGTCGATGCGGGGGCGCAGACGTTGACGCTGAACGTCACCGCGAAGGGAAAGACGCGCGAGGTCGTGGTGCACATGAAACCCGGCGCGAAGGTCGTCAAGTTCGCCCGCGCCACTGAACCCGGCAAGTCCGGGTTTGTCGAGCAGGAAGTCTCGCTGGGCGACCTCAAGCCCGGCTGGATCGTGAGCGCGACGACGAAGCACGAAGGCGACAAAGAGGTCGCCGACGTGGTGAAGGTCGTGATGGAGAAATAACACGGCGCGGGACGACAGCGTCGGCCTACCGCGGTTGCGGCCGCCTCGGCGAACGCTCCGCTTCCTTCTCGCGAAGGCTCACGTCCGCCCGGCTCACCCCCTTCAGCCCTTCCAGGGCCTTCTTGACCGCGATGGGTCAGGCCCCTCAGGTCATCCCTTCGACCGCCAGGACGGCCCTCGACGTAGCGGGCTGTGTGGCCGTCGCCGCGAGCGCGATGCCGAGCACAAGAAGGGTGAAGAGCCATGGCATGTGCCTCATCGCATCGATCCCATGTCGTGTCCCGAGTGAGGGAGGCCATCGCCGTTCATGACGTGCGCCAGGACGTCCGACGTGAACTCGGGGAACCGGTCCAGGAGGACCGAGGTGATCACGACGAGGCTCGCGACGACGAGCAGCGCGAGCGTGGCGCGACCACCGGCCATGCGGCACGCGAGCGCGGCGCACCGTCGATGTTCGCGGACGTAGAGCACGAACCCGGCGGTAACGCCGATGATCCCGGCCGGGATCAAGAGCCAACGATACCGCATCGTCACCGCCATGAAGGCTCCGCTGCCGAGACCGAGTGCGATGACGGCGAGGGGGAGCAGGCAACAGAGCGAGGAGAGGATCGCTCCCACCCATGCTGAGAGGCCGGCGCCTACGGCAGTCAGTCTCCGCGCGCGCTCGGTCGCAAACCAGCGGTCACGCCACATATGGGCCTCCGCTACAACTTCTCCGCGGCGAACGCACCGAACTCGAACGTGAGCCGGTACGTTTGACCGCAGCAACTGACGGTGTCTCCGGGTCTGGTCAGCTCGGGTAGAGTGATGACCTCATCGCAGTCGGGGCAGCTCACCCGATGAGCCAGAGTCGCGACCCAGGCATCGCCTTCCCCGCGGACGCGGAGCGCGTGGCCCGCGCAGTCCGGGCACTCGATGAAGTCTCCAGAGCGAACGCCAGCAGGTAGCTCGATCATGGCGTCGCAGTCGGGACAGCGCACGACCGGCATCAGCGAATCCCGAGCAACCGTTGCAACCGGCCGCGATCGAACCCGACGACGACCTCGTCGTCGACCGCGATGACGGGCACCGCCATGCGGCCGGTCCGGGCGAGGAGCTCGTCCCGGGCGGCGGTGTCCTCGGCCACGTTCTTTGCGGTGAACTCGATGCCGTGAGACGAAAGAAACTCTTTCGCCACGTGGCAGGACCGTCAGGTGGAGGACCAGTAGACCGTGATCCGATGAGTCGTCATCTTTGATCTCGCCGAAGAAGGCCGCCGAAGATCCAGTGGCCAAGCTTGAAACCTTCCGTGACGGTGGCGCCGGCGCCCTCTGCCGTGGGATTCGCGTCGCGCCAAGCTCGCAGATGGTCTTCCGACCGGAAGAAGTTGATGGTCGTTCAGAGCGAATCCGCGGCCTTGCAGCCATCCGCAGGCCGTTTGCCGACCCAGAGCATGACGCCGGCCGCGTCCGGTTCCGGGCCCTCCGGTGTGACGGAGAACTCAAGGGGTGTGCCGCAGTGGTGGCAGCGGGAGCGAAGCTCGATCCGCCGACCGACCATCGGCGCAATCCCGAGCGCGTCCGTCGCGCAGCAGGCGTACCGTTCACGGCCGCCCTCAAGGCGCACGACGAACGGCGTTGGGCTCGCCGAGAACGGATAGGCAATGTCGACATGGCCGGCGCGGACGCGGATGACATCATCGTCATCGAGCGCGGTCAGCGCATCGCGAAAGGCTGCGCCATGGCTGCCGCCGACGCCGTGGAGGTCATCGACGGGGATCGGGCCGCCGCGATCCACGAACAGACGCAAAATCTGCTGGATAACGGCTGTCTCGCGAGCGGCGCGCCGAGACGCCTGGCGCTCGAGCGACTCGAGCATCTTGAACTGCTCGGCGGTCATGATCGTCAGGGTCGCCACGCGAGCCCTCCCTTCGTGATCATCGCTGGACCCACGATAGAGTCTGTAGTAACTCCAGACTCAAGGGCGATTGTTGGGGAGGCCCGGCGCCATGGAGACATCGAATCGCATCGCGATCGGCCGGCTGTCGACACAGACCGGGACGAACATCGAAACGATCCGCTACTACGAGAAGGTGCGGCTGTTGCCGGCGCCCGCCCGCAGCGAGAGCGGCTACCGGTTATACGGCGTCGACCACCTGAAGCGTCTGAGCTTCATCCGTCGTGCTCGGACGCTCGGGTTCTCGATCGGCGAGAT
>QHRT01000513.1 GCA_003220195.1 Candidatus Rokuibacteriota bacterium | reverse complement strand
AATCTCCGCCAGGATCGATCCCATGCGCGACTGCGCCCCCGAGGCGACGCGGCGGCCGATGCGCTGCGACTTCCATCCCAGGAGCGGTTGATAGATCCCGAAGAGCTCCGAGTCGTAGGGGAGGATGCCCTTGTACGAGGTGAGATCCGCAATGCGCTTCATACGAGCCTCCGTGGTGACGCAAAGGGAAAATGATCTAAGACCGCGGGGGCTCGGTCGGTCCGTCGCGACGCAAGAATCCGCCCTTCCCCGAGACGAGTCAAGAGCCGATGAGCCACGATCGCCGGGAGTATTCTCGGTGTGCCGGACGATTCAGGTGAACGAGCCGAACGAGCTTCCCTTCTCCCGCGACGAGTACGCGTCACGCCTCGACAAGGTCCGCCGGCGCATGGAGGCGAGCGGCGTCGACGTGCTGCTCACGACCGTGCCGGAGAACATGATCTATCTGACGGGCTACAGCACCCTCGGCTACTTCACGTACCAGCTTCTCGCGGTGTCGCTGGACCACGATCCGATGCTCCTGACACGGGCCATCAACGTCGAGAAAGCCGAGGTCGACAGCACGCTGCGACACATCGTCGGGTATCGCGACACGGAGGACCCCGACGAGGCGACGTACCGGATGCTCGAGGCGTACGGCCTTCTCGGGAAAAGGATCAGCCACCAGGATGACGCCTGGTTCTTTTCGGTGAGCCGCTACAAGAAGCTGCTTCGCCGCCTGGGTGTCGACGATCTGCCCGATGGCTCGGGACTCGTCGAGCACGTGCGGAGAGTGAAGTCTCCGCGGGAGATCGACGCGATCCGCGAGGCCGGCCGCTACTGCCAGGCCTCCGTCGCGGCGGCCATCGAGGCGGTCGCGGCTGGCGCGACCGACAACGACGTCGCGGCGGCCGCGTATCACGCGCTCTATCGAGCGGGCAGCGAGTTCCTCGGTCACGAGGCGCAGTTCGTCGCGGGGCCGGCGGCGGGACTGGGATTCGAGTGCGCGCGGCGACGCCCGATCCGGAAGGACGACGTCGTGTACATGGAGGCCGGCGCCACCCACAACCGGTACAACTGCATGCTGTCGCGAACCGTCCTGGTCGGGAAGCCGGGTCCGAAGTGGATCGATGCGGCGAACGCGTCACGCGACGCGCTCAACGCGGCGAAGGCCGCGATCCGGCCAGGCGTCACGTCCCACGATGTCGACCGGGCGGCGCGCGAGGTCATGCGCGCCGCCGGGTTCGCCCCCTATTTCATGCATCGCACGGGATACTCGATCGGCATCGGCGTCCCCCCGGACTGGGGCGAGGGGCGCATCATGAGCATCAACGAGCACGACCCCGCGGTGCTCGAGCCCGGGATGTGCTTCCACCTGATTCCGGATCTCAAGATCGTCCACGAAGGCGGCGTGGTCTTCAGCGAGTCGGTCGCGGTGACGACGACCGGTCACGAGGTGCTGTCGCCGTTCTCGCAGGAGCTCGTCGTGAAGTGACGCCGGCCGGCGTCGACGCCGGCCGGCGCTGGTGCTGAATCGCTCGTCTCGTCTAGTGTTCCAGGACCGCCACGCTGGCCTCGCCCACCGGCGTGCCACCCTGCGTGGCGATGATGAAGATCCGGTTGTACGACGGCACGTACGGGATCGAGGTCGAGCCCCGAGTTGCCGTCACCTTCAGCGTGACGACCTGGTTCTGGGCCATGGTGACGTTGACCGTCGGCCCGTTCGCGCTCGTACAGGTTCCCGTCGCATCGGTCTGGCACACGCTGAGCCCGATCGGCAGCTGGCGTGGTGGCTGTCCGAATGGGGCGTCGGTCGGCGTGAACGTCACGGTTCCGGCCGCGCCGAGATTGATCGCGGCCGCGACGATCGCCTGCGTCGCCGGGCCCCCGGCTGGAAACACGACGTTGCCGTCGTGAGTGGCGGTGTCGGCCGTCGCCACGACGTCTGGACCCGCCGTCGCGGTTGCCGAAAGCAGGAGCGTGTCCACTCCGAAATAGACGGGCGCCGGGTCGGCATCGGTGCAGCTGAAGGTCATCGGGATGTCGCTGGACCCGACCGCCGTCGGCGTGATGGCGAACACGAAGGTCTGCGCGCCTCCGACCGGGATGTTGGCGGGCGCGTTCGGGACGCCCGTCGGAACGTTCGCCTGGTTCGTCGTCTGGTAGAGGAAGTTCGCCGGAAACCCGAGCGGCAACGCGAGCGAGCACGCGGTGGCCGCGCTCGGTCCGGCATTGATGATCGACGCGAAGGCGGTGACCGCCCGGTTCACGGTCGTCGCCCGAGCGTTCGGCGCGACCGCGGCGAAGAGCGACGTGGGCCCGGTCGCCGGCGAGAAGATCGCGATGCAGCCGTGCGTGTCGACGCCGCCCATCGACGAGCAGAGATGGCCTGGCTGGTCGAGGGCTTCTGCGTCGCGAAGCCGAGCCCCGCGTCGATGATGACGAGTGACTCACCCGCCGGATTCGACCGTGCCGCGAAGAAGTACTTGTTGTTGCCCGGGTTGTACCAGATCTCGTCCCCACCGCCCTCGTTGGGAAGCGAGGCCAGCACGGTGCCGTCGCGCTCGTCGATGATTGCGGTGTTCGCCGCGGTGGGGCTCACGTTGCATCCGAGCCCGATCTGATGTCCCGGCCCGATCGCCAGGCCCTGCGGCCCCGTGCAGCTCGCGCTCGGAATCACCATGGTCCGCAACACGGCGCGGGTGGTCGGCTCGAACACGACGACGCCTCCCGGCGAGGAGTTGTCACCGGCGCCGTTGATCTCGGGAATGCTCACGTAGATTTTCCCGTCGCGGTGATTCCACTGGCACTGTTCGGCGCCGTTCGTGGCCTTCGGGGTCCCGTTGGTCCCGTCCAGAACGACCGAGCCCAGGACGGTGTGGCTCGTCGTCGAGATGAAGGTGATGAACGGCGGACTGTCGGCGTTGTTGACGACCGCGAGGATCTTGTCGGCCGGGTCGTAGCACATCTCGTCGGCCCTGTTCGTGCCGCCGGTGCTGATCGGCGGCACCACCGGCGCCCCGGTGTTGACGTCGAGCACCCAGACCCGGCTCGGGAAATCACCGGCCCAGATCTCCTTGTGGTCGACCACGAGCACCCCGTCGGGACCGGACGTGTCGTTGTTCCCGCTGGCTCCCGCGAAGCCCGGCTTGAATTGCGCCACGACCTGGTTGGTCGTCGTATCGACGACGATGATCGCCTTGCTCGTCCGGTTGGCGAGGACGTAGCGATTGAGCACCGGGTCGACGAAGCTGATGTCGAAGGACGTGATCACGTCACCGCCTGGAAGCGTGATCACCCCGCTCAGTACGTACGGAGGTTCGGCGGCGAGACTCGGCGACGTCGCGCCGAGGACCGGCGCCAGGATGGCGACTACCCATGCCAGTGCCGTGATGGTTCCGCGAACCCTGCCGATCGCGAACAACCACTTGGACATGACCGCCCTCCATTTCGGGATCGTTGGCTCTGGAGAATCTTCCTGGCGAAGAGGTTCTCCGCGACGGGCGGGGCACGAGGGGCGCCGCGATCGTAAGCGTGCTGCTGTACGGATCCCGTCCGTCGCTCGGTCACCCGTCTCGACGTCGTTCGCGAGGCGTGGATGAACGGTGGCGGTCCGGGGTCGAGCGGGTGAAGGTCCAGCGTCAGGAAGAGGATGACGTCGTCGAAATCGCCGTTGTCCCAGACAAAAGCAACAGCACCGGAGCGAGGATTGCGGCGAGGAGCCTCATGGCGGGCAGCGAGCCTCTCGGCGGCGACAGTAGTCGTCGGCCACGGAGCTGTCAAGACGAGCCCCGCGCACGGCGACTTGACTCCGACCGGTGCCCATTGTATTCGCGCGACAGATGCCGTGGAGGAGCCACCATGATCCGTAGAGGTTTTCCAGTAGAGCTCATCGTCGGTGCGACGGTCATCGCGTGCGTGCTGCTCCTCGCCGGCTGGGTCGGAGAGGCCACGGCGCAGGCGAAGCCGGAAGGCGAGATGCGCTGGGCGCTCTACGTGACGCTTGCGCCGGTCTGGTTCGATCCGGGCGAGATCGGCGGTCTGACGCCGTTCTGGGTGCTCTACGCGATCCACGATGCGCTCGTGAAACCGATGCCCGGCAATCTCCTCACGCCGAGTCTCGCGGAATCGTGGACCGTGAGTCCCGACCAGCGCGTGTACGAGTTCAAGCTGCGCGAGGGGGTGAAGTTCCACAACGGCGATCCCTTCACGGCCGACGACGTGAAGTTCAGCTTCCAGCGCGCGAAGGGCGCCAAGCTCCTGCACGAGAAGGTGCGAGAGGTGGAGATCGTCGGGCCCGCCCGCGTGCGCTTTCACCTCCACGAGCCGTGGCCGGACTTCATGACGTTCTACGGAACCCTGATCAGCGGCTCGAGCTGGGTCGTGCCGAAGAAGTACGTGGAGAAAGTCGGCGACGATGGCTTCAAGAAGTTTCCGGTCGGGCTCGGGCCCTACAAGTTCGTGAGCCACACGCCCGGCGTCGAGCTGATCATGGAGGCGAACGAGAGCTACTGGCGCAAGATGCCGTCGGTGAAGAGGCTCGTCTTCAAGAGTGTGCCCGAGGCGACCACCCGGGTCGCCATGCTCAAGCGCGGCGAAGTCGACGTCGCGTACCTGCTCGACGCGCCCCAGGCGCTCGAGCTCCAGCGAGACAAAAACTTCCGCGTCGCGTTTTCCGGCGGCATCGCGACCTTCTATCTCGACTTCCTCGACATGTGGGATCCGAAATCCCCGTGGGCCGACCGGCGCGTGAGACTGGCCGCCAACTACGCG
>QHRT01000092.1:10278-14617 GCA_003220195.1 Candidatus Rokuibacteriota bacterium | reverse complement strand
CGCTCCTTCATGAACCGGGCCCACATCCGCCGTGCGGCGCGGAGCTTCGCGACCTCCTCGAAGAAGTCGTTGTGGATGTCGAAGAAGAAGCTGAGCCGCGGCGCGAAGAGATCGATGTCGAGCCCGCGCGCGAGTGCCGCCTCCACGTAGCCGAGACCGTCGGACAGCGTGAATGCGAGCTCCTGCACGCCCGTCGAGCCCGCCTCGCGGATGTGGTAGCCGGAGATCGACACCGGGTTCCAGCGCGGGACGTGCTTCGCGGTGAACTCGATCATGTCGGTGACGATGCGCACGGCCGGGTCCGGCGGGCAGATCCACTCCTTCTGCGCGATGAACTCCTTCAGCATGTCGTTCTGCACGGTGCCGCCGATGCGGTCCCATGCGACCCCCTGCCGGTCCGCGATCGCGAGATACATCGCGAGCGCGACGGACGCCGTACAGTTGATCGTCATCGACGTGGTGACGTCCGCCAGCGGGATGTCGGCGAAGAGCCTCTCGAAGTCGTCGAGCGTGGAGATCGAGACCCCTTCCTTCCCCACTTCTCCCCGCGAGCGCGGATGATCCGCGTCGTAACCCATCAGGGCCGGCATGTCGAACGCGGTCGAGAGGCCCGTCTGTCCCTGTTCCAGGAGGTATTTGAAGCGCTGATTCGTGTCTTCCGGGCGGCCGAAGCCCGCGAACATCCTCATCGTCCAGAGCCGGCCGCGGTACATCGTCGGGTACACCCCGCGCGTGAACGGATACTCGCCGGGATAGCCGAGCCGCTCGGCAGAGGACCAGCCGTCGAGGTCTTCGGGAGTGTAGAGCGGCTGGATCGGAATCCCGCTCAGCGACTCGAACCGCACCGGACGCTCCGGCGTTCGCCGCACGGCCTCGCCGTACGTCTCGTGCTGCCAGCGCTCACGCTCGGTCATCGTGGCCTCCCAGCACGTCGCGCGCGATCACGAGCTTCTGGATCTGCGAGGTGCCCTCGTAGATCTGCGTGATCTTCGCGTCGCGGAAGTAGCGCTCGACCCGGTACTCCTTGATGTACCCGTACCCGCCGTGCACCTGGATCGCGTCGGTCGTCACGCGCATCGCGGTGTCCGAAGCGAAGAGCTTTGCCATCGCCGCCGCGACGCCGTAGGGCTCCTCGCGGTCTTTCAACCAGGCCGCGCGATGCGTGAGGAGCCGCGCGGCGTCGATCGCGGTCGCCATGTCGGCGAGCATCCACTGCACCATCTGGTGATCGCCGATCCGGGCGCCGAACGCCTTCCGCTCGCGGGCGTACGCGAGCGACCGCTCGAACGCGCCGGCCGCGATGCCGACGGCCTGCGCCGCGATGCCGATCCGGCCGCCGTCGAGCGTGGCCATCGCGATCGTGAATCCCATGCCCTCGTCGCCGAGGCGGTTGGCGACGGGCACGCGGCACTCCTCGAACACGAGCTCGGCCGTGTCGGAGGCGCGGAGTCCCAGCTTGTCCTCGGTCTTCGCGACCGTGAATCCCGGCGTGCCCTTCTCGACGACGAAGGCGGTGATGCCGTGATGCGCGCGGGCCGCGTCCGTCTGGCAGAACACGAGCGCGAAGCTCGCCTCGCGGCCGTTCGTGATGAAGAGCTTCCGGCCGTTCAGCACGTAGTGGTCGCCGTCGCGCCGCGCGAGCGTGTGCTGGTTGCGCGCGTCCGAGCCCGCTTCCGGCTCGGTGAGCGCGAAGCAGCCGTGCGCGTGACCGCTCGCCACGGGCTTCAGGAACCGTTCGCGCTGGGCGTCCGTCCCGGACCTCAGCACCGGCTCGCCGTAGAGCGAGTTGTCGACGGACATGACCACCGCGTGAGACGCGCACACCTTCGCGATCTCCTCGAGCGCCACGACGTACGCGATCGTGTCGCTGCCGCTCCCGCCCCACTGCTCGGGGATGGCGATCCCCATGAGCCCGAGCTCGCCCATCCGCTTCACCGTCTCGTGCGGGAAGCGCGCCTCGCGATCGATCTCGTCGGCGACGGACGCGATCTCGCTCTCGGCGAGCTCGCGCGCCATCGCCTGGATCATTCGCTGCTCTTCGGTGAGCTCCAGATGCATTTGTGTGTCAGAGGGGGCTCCGGGTGTACGGCAGGCATACACCCTCCGCCCCCCTCTGGACTCCCCCTATTTTTCTAGCAGGCGCTTGAATTCCTGCGTCAGCGCCGGGACGACCTCGAACAGGTCCGCGACGATCCCGTAGTCGGCGATCTTGAAAATCGGCGCTTCCGGATCCTTGTTGATCGCGACGATGACCTTCGACGTGCGCATGCCGGCGAGATGCTGGATCGCGCCCGACACGCCGAACCCCATGTAGAGCTTCGGCGAGATCGTGCGTCCCGTCTGGCCGATCTGGAAACGGTGCGGACGCCAGCCCGCGTCGACCGCCGCGCGCGACGCCCCGACCGCGGCGCCGATGACCCCGCCCAGCTCTTCGAGAATGACGTAGTTCTCGGGGCCCTTCATGCCGCGACCGCCCGACAGCACGATCTCCGCCTCGGTGAGCTCCGGCAGACCGGTCGACACTTCCTCGCGCCGCTCGACGAGCTTCAGCGCCGCGGCGGGCAAGGACGCGGTGGGACGCTCGACCGCCGCCGCCCGCCCCGGCACTGCGTCGGCCGGCTTGAACACGTTCGGCCGGAGCGTGGCGAGCCACGGCGTCTTCGCCCACGCCATCTTTGCCAGGAGCTTGCCGGCGTACACCGGCCGCGTCGCGATCAGCCGGTCGCCCTCCATCGCGAGGCCCATGCAATCCGCCGCGAGGCCGACGTCGAGCCGCGCCGCGAGCCGCGCCATCAGCTCGCGCTGGCGACTGGTGACCGGAGCGAGGATCGCGCGCGGGGACTGCGCCTTCGCCAGCTCGGCGATCGCCGGCGCCCACACTTCCGCGCGATACGGCGCGAACGCGGCGTTCTCGAGCAGCCACACTTTCCTGGCACCCCACTCGCCGAGCTGCTTCACTCCCTCGTCGGTGGCCTTGTCGGTGAGCCAGACCGCTTCGACTTCACCACCGGACAGCCGCGCCGCTTCGCCGATGACCTCGGCCATCACCTTCTTGGGGGCACCTTTTCGATCGTCTTCGACGACGCACCAGAACGCATTCGCCATGGGGCTGTCCTCTATTGAATGTCAGGGGCCCCGAGGGGCGCGCGGACGCGCCCGCAATGGCCCCCGACACCCCCAACGTTCGGAGCGCGCCGGCGGAGCCGGACGCGCTCCTCGACCATCGTTGCGCCAATCACCCTAGATCGCCTTGGCGTCTTCGCGCAGGGACCGCACGAGCTCTTTGACCGCGGTCGGCACGTCGCCCTGGATGATGCGCCCCGGCGGTCGGGGCGGCAGCGCTTCGAGCGCGACGACGGAAAGCTGCGGCGTCTCGGCGCCGAGTCCGAGGTCGCCGGCTTTCACGTCCTTGATCTCCTTCTTCTTCGCGCCCATGATTCCCTTCAACGTCGGATAGCGCGGCTCGTTCAGGCCTTTCTGCGCGGACAGAACGGCGGGCAGCGGAACGTCGAAGATTTCGAGGCCCCCCTCCACCTGGCGGCCGGTGCGCGCCGTCTTGCCGTCGCCGTCGACCGCTTCTTCCATGATCCAGTACGCGCACGGCCACCCGAGCAGCTCGGCGACCTGGGCCGGAACGGCGCCCATGTCGTCGTCGATCGCCTGGCGGCCCGTCAGCACCAGCTCGGGCGACTCCTGCTTGACGACCGCCGCGAGCGCCTTCGCGGTGGCGAGCGTGTCCGCCTCGGCCCACGCGGGATCGTTCAGGTGGATCGCGCGATCGCACCCCATCGCGAGACAGGACCGGAGCGCTTCCTTCGCGCGATCGGGGCCGAGCGTGACGGCCACGACGTCCGCCTGGCCGCGCTTCTCCTTGATCCGCAAAGCTTCCTCGACGGCGAACTCGTCGTAGGGCGACACGATCCACGTGATGCCGGCCGTGTCGATCGCCTTCGGGTTGGCGCCGATCTTCACCTGCGTGGCGGTGTCCGGCACCTGCTTCACGAGCACCAGGATCTTCATGACGTCAGTCCCTCGTTTCGTGGAGTTCGCGGGTGATGCGGAAACGGTCCCCGGGGATGAACACGCGATCGAACACGACGGGCGCGCCGGCCGCGTCGAACGAGATGCGCTCCGATTCGAAGGCCGCCGTGCCGGCCGGGCAGTCGAGCTCGCGCGCCTCGCGGCGGCCCAGGCGAACGGCGGACACGGTCTCGCGCGCTCGCGCGACCACGATGCCGAGCTTGAACTCGAGCGCTTCCTTGAGCGACGTCCGCGCGAGATCGGCGCGCGCGACCTCCTCGCCGAGCTTCCCCGGCAGGAACGAGCGCTGGAGGCTCAT
>QHRT01000092.1:9623-10133 GCA_003220195.1 Candidatus Rokuibacteriota bacterium | reverse complement strand
AGCTGCAAGATGTCGTAATCGATCGCCGGCGCCGAGACGAACGTGCCGAGTCCGTGTCGCCGGGTGATCAGGTTGTCGCGCTCGAGAACGTCGAGCGCCTGGCGCAGCGTCATCAGCGTCACGCCGAACGACTTCGCGAGCTGGCGCTGATTGTCGAGCCGGGCGCCGGGCGGGAGATCGCCGCTCCGGATCCGATCACGCAAGGATTCGGCGATGCGGTAATAGCGAGGCACGCGTCCGTTCAAAGCCGTGAAGCTCCTTCGACCCCGGTTCCCGTTCGAAACCGGAAGTGTTCTAGAACTCTCGTGCGCGACTTCGGCCGCGAGGCGAAGAATGCGGAAAAATCGACCCGGGACGACAGCCAGCGCGACCGATTCCATTGTAGGGTCCGGCGGACGGGCGCGCAAGGCGCCCGTCCCGGCTTACTTCTCTTCGGCGAGCTGCCGCGAGAACGCGACCAGCGAGTCGAGCTTGCTCCGCGCCGCGCCCTCGTCGATCGAGCGCGCGGCT
>QHRT01000092.1:0-9554 GCA_003220195.1 Candidatus Rokuibacteriota bacterium | reverse complement strand
GTTCGCCGCCGAGGAGGGAGCGGATGATGTCGGCATTCTGATCGCGGTCGCCGCCGTGAAGGTCGGCGATCGTCGCCCGGGCCATCCCGAAATCCTCCGGGCGCACGCCGAAGGTGCGGACCAGGCCCTCGCGCACCTCGGAGATGCGGCTCTCGCCGGTGTTGGAGATCTCGTCGAGACCATCGGCGCCGTGCACGACGAACGCGCGCACCGTGCCGAGCTCGGCGAGCACTCGCGCGAGCGGCTCCGTCAGCGTCGGGGAGTAGACGCCGATGACCTGCGCGTTGGCGGCCGCCGGGTTCGTCAAGGGCCCCAGCATGTTGAACACGGTCCGCACGCCCATCTCGCGCCGAGCGGCCATGACGTGCTTCATCGCCGTGTGGAGCAGCGGCGCGTAGAGGAAGCCGATGCCGACCTCGTCGATGCACCGGCCGACCTTCTGCGGCGTGAGCTCGAGGCTGACGCCAAGGCGCTCGACGACATCCGCGGAGCCGCAAAGCGACGAGACCGAGCGGTTCCCGTGCTTCGCCACGCGGAGCCCGGCCCCGGCGACGACGAACGCGGTCGCCGTCGACACGTTGAACGTGCCCGTCGCGTCGCCGCCCGTCCCGCACGTGTCGATCAGCATCTCGCGGTCGGTGCCGGTCAGCGCGGCGTCGACCTCGTCGCCGCGCGTCCGGACGCGCACGGCCTTCTGCCGCATCACCTGGGCGAGCCCGATCAGCTCCTCGACGGTCTCGCCCTTCATGCGCAGGGCCGTGAGGAACGCCGCGATCTGCGCGTTCGTCGCAGCGCCGGTCATGATCGCGTCCATCGCCGCGGCGGCCTCGATGCGCGTCAGGTTCCGGCGGTCCACGAGGCAGCGAACCGCTTCGGTGATGATCGGGCTGGTCATCGCTCCACGCCTCCGTGAGCCGCCATGATACCGCGCGCCGTCAGAGCTGGCCGAGCAGCTCCCGCGCGATGATCGAGCGCTGGATCTGGTTCGTGCCCTCGTAGATCTGCATGATCTTCGCGTCGCGCATGAAGCGCTCGACCGGGAAGTCGCGCGTATAGCCGTAGCCGCCGAAGACCTGCACGGCGTCGGTCGCCACCTTCATCGCCGCATCGCCGGCCCAGCACTTCGCCATCGACGCCTCGTACGTGTTGCCGGTGATGCCGGCGTCCACCTGCCGCGCGGCGTGATGCACCATCAGCCTCGCGGCGTGCACGGCCATCGCCATGTCCGCGAGCATGAACTGGATGCCCTGGAAGGCGCCGATCGGTTGTCCGAACTGCTGCCGTTCCCTGGCGTAGCCGACCGCCGCGTCGAGCGCGGCCTGACCGATGCCAACGGCGAGCGCGCCGGTCGCCGGGCGCGTGATATCGAGCGTGCGCATCGCGATCGCGAATCCGTCCCCTTCGGCGCCGAGCCGCTGTTCGACCGGCACCTCGCAGTCGGTGAAGTGGAGCGCGACCGTCGGCGAGGCGCGGATCCCCAGCTTCTTCTCCTTCTTGCCGACCGAGAATCCCGGCATGCCGGGCTCGATGAGAAACGCGGTGACGCCCTTCGCGCGCGTCGAGGGATCGACGGTCGCGAACACGCAGATCACACCGGCGTGGTCGCCGTTCGTGCACCATTGCTTCGAGCCGTTCAGGACGTAATGGTCGCCACGGCGCATCGCGGTCGTCCGGAGGCCGGCCGCATCCGAGCCAGCGCCCGGCTCGGACAGCGAATACGCGGCGAGCAAGTCTCCGGTGGCGAGCCGCGGCAGGTACTTCTTCTTCTGCTCGGATGTCCCGGCGAGCAGGATCGGCAGTCCGCCGAGCGGCTGATCGAGGAATTGCGTTCCGGTGGCCGCGCACGCCCACGCGATCTCTTCGCACGCGAGCACAAGCGCGAGGCATCCGAGGTGACTGCCGCCGTATTCCTCCGGCACCCAGATGCCGTAGAGGCCGGATTCGAGAATCGCCCGGATGGATTCTTCCGGATAGCTCTCGGTCTCGTCGTAGTGCGCGGCGTGCGGCGCGATGCGCTCGCGCGCGATCTTGCGCGCGAGGTCGCGAATCGCTCGCTGGTCGTCGGTCAGATAGAAGAGGTCGGTCCGGGATGGCATCCATGTCCTCCATCGGCGGGTCGCGCCGCACGACCCTCGAGGCGCCGCTTCCCGAGCTTTCAATCCAGGACGACGACCGCGTCGACGGCGATCATGCCGGACGTCGAGGCGATCACCGGGTTGAGATCGATCTCGCGGATCCGCGGCTCCGACAGGATCAGGTCGCTCACGCCGATCGCGGTCTCGGCGAGTGCGTTCACGTCCACGCGCGGGAGCCCGCGCGGCCCGTTCGCGAGCCGGGCCCGGACGCCTTCCGCCATGAGCTCCTGGATGTCGGCCGGCGTCACCGGCGCCACCGCAATGCCGACATCGCCGAGCGCTTCGGTGAGTACGCCACCCGCACCGACCACGACGACGGGCCCGAACACTTCATCGCGGCGGGCGCCGATCAGGAACTCCAGTCCCGGAGCGAGCTGCTGCTGGACGATGAACCGCTCGGCGCCGGCGCGGTTGCGAAGGTCGTCGCACGCCGCGCGGACCTGCGCCGCGTCACGCAGATCGAGGCGCACGCCGCCGACTTCGGTCTTGTGGACGAGCCCTGGCGCATCCGCCTTGACGACGACGGGATAGCCCATCGTCTCCGCCGCGGCGACCGCGTCGGCGGGCCTCTGAACGATCGCTTCGCGCACGAATTTGACGCCGCACGCCTCCAGCGCTCGACGTGCGACGTCGTACGGTAGCGCGCCGCGCGTTCCTGCAAGCAGCGCGGTGACGTCAGGCGCAAGCGGCCGAACGGTCTGCGCCGATCGCGTCGCGGCGCCCCGGCCCGCGAGCCATAGCGCGCGCCACGCACGCACGGCACGCTCGGGACCCGCCAGCACCGGTATCCCGCCTGATCGGAGCCGCTCCGACACCGCCGGCGCATCCGTCGCGAACGCGACGACCGGCTTGCTGGTGCGCACGGCTTCAGCCACGAGGGCATCGGCGAACTCGGGAATGTCGAGCCCGACGTCGATCGCGACGGCGCCCGCGATGGACGCCTGATCGAACACGAGCTTGATGGCATCGCCGATCCGCGAAGGCTCCACCTGCGGCGTGAGGTCGACCGGATTACCGACCGCAGCGAACGGAGGCAGCGACGCCCGCAATGCCGAGCGGACAGCGTCCTCGAGCGCGGGAACCGCGAGCCCCGCGCGCTCTGCGCAATCCGCCGCGACCACGGATGGGCCGCCGGAGACAGTGATGACCGCGATCGCCGGCGCCGAAGGGCGGCGCGGCGTCGCGGCGAGCGCTTCGATCGCGTCGAAGAACTCCTCGGTTTCGTCGGCGGTCACGACGCCGGCGCGGCGGAACGCGGCGCGATACACCGCATACGCCCCGGCGAGCGATCCCGTGTGGGAGCCGGCCGCGCGTCGTCCCGCGTCGGACCGGCCGCCCTTCAACATGACGACCGGCTTCGACGCCGTCGCGCGGGCGGCCACGTCGAGGAACCTCCGACCATCGCGAAGAGCCTCGACGAAACACGCGATCAGCGTGGTGTCCGCGTCCGCGGCGAGAAATTCCAGAATGTCCGTGAGGTCGACGTCGGCCTGATTGCCGATCGAGACGAAGCGCGCCACGCCGAGTCCGCGGCCGCCGAGGTGACGGAAGATCAATCCGCCGTACGCCCCGCTTTGGGAGACGACGCTGATGCCGCCCGCGCGCTTCGGCAGGTCCCAGAAATACGTCCCGTTGAGCCGGGCCGGCGCCGAATACACGCCCATGCAGTTCGGACCGACGAGCCGCAGCCCGGAAGCGCGCGCGGTCTTCAGCAGCCTCGCTTGCGCTTCTCGACCGTTCGCGTCGACTTCGCCGAACCCCGACGAGAGGATGACCGCCGCTTTCGCGCCGCGCGCGGCGAGATCGACGATCGCATCGGCCACCGCCGACGCTGGCAAGCTGACGAGCGCGAGATCGACCGGCTCCGGCAACGCCGCGACGCTCGTCACGCTCGGCAGGTCGAGGATTCGCTCGCCCGACGGGTTCACGGGATAGATCCGGCCGCCATAGCCGTACGCTTTCACGTTCTCGAGCAGCTTGTAGCCGAGCTTCGCCGGGTTGCGCGAGACGCCGAGCACCGCGACGGACCGTGGCGAGAACAGCGCGTCGAGGGATCTCACCGATGCGCTCGGCGGTCCACGATCCGCACCGCCTTGCCGGGCGCCCGCTCGATCGATCCGAACGCGCAGAGACGAATCTCGACGCTGAGACTCAAAAGATCGGAGAGCTCGCGACGAATCCGTGTCGCGACGTCGCGATCGCAACCGGGCTCCGTCTCGACCTCGAGCGTCAACCGGTCGGCGCCGCCCTCCGAGTCCAGGAGGATCCGGTACTCGTGGGCGACGCCGGGTTGCCGGAGCACGATCGTCTCGATCTGGCGCGGATAGAAGTTCACGCCCTTCAGGATCACCATGTCGTCGGTGCGCCCGCGCAACCGGTCGAGCCGCAGCGCCGTCCGGCCGCACGCGCACGGCTCGCGCGACAGCACGCGCGTGAGATCGTGCGTCCGGTAGCGCACGAGCGGCAGACCTTCGCGCGTCAGCGTCGAGATCACCAGCTCGCCTTCCACACCCTCCGCGACGGGCGCGCCGGTGCGTGGATCGACGATCTCGGGATGATAGTGATCCTCCCAGACGTGGATCCCGCTCCGCGCCTCGCAATCGATGCCGAGGCCGGGCCCGCCCGTCTCGGTCATGCCGATGATGTCGAACGTGCGGATCCGGAGCTCGCGCTCGATGCGGAGCCTGAGCTCGTCGGACCACATCTCCGAGCCGAGGATCCCGACGCGAAGCGCGAGCGTGTCGAGGTCGAAGCGTTCGTCGCGCGCCACTTCGATCAGCCGGAGCGGGTACGTCGCGATCGCGGGCAGCACCGTCGCACGCAGATCCCGCATCAGCGTGAGCTGGAGCGAAGTCCGTCCGGCGCCGCTCGGAATCACCATCGCGCCCAGCAGCTCCGCGCCGTAGTGAAATCCGAACCCGCCGGTGAAGAGGCCGAACGACGGCGTGATCTGGATCACGTCGTCGCGCGTCACGCCGGCCGCGACGTAGCATCGCGCCATCACCTCGCCCCACTGCCGCACGTCGGCGTCGGTGTACGGGTTCAGGATCGGATTGCCGGTCGTGCCGCTCGACATCTGAACACGTCGGTACCGCGTGCCGCACGCGAGCCCGAGCGGGTATGCGTCGCGAAGATCGTCTTTGGTCAGGAGGGGCAAACGGCGCCAGTCCTCGACGCGCGCCAGGTCCTCCCCGCGAACGCCGCCGAGCCGGCGGGCCCAGGCGGGATTGAGGGCGACGCGCTCGAGCGTCCGACGCATGCGCTCGAGAGCGAGCCGCTCGAGACCTTCGCGCTCGAGGGTCTCGAGCGCGGGCTCCCACATCACGGGGCGCGGAGCCAGTCCGTCAGGACCTTGAAGCGTGCGTTCTCGAGCCTGACCCACAGGCCGTGCTTCTGCGTTTCGTGATCCGGGCCGATCGAGATCGGCGGGAGCACACCCCCGTCCCACTGCTTCAGCGACTCGAGCGCGGTGATCAGCCCGTCGCGCGTCAACGACCGCCCGGCGCGGGTCGCGGCCTCGGCAAAGAGCATCGCCGCGACGTAGCCCGACAGTGAAGCCCGCGTCGGCTCGTTGCGAGGGAAATACTTCGCCAGGTGCTCCCGATACCGCTTGACGCCCGGGAGATCCGACGCGAGGGGATCGGGCCACAGCACGAGGCCCTCCACGCCGTCGGCCGCCGTCCCGGCCACGGAGACGTAGCGTTCGTCGGCGAACGGCCCGACGACCACCATGAGCGATCCGGTCCAGCCGATTTTCAGGCGGTCCTTCAGCGCTTGCGTCCCCGCGCCCGGCGTCACCGCGAGCAGCGTCACCTCGGGATTCGCGGCGCGCAGCGCGGTGACCTGCGCGTACACGTCGGTCGTGACCGGCTTCACCGCCTCTGCTGCCACCAGCCGGAGGCCGTGGCGATGCAGATCGTTTTCGAAGAACGTCCGGAACGACTTCCCGTACGGGTCGTCCTGGTACAGCGCTGCGACCGTCTTCACGTGTCGCTGCCCCACGAGATAGTCGACGATCAGGCGCGCCTGCCGATCGAAGAGCGCCATGCCGCTGAAGACGAATCGGCGCCCCCGCACGACCGGCGAGCCCTGCTGCGGGAACAGGAGCGGAATCCGCGATCGCTCGAGATAGTCGAGCGTCGCGACCACCGGCACCGTGCCCTGGGACGCGACGATCGCGAACACGCCGTCCTGCTCGACGAGCTTCTGCGTGTTGGCGACCGCGCGATCGGGGCGCCCATGGTCGTCGTAGTAGATCGTGCGAACTTTCCGCCCGTGAATGCCGCCGGCGTCGTTCAGCGCCTTCACGTACAGCTCGACACCATGTCGCACGTCTTCGCCGACGACGCCGAGCGGCCCGGACAGCGCGCCCGAGCCGCCGATGAGAATTTCGCCGTCGCTGACGCCGGTCTCGGCCTGGACGACTGAAGCGCCATCAACCACAGTGGCGACGATGGCGATGATGACCGCAGCGAGCAGGCGAAACTGCCGTGACGAGCGTGAATCAGCCAATCGATCCTTCCTCCACGACCAGTCGACTCTCACCACGTTCGAGCGCGGGCTTTGCCCGCGCAATCCGAATCCTGGGAGGAGGCAGCGCCCGAGTTTAGCGAATGACCCGGCTCCACATCGCCGATCCCCAACCTTCGTACAAGAGCGCGCGGATCTCGCGCACCGCGAAATCGCCGAGTCCCAGATGCTCGAGCGCGCGGCCGCGGCCCAGCAGCTGGCGGGAGAGCAGGACGCCGAAGATGCGCAACAGACCACCGCTCGCCGGCGTGGCGGCGCCGATCGTCCGCGCCGCCGATTCCAGCAGCGCGAGGCCGAGCGCCGCGTCCTCGCTGACGTACCGGTGCTCGAACGTCAGCACCTCGCTCCACAGCCCGCTCGCGACCAGTCGCGCCTTGGCGCCGGCGCCGTAGAGCCCTTCGTGCGCGCGCGCCTCGTCGTAGTACGTCGCCAGCTCGTAGTCGGGCTGCGGATACCCCCACCCGCGCCGCGCCGCGAGCCGTTCCGCGTCCACCGCGTCGATCAGGCTGCGCACGCTCTGCGTCGTCCCGGCGGCGTGGATGTCGAAGCGTCCACCGTCGATCGCTCCGGCGTTCAGGAGTACGAGCGGTGGATGGATCACGGGACCCGCGTTCGTGAGCGCCACGTCGAGCACGTCGACGCACGGCCGGAGTGTCGGATAGAGCGCGCCGAGTCGCTCGACGACCTCGGCGGTTCGCCACGCGGGAAACACGCCGATCGGGAGATTGGCGGCGCGCACGGGCACCGCCACGGTGGCCGGCGCCGTCTTGCGGGCGAGATACGGCAGCGTCCCCGTCTCGGCGAACGCCAGCGGGAGCGTCCCGCCGGCGCGCGCGATGTCGCGCGCCACCGCGTACGCGCCGAGCGTGCCCGGCGTGAAGAGCACGATGTGGTCGCCGTGGAGCCTCTTGCCGAGCGCGCCGCCGATGTCGTCGTGCGCGGTCGCCGGCACGGCGACCACGATCACCTCGGCGCCGGCGAGCGCGTCGTCCATGTTCGCCGTCGCCGCCTCGAGCCGGCCCGTGTCCTGCCCGACCTCGGCGATCAGCGTGATGCCTCCGCTCTCCCGGATCGCGGTGAGCTCGGTGCCGGTGCGGCGCCACAGGCGCACGCGGTGACCGTTGAGCGCGAGATCCGCCGCCGTCGCGAACGCGCCGTTGCCGCCGCCGAGCACCGTCACGATCATCGTGTCAGCTCACCACGCCGGCGCGCCGCAGCGCCGCGACGCGCTCCGGCGCGTACTCCGCCACCTCGCGCAGTACCTCGTCGGTGTGCTGCCCGAGCTTCGGCGGCGGAGCCACGTCGATCTTCATCTCGCCGCCGACCTTCACCGGCGTCCCGAGCGTCGGCACCGTGCCGTGGACCGGATGCGACATCTCGACGACCATGCACCGCTCGTTCACCTGACGATCCGCGAGCACGCGATCGACCGTCAGGATCGGCGCCGCCGGCACGCTCGACTGTCGCAGACGCTCGAGCCACTCCGCCGTGCTGCGCCGCGCGAAGACGCGCTCGATCTCCGGGATCAGGACCTGACGGTGCGCGACACGGTCACGATTCGTCGCAAAGCGCGGGTCGCTTTCCCATCCGGGCATGTCGATGGCGCGACAGAACGCGCCCCAGAACTTCTCCGCGAAGACCGCGACGATCAGGTGACCATCGCGCGTCGCGAGAGCCTGGTACGGCACCACGGACGCGTGTCCCGACCCCATCGGACCCGGCACCTGCGCGTTCGTCCAGAAGTACTGCGCGACGTACGTGAGGAGCGACACCTGGCAATCGAGCAGCGACAGATCGAGATGCTCGCCGTGGCCCGTCCGCTCGCGACGGAACAACGCGCCGGCCACGGCGAACGCGCCGAAGAGCCCGCCCGCGAGATCCCCCATCGGCAGGCCCATGCGCACGGGTCGTCCGCCCGGCTCACCGGTGATGCTCATCGCGCCGCCCATCGCCTGGAGCGCCAGGTCGAACGCCGGCCACTCGCGATACGGGCCGTCCTGGCCGTACGCGGAGATCGAGCACAGGATGACGCGCGAATTGAGCGCGGCGAGCTTCTCGTAACCGCAGCCGAGGCGCTCCATCACGCCGGGGCGGAAGTTTTCCCACACGATGTCGGCCCGCCGCACGAGATCCAGGAAGACCTGCCGCCCCTCGTCCGTCGTCAGGTCGAGCGCGAGCGACTTCTTGTTGCGGTTGATCGCCAGGAAGTACGCGGACTCGCCGTCCGGCAGGAACGGCGGCCCCATCACGCGCATCGGGTCGCCGCCGTCCGGCTCCTCGATCTTGATGACTTCGGCGCCGAGATCGGCGAGCAGCATCGAGCCGTACGGTCCGGCCAGCATCCGGGACAGGTCGAGCACGCGCACGCCGTCGAAGAGCGCAGTCATGATCGTCGCAGGCCCGAGGCGCGCCCCGGCTCAGCCGGGGCGTGTCCGAGCGTCGGGGGTCTGGGGGCCATTACGGGCGCGTCCGCGCGCCCCTCGGGGCCCCCAGTACGATCGAGCGCGCGGCGGATCTGCTCGGGCGTCATCGGCAATTCGGTGAGCCGGACGCCGATCGCGTCCTTGATCGCGTTCGCAACGGCGGCGGCCACCGGGATCACGCCGGACTCGCCGAGACCCTTGGCGCCGAACGGTCCCTCGGCGTCGACCGATTCGACGAAGCGCACGACGACCTCCGGCATGTCCGCGGCGCGAAGCACCGCGTAGTCCATCAGCGTTGCGCTGAGCACCTGACCGTCCTCGACGACGAGCTTCTCGGCGAGCGCATACCCGAGCCCCATGTGGAGGCCGCCGTGCACCTGGCCCTCGGCCTCGAGCGGGTTGATGACGCGTCCGGCGTCGTGCGCGGACACGATCCGTCGAACGTCGACCGCGCCGGTCGCTTCGT
>QHRT01000091.1:15407-15912 GCA_003220195.1 Candidatus Rokuibacteriota bacterium | reverse complement strand
CCTGATGCTGGACGGCACGCACACCGAGACGATTTCCGGGATCGGGCTTCCCGCCGCCGGCGTCCCGACGCTGCCGCAGATTGCGCTGCGATGGTTCGATCACTATTTGAAGGGTCTCGACACGCGGCCGGAAGACATGCCCGACGTCACGCAGATGGTCCGCGGCGGCGATCACTTCGCCGTGCACCCGACCTGGCCTCATCCCGCGATCCAGCCGCGGCGCTTCTACCTGCGCGGCGGCCGCGATCTTACGGTGTCCCCGCTGTCTCGGCCCACACGGCGAGGACCGCCCGCGTCGCGATCGCGAGAACGACGCGCGCGAGGCCCGCGCGGGCGGCCCTCGCGCGCTTGCTGCGGCCGGCGCCTCCGCGCGCCGCCGAGATGCCGGTTGTCGAACCCGTCACGCCGCGCTCACCACGCTGGCGGCCACGTCACCGGGCGCAGGATCGGCAGCACGACGTGCGAGGGATGACCGGGATCGTGCAGCAGGCTCAGGATCCCGCCG
>QHRT01000091.1:0-15375 GCA_003220195.1 Candidatus Rokuibacteriota bacterium | reverse complement strand
AACCGGAGACAGGTAGGACGGGAAGTTGCTCGGTCCGATGGAGATCCGGAGCGCGTGCCCGCTCTTGAAGACGGCGTTGGTCGGGTTCATCTCGATCTGAAGCAGCATCGGCTCGTTCGGCGGCACCGGGAACACCGAGGCCCGGCTGAACGGATGCCACGGCTGGATGTTTTCGCCCGCGATGATCCGGCTGAGATTCGTATCGACCGCGCGGAACGACGCGGCCAAGAGCCCGAACGTGAGCTCCTCCGACGAGCCGTCGGGATGGACGTCCGTGAGACGGACCGACACGACGGCTTCGTTTCGCGTGGTCGAGATCCACAGATTCGCCGCAATCGGACCCGAGAGCTTGACGTCTTGCTCGAAGATCGGCGTCGTGTAGACGAGCTCCGTCTGCTCGTTGAGCGTGTTGTCGTTCGTGCACTGGTCCGGAGAAGTCGTGAACCTCTCGGTGCTCCCCGAGCAGTAGCCGTAGAGATAGACCTGCGCGAATTGCTCTTCGGGCTCGAGCGTCGACGGCGGCGCCGATGACAGGCGCCGGTTCGTCTGGAGTCCGCCGCCGCGGCTGGAGCTCGGGATGCGGCCACGTCGGCTGGACTTCGAAGTGACCGTCGCCCCGCACCATCTGCGTGACGTCGGGGATGTTGTCGATGCCCGTGTCGATGCCCTTCAAGAACCGATCGAACCAGCGGAGCGCGATCTGCTCGAGCGTCGGAACGCCATCGGCCGGGAGGCCGATCCCCGCGATCGTCTGGGTGTGCGTGCCGTCGAGCATGAGCAGCTTGACCGGCACCTGGCCGAGCGCGCGCAGCTTCTCGTAGTTCAGCGGCTCCCCTCGCGCGAAGAGATCGCGCAGGCCGCCGATCAGGAACACGGGGACGCCGACGCGATCCAGCTTGAAGTAGGGCGACGACACCCGGTTCTCGTCGTACATCTGCGTGGCGTACCGCTCGACGAGCAGCGGCACCATCACCGACGAGACCGAGCCGGCGTGCGCCAGGTAGTCGAGCGCGACCTGCAACGGATCTTGCGGGGCCCAGAGCGGCGGAACGTTCTGCGCCGCCAGGACCAGCGCCAGCCAGCTCGGAACGAACGCAAAGTTGGAGTCGCCGCCCGTGCGGCTGTAGTCGCGGTAGTTGTCGGCTGACGAGACGATCGGGAACACCGCCTTGAGCGACGGCGGCCGGAGCGCGGCTGCCAGCAACTGGTTGATGCCGCGATAGGACGATCCCCACATGCCGACGTTGCCGTCGCTCCACGACTGGACGGCCGCCCACTCGACGACCTCGTAGCTGTCCATCTGCTCGATCTCGTTCTGGTTGCCCCACGTCCCTTCCGAGCTGCCCTGGCCGCGCACGTCGACGGCGACGTGCACGTAGCCGCGCTCGACCAGGGACGTGGGCGTCTCACCCGCGATCAGCTTGTTGTAGGGCGTGATGGTGACGAGGACGGGAAAGCGGCCCGGAGCGTCCGGCCGGCGCACGTCGGCGTAGAGCGTGACGCCGTCGCGCATGACGATCGGCACGTCCTGATCCGTCACAACGCTGTACTGCGCCGGACGGTCGTACGGGGTCCACACCTTGTCGGCCGCCGCCGGAGCCGCGGTGGCACCTTCGCGTGCTTCGCCTCGGCGATCGTCTCGGATGCGTCGGGCGGCAGGACGACGCCCGCGCGCAACGTGTCGTTCGTCACCGCGATGACGCGATCGACGTAGGAGCCGTGCGTGGGATAGAGCGTCTGAAGCGTGGCGTCGTCGAACGGTTCGTACCTCCCGCGGATCGGGCACAGGCCCGGGCCGGCGTTCTGTCCCTGGTTCATCGCCGTCGCCACGTCGTGCTGTGACAGACGGATGCCGCCGAGCGCGTTGCCGTGCTCGTCACGCGCGATCTCGTTTCCGGAAAACTGGATGTCAGGGAGGACGGGCGGCGGCGCGCCGGTGGTCACCCACCGGACGAGCGCGTCGTACCCGGCGCTCATGACATAGCGGAACGGAATACGGCTGTACAACGGGAACGTACAGCCTTGATTCCCGCCGTTGTCTCCGGGATCGATCCCGAGATCGCGGATCTGCAGCGGCCGGCGGGCCAGGAACATGTCGTAGTCGCCGTGGGAGGCCCCCGCCACTTCCCACCGGCGGAAGAGAGTCGTGTTGGGCTGACGCGGGGCCGGGATCTCCCCGGCCAGACCCGACGCCTCGTAGACGTCGGGCTCCGACAGGCTCATCAAGACCGGCGTCCGCACGACGTCGGTGTCGACCGGCAACGTCCACACGATGAGCGCGAACGCGTCGACGAGCCGGTGCGCGGCCTGGAGCGTGTTGTAGTACGCGGCGAGATAGATCGCGGACTGCGACGCGCCCGTCGCGATCACACGCTGGATCGCGAGCCCGCCTATCGGATCGACGCCGACGGGGTGACGGATCGCCTGGATCGCCTGCGCGTAGATGTCGAACGACTGCCGGTCGTTCTCGATCTGGAGCGTCCCGTACCGCGCGGGACTCCAGATTTTCAAGCCGTACTGCGCGTTGTTGACGCCGTTCGATTGCGCCGACACGCCCATCCAGACGTAGCCGGCGCGCAGGAACTGCTCGTGGGCGCGGAACCAGTCCGCCTCGGAGTCGTAGTCGTTCGTGACGTTGTACCACTCGACCACCGCGGTGCCGTTGAACGCGAGCGGCGACGTCGGGCGCCGCACGACGATGCGGCTCCGGTACGGCGCGCCGGCGGCCATGCCTTCGATGAAGAACTCCTGCTCGATGTAGCCGCGGCTGGCGAGATCGACGTCGGTCGCGAAGAACGGATAGTTGTGCGACGGGTCGCCCGGCGTCACCCCGGGAATCGGCCCCGTCACCGTCGGATTCGGAACGACCGGGACGAGCTGCGCCGGGGCCGGTGACGCGACCCCGACGACGAGCGCGACGGCGACCAGTGTGGAGGCGAGCGCCCCCCTGCAGCGGTTCGATGGGCCGAGGCGCATGGTGTTCTCCTTCCTTTTCGCGTCACGCGCTCAGCGCACGTCGGCGAGAGCGCGGTCGGTGATCTCGACCTGCGCGTCACGCTCGAGCGTCGTCAGGAACGCCTTGAAGTGCTGCTCGAGCTGGCTCGTCGAGACCTTGCGTTCGATGGACGCGCGCACGGTCTCGAACGGGAGCGGCGCGGCCGGAACGTGGCTGTGGAGCAGCACCACGTGATAGCCCTCGGCGTCCTCGACCACGCCGCTCACCTGCCCCGGCGCGAGCGCGAAGGCCGCCTGCTCCAGCTCCGGGCTCATCTGCCCGCGATAGACGACGGGAATGCGGCCGCCGCGATCGCGGCTCGACTCGTCGCGCGAGACGTCTTGCGCGAGGGCGCCGAAGTCGGCGCCGGCGCGCAGACGCGTCGTGACCGCATCCGCCTCCTCGCGACTCTTGAGCAAGATGCGGCTCAGGCTGATGCGCTCCTTCGACGTGAACTCGTCCGCGTGCGCGTCGTAGTAGCGGCGCGCGGCATCCGGCGGCGCCGTCTTCACGGCCTCCGCCCGCTCGCGTCGCACGAGCTCCTGACTCAGGACCGCCCGGCGGATGTCGTCGAGGCGTGCCACGACGTCGGGATCGCGGTCGAGGCCGGCGCGGAGCGCCGCCTGGTACAGCACTTCGCGCTGCACCAGCGTCTCGAGGAACTTCTTGAGGTTCTGGCGGACCATCGCCTGCTGGTCCCCGCCGAGCGCGTCGAACGCCCGGTGAAAGTCGCGCCCGGTGATGACCGCGTCGTTGACGCGCGCGAGCACGCGCGTGTCGAAGTCGGGTGGATGCTTGAGCGTCTGCTTCTCCTCGTGCGCCTCCACGCGAACGGTGGTGACGAACAGGAGCGTCACGACGATCACGAGACCGCGCACCATCGCCGCGCTCATCGTTTGCACGTCTCGGGCGCGCGACCCGCGACGTCTCCCGTTTTCCAGTAGGGCGCCTTGATGTCGAAGGTGAAGAGGCCGGGCCGCAGGTAGTCGAAGGGGTCGTAGAGCCATCGGAGCTCCGGTCGTTTGTCCGCGGGCATCGTGGAGAGCTCGCGGTCCATGGTGGCCTTCCAGTCGTCGCCGCTCGCTTCGGGCGTGACGAAGCGGAAGTCGTGGTGCAGCGGCGAGAAGATCCTCGGCTCGACCGCCGCGATGTACATGGCGGGATCGCGCAACCCGTTCGTGAAGACGTTGAAGCCCAGGATCGCGCCGAGCTCCACGTCGGTCGGCGGCAGCGCGCGCATCACGTCGAAGACCTGCGGCGCGTTCTCTTTCAACGGCCCGACCGTGTCGTGCCAGGCGACGGCGAAGTCCTTGATGCGGAACTGGTAGAACATGCTCCAGCCTTCGTTCCCGGCCGAATCCACGCCGTCGCTCGGTCCGGGCCCCGGGGGATGCAGCAGGTAGGTTCCGGGGTCGGGCAGCAGCACCGGCGGGTTGAACGGATGCGACGGGTCGGGAGGCACGGTCGCCGAATGCAGGTGCTTGAAGGCGGTGATGCAGACGTTGTCCAGCAGCGTGAGCTCCTTCACCTCGCTGCCGGGCGGCGAATTCGGCGAGACGACTGCCACGCAATGCACCGTGGCCGCCGGTCCCAGGGCATTCGCGGCATCGCTCTTCACCTGGGCGCAGTGCTCGGCCGTGCCGACGACCGTGGCGCCGGTGACCGCGGCGATGTACCCGGCGGTATCCGCATGGTCGAAATGGCCATGGCCAATGAAGATGAATTCGGGCTGGAGCGCGACCAGCTCGGCAAGCGTTGTCGGGACGCGATTCGGATAGTCCTCGCGCGAATCGATGTAGGTATCGAGCAGCACGACGCGGCCGCGAAATGCCGCCGCGAGGCTCGAGATGCTGAACCACGAGAAGATGACCTTGTCGGGATTCACGAGCCCGGTGATCGGATTCACGTTCTCGGCCCCGAAGAAATGCTGGCGCGCTTTCACCAGCGCGGGCGGCGCCGGTGGGGTCGAGGCGAGAAACGCGGCCATCAGCGGGTCGGTGGTGAGCTGCGCCGTCGCCGGCGTGATGATCGCGACGACGAGCATCGCCACGAGCACGAGTACGACCGGGATCTTCATCACGGCCTCCTGTCGACCGGTGACGAACGGGTTCGCTTTCGCATCGTCGGTTCCTGTGGAAGTCGCGTCAGTACGGCCACACCGGCAGCGCCGCGTAGACGTCTTCGATCTCGGGCACCGTCGGATAGATGCCGAGCCCGATGGAGCTTGAATCCACGTCGTATGAGCCAGCCAGCAGCGAGCTCGTCCCGATGATCGGCAGCACGACGTGCGACGGCCGTGCGGCGTCGTGGTAGATCGTGTTGACGGCCGGATACGGGTTCACGGCCATCAGCGGAACGTCGGAGGACGCGAGCTCGATGCGCATGCGATGGCCAGTGTCGAAGACCCAGGACGTCGGCCACACCTCGATCGCGAGTCGATAGACCACGCCGAGCTGCAGGGGTCGCGGATTCGCCTGATCGGGATAGTGGGTGGCCTTCAGCCGTCCGCGCGTGACTTGCCGGCCGGATCCATCCGGCGCGACGTCGACGAGGTTGACGGCGAAGTCCGTGTCGGGCGCCGTTGACGACGCCCAGAAGTTCAGCGTGATCGGCCCGGTGACTTCCGTCGGCGAACCGAGCGCCGGCGTCGTCCACGTGAGGATGTGCGTCTCGTCGAGACGCTGGTCGGTGCTCGAACGCTCACCGCCGGCCAGAAGCTGACTGGGGCTGCCGTCGATCTCCGTCGGAGAGTATGCGTACACATCCGTCGGCTCCGCGGCCGGCGCGTGCGTGCTCAAGCTGCCGTCGTTGAGGCTGACCGCGGATCCGCTGTGAGAGGAGCGCAGGTAGAACTTCACGTACCTGGCGTCGGGAATCGGCCACTCCTTCTCGAAGCGCCAGCGGTTCGCGCCCGGAACGTAGAGGAGCGCGTGTGGCTCCTTGTCGACGCCGTTCCTGATGCCCTTCAGCCACCGGTCGAACCAGAGAATGCGGTAGGTCTGGAAGACGTAGGGCTCGACGTCCGGATTGCTTTCGCCGCCGTGGTTCCACGGCCCGACCACGACCTTGCGACGCCCACCCGCCGACGCGAACTCGCGATAGGCCTTGAGCTCGGAGTAGACGAAGAAATCGTTCCAACCGGTCTGGAAGAGGATCGCGATCCTGGCCCTGGCCATCGCCGCGTGATCCGCGGCCAGCGACGAACGCTCCTTCCAGTAGTCGTCGAAGTCGGGATGGCTCAGCCACTCGGTGACGAGCCGGGCCAGCACCGGTTGTTCCGCCACGCGATCGGCGTACGTGTCGAGGTCCCCGTCCGACGGCGGCGTGAGCTGGAGCGCCTGCTCGAGCGTTCCCCAGGCCGGGCCGTCGACCGCGGCGCGCCAGCCGCCCTGGTACATCCAGCCGTTGTACGCGTCGCCCCATCCCTGAACCGGGATCATCGCGACCAGGTGCGGCGGCAGGTGCTTGGCCATCAGGAACTGCACGATCGCCATGTAGGAGGTGCCGAACGTTCCGACCTTGCCGTTGCACCACGGCTGGGTCGCCTCCCACTCGACCAGGTCGTACCCGTCCTGCTGCTGCATGAGGCTGAACGGATACCACTCGCCCTCGGACGCGCCTTCGCCACGGTTGTCGGCCTGCACGACCGCGTAGCCGCGGCTCGCAAAGTCGCGCGCCTGCGACGCGGAGCCTCCGGGTGACGATCCGGAGTCCTTGTTGTAGCCCTCCATGATCAGCAGACACGGGAACGAGCCCGGCGCGTCGGGGAGGTACAGGTTGTACGCGAGGCGGACGCCGTCGCGGGCGTCCATGTACAGGTTCATTCGCTCGATGACGCCGTACTGCGCGGGCGAGACCGGCGCATCGCTCGAGGGACCGGGAACCCATTGCCTTCCTTGGGTCCCGTCGCCCATCGCGGCGTCGGCTCTCGCGGGCGCGCCGAGCATGAGCGTCGTGACGACCAGGATGAACAGCGCGTGTGTCGCGGCCGTGATGAAGCCCACGATGCTGCCCTCCTCCTGGACGTTGCCGCCCACCACCGTGAACGTCCGGCTGGCGCTGTCGTTCGTCATCGCCCCTCCTGCGAGACCGCTCGCGTGCGTCACTTGGTCGCCGTCGAGACGGGCGCAGGCGGCAGCGGCTGGCCGCCCGGCCCACCCGAAAAATCGAGCCACGGCACGGAGGGCTGGCGCCCCACGCTCGGTCGAGTGAAGTCGCACACGCCGGTGGGGAACGTCGCCTGGAGCCTCGCCCATTGCGCGTCGGTGAAGGTGGCGTTGTAGCTGGCGCGATCGAGCGGCGTGAGCTGGCACTTCATCACGTCGTCGGCAAGCGGGCCACCCGCGGCGATCCGCGGGTCGCCGAAGTACGGGAAGAGCGCGCGGCACGTCGCCTGGTCGGTGACCTTGGTCTCGCCGATGTAGCAGGAGTCGACGGCCAGCGGCGGCTTGTGGCGCAGGACTTTTGTTTCCCGGGGATCGGCGCTCGGATCGGCCTCGATCGCGGCGAGCCACTGGTCCACCAGGTGGAACGCCTCGGCGGCGACACTGGGTGGGACCACGAGGGGCGTCTGCGCGGTGAAGATCACCTGGTTGCCGGCGGTGCCGTTGGCCCGCTCGAGCCGCTCGCGCATGGCGTAGGAGCGGAAGTCGGTGTGGATCTCGAAGTTGCTCGTGCCTCGCAGGTCGATGATGGGCACGCGGGCGAGCAGGCGCGCGTCGTTGACGCGGCCGGTGCGGTAGGCGATGGCGAGCGACTCCGGATCGGCCTGGCTGCGCGCGGGCTGCCAGACCATGTCGATGTCGTAGCCGCCGATCTTCTCGTTGAGATCGACGAACTGCTCGGGCAGGATCAGCCCCGACTGGAGCGCGACGAGCCCGTACTGCACACCGACGTTGTCGAGCGGCCGGCGAGCGAAGCCGTCCTGGAGCCGGCGGCCCCAGATGGCGACCTGGTAGTCATGGATCGTGCAGCGCGCCCCGCCGCGGTTGGTCTCGGCGTTGTAGAACCAGTCCGGCTGGGACCCGGTGAGGTATTCGGCGCGCGCCTCGACGTCCGTGGCGGAGGCGTCGCAGCCGAAGGCGGGATCCATCAGCGACCGGTCGTACCAGAAGCCCTCGACCCACGCTTCGCAGTTGCTGGCGGTGGCGTGGCCGGACACGGCGGCCCGCTGCACCTCCACCATCCAGAGCTCGGGCGCGGCGTTCCAGTACCGGAGGAGGAGCGAACAGTCGTGCACCTCGTTCGCGGTGGACCAGACGTCGGGGTAGCTGCAGTTGGGCTGGATGCCGTCGAGCAGGCCCGGGTAGCTGGCGGCGATGACGTGCTGCTGGATCGATCCGCCCGAGCACCCGTTGCCGATCGTGTAGCGCACCTCGCCGTACCGTTCGACGACGTGCTCCTTCACCATCATCATCGCTTCCGCGGAGACGACCTCGTTGCAGTCCTGGCCGAGGACGTTGAGCGTGGACGAGACGACGGCGAAGCCTTTCGACAGCGACGCGTCGTCGAGGACGTCGGGCACGCTGCCCTGGAAGTGGTAGGCCTGGCAGTCGCCGCCGAACGGCCACACCAGGTTGCCGTTCCAGCCGCGCTGCGGGGCCCACGGCTCCCACGTCTGGCCCGGATCGAACACGACGGCGATCGCGTAGATCCCGCGGTCGAGTGTCCCCGTCTCGCGCCGGACGATGTACGGCACGACGCGGCCCTGGTCGGTCACGGTCGTCGCGACGTCGCCCGGCGGATGACTCGGGTCGTAGGACTGAAAGCCGGTCTTCGTCGGATCGGTCGAGCGGTAGAAGAACTCATACGTCGTCGGCGCGTTGCAGGCTCCGTCGGTGGCGGGCCCGAGCCCGTTCGCGTCGGTGGTGCAGAACCACGGCTGCACCTGAGGGCCTGCGAAGACCGGCCCGCTCCGCGAGTGATTGGTGAGCGTGATGCGGGCAGTGGCGGCGCCCTTGGCCCGAGCGGTCAGCACGTTGGCCCCGACGGTCAGGCCCTCGACGATCCCCATGAACCGGCCATTGCTGCGCAGCGCGAAGGCGCGCGTGACGTCGCGGCCGTCGACGTCCACCTGCACTGCCGAGGGCAGGACCCCGGGCGCCAGCACGATCTCGACGAGCGCGTCGCCCGCGGAAATGAGATCGGCGCGGTTGGAAAGCACCTTGATCTGGAGTGGGGTCGCCGCCGCCTGCACGGAGGCGGCGATCGCGGGCACGGAGAGCAGCGCGCAGAGCGCGAGCGCAACTCTCGACACGGAGAGGCTCGCCGTCATGGATGTCTCCTCCCTTCCGCCCGTCCGCCAGGTCACACGATCCCGATCAGGGCATGGCCGGTCGAAACGACGAGATCGGCGCGATGCGACGGGACTCGCATGTGTGGGGCGTCGGACGCGACAGACTGAATCGCGGCGATTCGCGAATCGGTGACGATGAGCGTGAGGAGCAACAGCCGATGGAGGGGAGCAATGCGAACGGCGACGGTGGCGTTCATGAACGCACCGTAGCGACGCCGAATCTCGGAGGTCCACGGGAGGTCGGGTGGTTGTTCAACCCCCGACCGGGTAGGAATCTTTTGCAGAGAAGCACGATAGGTGTGTTGTGGAGTACGTCCAGCGCGACGGCGAAGTGGCTCACGACGACGACGATCGCGATGGGACGGAGATCGGCGCCCAGCCGCGCACCGCGAAGCCGGACGGCGTGTTCGGGCCGAACTCGATGCGGCCGCCGATGGCCCGGATCCGCTCGGTCATCTGCCGCAGCCCGTGGCCGGCGCCCTGCTCGACGGCGAATCCGGGTGGAGGACCGATGCCGTTGTCGAGAACGGCGAAGGCGACGCCGGTGCCCTCGGTCGCGAGCGCGAGCGAGACCCGTGTCGCCTGCGCGTGCTTCGCGATGTTCGCCAGCGCTTCCTGGAGCGTCGCGAACAGCAGGCCTTCGAGCCGGCCCCCGAGCGGCGGCAGCGGCTGATCCACGACGGAGTCGACACGGACGCCGCTCAGGTCTTCGAAGTCTTCGATCAGTTCGCGGAGGCGGGCGGCGAAGTCGAGCGCGGGGGAGATCTCGGGCGACAGTTCGTAGATCACCTGGCGCATCTGGCTCATGATCGACTGCGCCTGCCCGCGGACCTCGGCGAGACTCGCCTCGAGCCCCGGATGGCCGGCCGCGTGGTGCAGGCACCAGTCGAGCTTCAATCCGAGCGAGAAGACCGTCTGGCTCAGGCGGTCGTGCAAGTCGCGCGCAACTCGCACCCGCTCGCGGTTGACGGCCAGTTCTTCGGACGTCGCATAGAGCCTCGCGTTGACGATCCCGATCGCCGCCTGCGCCGCGAGCGCCTCCACCACCCGCAGCTCGCTCGCCGAGAATGCTCGCGACTGTCGCTCCCATGCGCACAGGAGCACGCCGACGATCTCGTCCTTCGCGGCCATCGGTGTCACGAGCACGGAGCGGAGCGGAACCCGGCGGAAGATCGGATGCGTGAACCGGTCGTCGTTCGGCACGTCGTCGGACCAGACGGGGCGCCCGGCATCGTCCAGAATCGCGATGATCTCCCGAAAGCCCTCGCGGCCGCCGAGCCAGCCCTCGGGCACACCGTGGCCGGCCACCGATTCGACCGTGCCGTCCCCTCTGGTGAGATAGATCCCGCACGAGTCGGCGCCAAACACGTGCGCGGTCGCGCGGCTGATGCGGCGGACCACGTCCGTGAGATCCAGCGTGGAGTTGACCGCTTGCCCCACCGCGAGCAGCGTCTCCGTCTCCCGCAACCGGGCGCGCGTTTCCTGGACGAGTCGCGCGTTGTCGATGAGCAGTGCCAACTGCACCGCGATGGCGCCGCCGAGCTCGACGTCGTCCGCGCCGAACGCGCGCTCCGATTCGCAGTTGTTCAGGTGGATGACGCCGATCCGCCGTTCATGACGGACGAGCGGCAGGATCAGTCCCGAGCGGATCCGGAATGTTTCCACCCAGCGGGCCGGAACGACCCCGCCGGGATCGGTGAAGACGACCGGCACGTCGTCGCGCAAGGCGCGAGCGAATCCGGGAAAGTCCTCGATGGCGACGGGACCGAAGGCCTTCAGGGCTCGCCACATCGTCGGATTCGGCCGCCCGGATGCGTATTGCGACATGACGGGATGGAGCGCGCCGTCGCGCACGAGGTAGATCGAGCAGCGATCGGCGCCGCAGATCTGCGCGGTCTTCTGCGCGAGCAGCTTCATGAGATCGGTGAATCCGAGCTCCGCGCTGATGACTCCGGCGATCTCCAGCAGCGCGGCGACTCGCTGGTCGGGCTCCCGGATCGCCCCGTCGTGCGGCCGTCCCCTCATGTTCGCGACGGTATCGGCGGTTCAACCGGGTGTCACCCCCCGGACGGGGGAGAGCTCTTCCCCCGGACGGGTGATTCTGCGCCGCGGCCTTGACCATCTATTGATGTAATGCCTACAGTAAGCGCGACGTACGGAACAGGAGGCACTTACGAGCCAGCTTCCGGCCGTAGTCAGCGAACACAGCGAACGCCCGAGCGGTGACCATCGCGTCGCGGGTTTGCTCGAGATCGCGGGCGCGATCAACTCCGACCTCGACTTCCGGACTGCGCCATCTACTTCGTGCGCGACGAAGCCGTCATCCCGGCCATGTCGCAATACGCGTCCGGCATCCAGGACGTCGCGCTCTGGCGGCGGGCGAAGGCGCTGTCCCCGCTTCGCCTCGACGACTTTCCCGGATTCAAGCGCGCGCTCGAGGAAGGCGTCCCGGTCGTCTTCACGAATCCTACCGAGGCCCTTCCCGGATTCTGGATCGAGACCTTCCATATCCGGTCCGGCCTGATCCTGCCGCTGCTGCGCGACAAGCGCTGGGTCGGCGTCATCCACCTGAACAACTCCGAGTCGACGCGCGCGTTCGACGCCGAGGACGTCGAGCTGGCGCGCGCGATCGGCGTACAGCTCGCGCTGGTGATCGACAACGCGCGCCTCGTGGAGGAAACGCGAAGCCGGCTGCGCGACACCGAAACGCTCTTGAGCGTCGGCCGGACGATCAATTCGACGCTCGATCTCATGGAAGTCGTGCGACAGCTGGCGCGGGCCGCGGCGAATGCCCTCGGCGCCGACTCGTCCGGCGTCTATCTGACGTCGGATCGCGGCACGCTGGAACCGCTCGCGGGGTACCGGGTGCCCACGCGCTTCCGTGAATGGGTCGCCGACACGACGCTGAAGGGACCGACGACGTCCCGAACGATCCTCGATTCGCGCACGAGGTGTTCCGTCGGGTCCCGATCCAGTCGATCCTCATCGCGAGCGTGCAGGCCAAGAACGAGCTGGTCGGCATCCTGGTGTGCTCGTGGTGGACGCAGAAGAGAAGGTTCTCCGACCAGGAGATCGAGCTCGTCCGCGCCATCGCCGCCCAGGCCGCGATCGCGATCATGAACGCGCGGCTCTACGCGAAGGCCGAGGAGCTCGCCGTCAACCGCGAGCGCGTGCGCGTGGCGCACGAGCTGCACGACCGGCTCAGCCAGTCGGTGTTCTCGCTCGGGCTCCGGCTCGAATGGTGCCTGCACCACACCCCGGCGACGTCACCGGTGCACGACAAGCTCCATGACGTCTGGCAGGAAGCCGGGTCGATCATGAGTCAGATGCGTCACCTGATCTACCGGCTGTCGCCGGAAAGCGCGGCGGGTATCGATCTGCCCGCGCGGGTGCGCAAGCTCGTCGCCGAGCTCGAAGAGCTCAGCAGCGTCCAGGTGAAGTACGAAGACCGGGCGCCGCTCACCGGCCTCGATGGCCGGCGCGAGGACGTGAAGCACGCGCGCGCGACCCACGTCACGCTGGTGCTCGACATCGTCGATGAAAAGATCGTCTTCGAGGTCGTCGACGACGGCGTCGGCCCACGGCCCGGGTTCCTCGGCGCCGAGGGCGGCCACGGACTCCGTCAGATGGTCGAGCGGATCGAGGCCTGCGGCGGCCGCGTGGTGCTGGGGCCGGCGCAGCCGTCGGGCTTCGCCGTCCGGGGCTCCCTCCCCCTGAGGTCAGCGCCATGAGCAAGATCCATATCGTGGTCGTCGATGATCACGAGATCGTCCGGCACGGTCTCCGTCTGTCGCTCGAGCTGGAAGCCGACATGGAAGTCGTCGGTGAAGCGCGCACGGGCACGGAGGCGGTGAAAGTCGCCCTCGACAGGCGTCCGGACGTGATGCTGCTCGACGTGCGGCTCGAGGACGTCGATGGCCCGGAGGTGTGCCGGCGCGTGCACGAGGTGGCCCCGAAGATCGCGATCCTCATGCTGACGAACTACATGCACGACGCGATGGTCCTGAGAAGCCTGGTCGCCGGCGCGAAGGGGTACGTCATCAAGGACGTGGAGCTGGCCGAGCTGAAGAAGATGATCCGCGCCGTCCACCGCGGCAACGCGGTGCTCGACCCGCGGATCGCGCCCTCCGTGATCTCGTCGGCGACCAACGGTGGCGCCGCGGTGCCGGCGGCGTGCGGCGCCGCCTCGATGTCGCTCTCGGACAGCGACCTGGTCATCGTGCGACACGTGGCGAAGGGATTGACCAACCGCGAGATCGCCGGGCTCGTCCACCTGAGCCCGCACACTATCAAGGATCGGCTCAGTCGAATTTGCGACACGCTGGAGGTCGGCTCGCGCACGGAGATCGTCGCCGAGGCGCTCCGGCGCGGATTGATCTAGCTGCACGCTCCTCGTCAACGGCTCCTTTCGATCGTGCGCCGGACGTGACCCGCGTGTAGAGTAACGGCTACTCTCCGAAGGAGGACCATCGCCATGCCGTTCTACGAACGAGGCCCCGTCCGCATCCACTACGAAGAGGTCGGCTCCGGCTTCCCGCTGCTGCTCATCCCGGGCGGCGGGCTCAATTCGTCCTTCGCCTCCTGGGAGACCGCCTCGCCGTTCAAGCCGATGGAGCGGTACCGGGACGACTTCCGCTGCATCTGCTCCGACCTGCGCAACGCGAACCCCGGCACGTCCACCGGCCCGCTGGAGATCGACCGACCCTGGGACGCCTACACCGACGACCAGCTCGGGCTGATGGATCACCTCGGCATCCGGGAGTTCATGGTCATGGGCTTCTGCATCGGCGGGCCGATGATCCACAACATGATCAAGAGGGCTCCGGAGCGCGTCGTCGCGGCCGCGATGATGCAGCCGAGCGGCTTCCGGCCCGAGACCCCGGACCTGTTCTATCAGAACAACATCAAGGGCTGGGGGCCACCGCTCTGCCAGAAGCGCTCCGACGTCACGATGGCCATGGTCCACGACTTCCTCACGAGCATGTATACGAACCGCGCCGACTTCGTGTTCACCGTCTCGCGCGATTTCGTGCGCTCGATCAAGACGCCGCTCCTGATCGCGCCCGACGACGTGCCGGCGCACCCGTACAAGGTCGCGATGGAGGTGGCGACTCTCGCGCAGAACTCCGAGGTGACGATCTACCCCTGGAAGGATTCGCCGGAGCACATCGACGAGGTCGTCGAGCACGCGCGGCGCTTCTTGAAGAAGCACGAGCCCGTCAGAGCGTAGCGACAGACACAGGAGCGCTCACGCGATCTCCCGTGATCCGGTCGTTCGTCGCTCTCGTCACGCTCGCCCTGGCGTGGAGTGGAATGCTCGAGTCGGCCGCGTACGCCCAGACGCCGGCGGCGCGTGTGGAGCCGCCCGCCGGCCAGATCACGATCGCCCGCACCGAATCCACCGCCGCCCGGTGGTTCGATCCCGCCGACACCGACGGCGCACTCACGCCGTTCTTCTACGGGTACGCACTGCACGACGCGCTGGTGAAGCCGATGCCGGGCAACGCGTTCACCCCGTGCCTCGCGGAGTCGTGGACCGCATCATCCGACGGGCTCGTCTACGAGTTCGTCCTCCGCAAGGGCGTGCGCTTTCACAACGGCGATCCCGTCACCGCCGAGGACGTGAAGTTCTCCTTCGAGCGCTATCGCGGACTGGCGTCGAAGCTCATGAAGGAGCGCGTCGCGGCGATCGAGATCCCCGATCCGGATCACGTCCGCTTCCGTCTGAAGAGACCGTGGCCGGACTTCATGACGTTCTACGGCACGCTTTTGACCGGCGCCGGCTGGGTCGTCCCGAAGAAGTACCTGGAGAAGGTCGGCGAGGACGGCTTCAAGAAGCATCCGATCGGGGCGGGTCCCTACCGGTTCGTTTCCTTCAAGCCGGGCGTGGAGCTCGTGCTCGAGGCCAACGAGCAGTACTGGCGCAAGGCGCCGAGCGTCAAGACCCTCGTCATGCGGAGCGTCTCCGACCCGGCGACCCGGGTGATCATGCTGAAGCGCGGCGAGGTCGACATCGCGTACGCCTTCGGCGGCACGCTCGCGGAGGAGATCAAGAAGCATCATGGACTGACACTCAAGCCCTTCT
>QHRT01000090.1 GCA_003220195.1 Candidatus Rokuibacteriota bacterium | reverse complement strand
GGTCGCGAAGATGACATCGACCTTCATGCGCACCAGCTCGGCTGCCGCCTCCTGCATCTGCTCCACCGTGCTCGACCATCGGAACTCGATGACCAGATTCTTGCCTTCGACGTACCCGAGATCGCGCAGGCCCGCCCGGAGCGCCTCGACCCGGGACGCCGTCTCCGCGCGGGTACCGAAAGCCAGGTATCCGAGGCGCGCAATTCTGCCCGGCGATTGTGCGTGCGCCACCAGCGGCCACGCGATCAGCGCCGCGCCGGCCAGCGCGATCGCGTCGCGGCGTGTCATGGGTTCGCTGCCCCGAGCCGCCTCAACCAACGCGACCGGACGCTTCCGGTGCGTGGCGACTGTACCAGTCGACGATCTCGGCGCCGGTCGCCGTCCACACTCCGCCGCGACGCTTGATATGGCTCAATGCATCGTCGAGGAAGCCGACGCGGAACGGCTGGCCGATGAGCCAGGGATGCAGGGTGATGACCATCAAGCGTCCGTTCCGCGCGCCGTCGCGATAGAGCACGTCGAAGGCGCTCTTGAGCATCCGCGCATAGGTCTCGATCGGCATGAACCGGTCCCAGAGCGCATTCACGTCGTCGAGATCGAGCATCGCCGGCAACGACACCAGCGTGCCCGCGCGCGTCTCGATGGGATAGGGCTGATCGTCGTTGGCCCAGTCGCAGACGTACCGGAGGCCCGCCTCCGCCAGCAGGTGCGGCGTGCGGAGCGACTCGCCGGACTCCGGTCCCATCCATCCAGCGCTCGCAATCCCGGATGCCGTTCGCAGTGTCTCGACCGATCGCGCGATGTACTCGCGTTCCTCCGCTTCCGACATCCGGCTCGTGATCATGCGGCTGGCCGAGAGGCCATGCGCGATGAGCTCGGCGCCGTGATCGAGACAGTAGCGGACGAGGTACGGGTAGTGCTCGGCGGTCATCGCGTCCATGGGAATCGTCGCTTTCACGTCATGGCGAGCGAGCGTCTCGAGGACGCGAAAGATCCCGACGCGATGCCCGTACTCGCGATGGCTGAAGCGCAGGTAATTCGGAAATGCCCGGGATCCGCGGCCGCCCGCGACGGTGGGCGACTGATACGTCCCCGCGGGCGGATTCCACTCGAGATGCTCCAGCGTGACCAGGACGCACAGCGCGACGCGGGCGTTGTCGGGCCACCGCAGCGTTCCGCGCCGGATCATCGGGCTCCAGCGGTAGAACTCGTGATCCATTCCGTAGCGACGCTGGCCCGGCATCAGGATGATAGAGGCGGGCGCAGGGTTTCCCGGCGCCCGCCGAACGTTGGGGGTATCGGGGGCCATTTCGGTGCCCCCGATGTACTCGATCGCTCGAGGTCCTGCGCGTGCGCCAGGACGTCGTCGTAACAGTGGGCCATGTAGTAGTCGGCGATCTCGTCCGACGTGGCCTGCCAGACTTCCGAGTGCGACATGACGTAGCCAAGGAGGGCGTCGAACCACTTCACGCGATGGGGCAGGCCGATGCGCCAGGGGTGGACCGCGACGCACATCACCATCCCGCTTCGCTCGCCATCCTGGTAGAGCCGATCGAACTGCGCCTTACCGATGCGATAGAAGTAATCGGCGTCCTGCCCGGTCAGGAAGACCGGCGAGTCGTTCAGCTCGACCGAGTAGGGCATCGAGATCAGCCGTCCCGATCTCACCTTGAACGGGAAGGGCTGGTCGTCGTGCGTCCAGCCTGCCAGGTACTCGAGATTCGCCTCGGCCATCAGATCGGGCGTCCGCTCCGTGCCCGAGAACGCCGGGGCGAGCATGCCCTTCAGCGTCTTGCCGGTCAGGCGGTGGAGCGTCTCGATCGAGTCCCGATAGAACTCGCGCTCTTGCTCTTCGGAGCACGCGTTGAGATAGCGCGTGTTGTAGATGCCGTGGCTCATGAAGTCCCAGTTCCGCTGGATCATCGCCTCGCCGATCTCGGGATGGTGCTCCAGCACGGCCAGGTTCAACGAGACTCCGCAACGGATGCGGTGCTTGTCGAGCACGTCGAGCATCCGCCAGAAGCCGACGCGGTTGCCGTAATCGCGGTAGCCGTATTCGCGAACGTCCGGCGCGGGCGTCCGCGGCCAGGGATCGCGCACGCCATCCGCTTCGGGCAGGTACTCGTAGAACTCGACGTTGGGCGCGACCCAGAAGGCGACACGCGCGCCGTTCGGCCACCGGAAGCGCGGTCGCTCGACGATCGGGCTGTAGTAGAACCGATCGGGGGGTAACGGCATCGCCACGGATTCTAGCCGAGGCGCGCCACGCCGCAGTGCCCGGAAATGCGGCTTGACAGTCAGGACGGTGCGGGCGATTTTCACGCATGACAGTGCTCCGGTCGGCGGTTCATCGTCTCGAGGACGTCATCGGGGCGGCGCTGTTCACGGCGATGCTCGTGGTCGTCCTCGCCCAGGTGTTCGTCCGCTTCCTCCTGTATCGCTGGGTGCAGATCGCGTGGGCCGACGAGATCGGCCGCGCCCTCCTCGTCTGGTCGAGCTTCTGGGGCGCGGTGCTGGTGACGAGGGAGAGCCACCACATCACGGTCGACCTGCTCTACGATCGGCTCCCGGCCGCCGGGCAGTTGATCCTTCGGGTCCTGGGTGACCTGGTCACGGGATGCCTCTTGCTGCTCCTGGTCTCCCAGGGCTTCTCGATCTTCGTCGACAGCTTCGTCCGGCGCAGTCCTGCGACGGAATTGCCGTCGTTCATCTTCGACGGGGCGCTCTGGACGAGCAGCGCGCTGATGGTCCTCCACATCGCGCTGAACGCCGTCGGGCGGTGGCGCAGCGCGGACACCTCGGCCAGCGGAAGTGCGCTGTGAGCACGACCGCGATGATCGTGATGCTCTTTGCCGGCACGTTCGGTCTGGCCGCGCTGCGCGTGCCGATCGCCTTTGCCATGGGCGCGACGTCGGCGCTCGTCCTGCTGTTGATGCAGATGCCGCTCTCGTCGGTCTACGTGAAGATGGCGGCGACCGTCGACTCGTGGCCGTTCCTGGCGATCCCGTTCTTCCTGCTCGCCGGCAACCTCATGACGACCGGCGGCATCACCACCCGGCTGGTGAACCTGGCGAACGCCGTCGTCGGGTGGATCGCCGGCGGCCTCAGCCAGGTCGTCGTCGTCGTCGAGATGATCCTGTCCGGGATGACGGGCTCGGAGATCGGCGACGCGGCGGCGCTCGGATCGGTGCTGCTGCCGGCGATGAAGCGCAGCGGGTACGCGCCGAACTACGCGGCCACGATCATCTCCGCATCGGCCACGATGGGCCCGATCATTCCGCCCAGCATCGCGTTCGTCATCTACGGCGCGATCAACGACTTGAGCATCGGCCGGCTCTTCGTCGCCGGCATCGTGCCCGGCGTGCTCATGGGGCTAATTTTGATATGCATCCAGTATTACCTGGCCCGGAAACATCGCTGGCCCCGCGAGCCGAGGCCGACCGTCACGGGGGCGGTCCGGGCGTTCGTCGCGGCCCTCCCCGCGCTGTTCATGCCGGTCTTCATCATCGGCGGGATCCTGGGCGGTGTCTTCACCGCGACCGAAGCCGGCGCACTGGCGGTGCCCTACGCGCTCGTGCTGGCCCTGTTCGTCTACCGCGAGATCCAGTTCCGCGATCTGCCCGCCATTCTGGTGTCCACGCTGAAGGACACCGCGGCGATCTTCATCATCATCGCCGTCGCCGGCGTGTTCGGGTACGTCATCACGGTGCTGGGCGTCGGGACGGCGACCCTCGACTTCGTCACGGGCCTGACGAAGAATCCGTGGGCGCTGCTGCTGCTGCTCAACATCCTGTTCCTGATCATCGGCTGCTTCGTCGACGTGACCGCGACGATGCTGATCTTCGCGCCGCTGTTCGCCAAGGTCGTCACGGCCTACGGCATCGATCCCGTGCACTTCGCCGTCGTCTTCGTCCTCAACGTCTCGATCGGCATGATGACGCCGCCCTACGGTCTCACCATGTACTTAATGTTGCGGATCGCCGACATCACCATGCTGGATTTCATCCGCGCGATGTGGCCGTTCCTGACCGCGCTGCTGATCGCCCTCGTCCTGATCACGTATATTCCCACCATCACGCTGTGGCTGCCGAACGCGGTGCTCGGCGCCCGGTGAGAGGAGGATCCGAGTGACGCACGCGGATCTCATCGTCAAGTCCGACCGGATCGCGTTTCCGGAAGGGATGGGCCAGGGGGCGCTCGTGGTCGCCGGCGGCCGCATCGTCGGCGTGAGCGACGGCGGCATCCTTCCGGCGGCGCGTGAAACGATCGACGCGACCGGGCAGGTGGTGCTGCCCGGAGTGGTCGACCCGCACGTCCACGCGCGCGAGCCCGGCCTTGGAGATCGCGAGGACTTCCGCACCTGCACGCGCGGCGCGGCCGCCGGAGGAGTCACGACGATCATCGAGCAGCCGGTGTCGATCCCGTCGACCTGGAACGTGGAGCGGCTGCGCGAGAAGAAGGCGCTGGCGTCGCGGAAGTGCATCGTCGATTGGGCCCTCTACGGCGGCGCCGGCATCACGTCGCTGGACCACATCGAGGCCATGGCGAAGGAGGGGGTCTGCGCGTTCAAGACGTTCCTCCACGAGCCATACCCGGGCCGTGAGCGGGAGTTCGAAGGCCTGTACTCGACGGACGACGGCGCGCTGCTGGAGGTCTTCGGAAAGGTCGCGAAGACGGGATTGCTCGAATGCGTGCACGCGGAGAACAACGCGATCATCGCGTGGAACGAGAAGAAGCTGCAGGCCGCGGGGCGTGTCGATCCGCTCGCGTACGTCGAGGCGCGTCCCGTCGTCTCCGAGGTCGAGGCCATCAGCCGCTGCATGCTCTTCGCCGAGGCGACCGGCGTGCGTCTTCAAGTGCTTCACGTGTCCTGTGCGGAAGGCATCGAGCTGATCCGGACGGCCAAGCAACGGGGCACGCCCAGCGTGACGGCGGAAACCACGCCGCACTATCTCTGGGCGAACGAGGAGCAGGTGCAAAAGCTCGGGCCCTATGCGCGGATCAGCCCTCCCATCCGCACGCGCGAGCAGAACGAACGCATCTGGCAGCTCCTGCGCGAGGGCTGGGTCGACACGATCGGCTCGGACCACGGTCCCCACACGAAGGCGAGCAAGGAGGCGGGCCGGGAGAACATCTTCAAGGCGTCGGCTGGCGGCGCCGGCATCGAGACGATGCTGCCGCTGATGCTGCACGGCGTGAACCAGGGGAAGGTGGATCTCTTCAGGCTCTCGAAGCTGATGTCGGAGAACACGGCGCGGCTCTACGGCCTCTATCCGAAGAAGGGCACGCTGCGGGTCGGCTCGGACGCTGATATGGTGATCGTCGACATGGAGCGCGAGCGCACGTTCAAGAACACCGAGCTTCAGGTGCTGGCCAAGGACGCCGCGCTCCTGTGGCACGGCTGGACGGTGAAGGGCGTGCCCGTGACCACGATCGTGCGCGGCAACGTCGTCTATCACGAGGGTCGATTCCCGGCGGAGGAAGGTTATGGCCAGTTCGTGCCGTACCAGGGGCGTTGACATGAGGCGGCGCGCGGGCGCGCCGGAGACGAAGAGCGCCTGGCTGAAACTCGGAGTGATCGTGGCGGCTCTGACCGCGGTCGTGGCGACCACGGTACCGGTCCCCGAGTCGCTCGCCCAGGCCGCGAAGTACAAGATCCGCTTCGGGAACTCGCAGAATCTCGGCGAGCCGACCGCGGACACGATGGCGGACTTCAAGAAGGAGGTCGAGGCGAAGAGCAACGGGCAGATCGCGGTCGAGGTCTACCCGGGCGGTCAGCTCGGCAAGATCGAAGAGGTCGTGGAGCTGCTGCGCTCGGGCGCCATTCAGATGTACGTCAACTCGCCCCAGTACCTGTCGAAGTTTTACCCGGAGATCCAGGTGACGAGCCTGCCGTATCTCTTCGATAGCCCCGAGGCGGCGGATCGCGCGCTGGACGGCGCGTTCGGCACGGACCTCCGGGCGGCCGTCGAGGCGAAGACCGACTTCGTGATCATGGGGTTCGAGGAATTCGGCTTCAAGCACGTGTTCAATCGCCGGCGCCCGGTGCGCACGATGGACGATCTGAGCGGCCTCAAGCTTCGCGTGATCAGCTCGCCGGTGACGATCAAGACGTTCCAGGGCCTGGGCGCCAGCCCGATCGGCATGGCGTACTCCGAGATCTACAGCGCGGTCCAGACCGGCGTGATCGACGGAGCCGAGCTGCCCTTCACGAGCTACCGCGCGTCGAAGCTCTACGAGGTCGCGAAGTACGTCTCGATCACCGGGCACTTCTTCGAGCTGGCGCTGCTGGTCGGCAGCAAGAAGTTTCTCCAGGGGTTGCCGCCGGATCTGCGCAAGGTCGTCATGGACGCCGCGCAGAACACGGCGGCGTCGACGCGACGGATCAGCCGAGCGGCGCAGACCGAGGCGCGCGCCTTCATCGTGTCGAAAGGCGCCGAGGTCAATGACGTCGCGCCCGCGGAGCTCGCGAAGATGCGCACGGCCGTCACGCCGGTGTACGACTGGGCGCGAGCGCAGTGGGGCGACGCCTACGTTGCGAAGGTGCTGAAGGCGGTGGGGCACTGAGCGTGAGTTCCGCGCGCCGCGATCCCATCGCCTTCGAGCTCTTCAAGAACACGCTGTTCTCGATTGCCGACGAGATGGCGCTGACGATCTACCGCACCGCGTACTCCGGCGTCATCAAGGACGGCATGGATTACTCGACGGCGTTCTGCGACGCGGCGGGCCGGACGGTCGCGCAGGGGCTCACGATGCCGGGGCATCTCGGATCGTTCCCCGACGCGCTCGCCGCGACGCTCGCGCGCTTCGGCGACCGCATGAACCCCGGCGATATCTACTGCCTGAACGATCCGTTCGAAGGCGGGATGCACCTGCCCGACGTCTTCATCCTGAAGCCGATCTTTCATGGCGGGGACCGCATCGCGTTCGCCGGAACGGTCTGCCACCAGACTGACATGGGAGGACGCGTCGCCCGCTCGAACGCGTCCGACTCCACCGAGACGTATCAGGAAGGTCTGCGCATCCCGCCCGTCAAGATGTACGACGCGGGCGAGCCGAACGAGACGCTCTTCCGGCTCCTCGAGAAGAATGTCCGGGTGCCGGTCCGCGTGTTCGGCGACATGCGCGCCCAGCTCAGCGCGTGTCACATCGCCGAGCACGCATTCTTGAAACTGGTCGAGACGCGTGGTCTGGATAACGTCAAGGACCACATGCAAGAGCTCATCGACTACACGGATCGGATGACGCGCGCCGCGCTCCGCGAGCTTCCCGACGGTGAGTGGAGCTTCGAGGACTGGATCGACGACGACGGCATCGACGTCGGGCGGCCGATCCGGCTCCACGTGACGCTGCGCAAGTCCGGTGAGACGCTGGTCGCCGACTGGACGGGTTCATCGCCCCAGGTGAAGGGCGCCATCAACAACACGCTCTCGTACACGAAGGCCGCGACCTACACCGGCGTGAAGTCCGTGCTACCGGCCGAGATCCCGAACAATGAAGGCTTCCAGCGCGTGGTCCGGGTGATCGCGCCACCCGGCACCATCGCGAATTGCGTGCTGCCGGCGGCCACCGCCGCGCGCGGCCTCACCGGGTTCCGCATGGTGGACTGCGTGTTCGGCGCGCTGTCGAGGATGCTTCCGGGTCGAGTGTTCGCCGCGTCCGACGGCGGGAACACCGGCGTCTCGATCGGCGGCTATCACGCTGACCGCAAGCCGTTCGTGTACGTCGACTTCATCTGCTCGGCGTGGGGCGGCCGGCCGTGGGCCGATGGCGTCGAGGGCAACGCGAGCATGTTCGCGAACCTCTCGTCGCATCCGGTCGAGGTCATCGAGGTGGAGCACCCGCTCGAGATCCTCGGCATGGAATTCGTCGCGGATAGCGGGGGCCCTGGAAAGTTCCGCGGCGGGATGGGCTTCAGCCGCGACTACCGGTTCCTCGAAGAGGAAGGGGTGCTCCAGGTCCGTTCCGATCGCCGCGTGTTCCGCCCGTTCGGTCTCTCCGGTGGAAAGCCGGGGAAGCCGTCGATGAACATCATCAATCCCGCGACCGAGCACCGTGTCGTTCCGGCGAAGGTGACGATGACGATCAAGCACGGCGACGTCTATCGCCACGAGCTGCCGGGGGGCGGTGGCTGGGGCGACCCGCTCGAACGCGACCCGGCTCGCGTGCTTCACGATGTCCGCAACGAGCTCGTGACTCCCGAGTCCGCGCGCGAGGATTATGGAGTGGTCGTCGATATACCGAACTGGAAGGTGGACGAGGCGGCGACCGTCGCCCTGCGCGCGTCGCTGTGCTCGCGCCAGGAGCATCGCTGATTGACGCACTCCGAGAGGACGGCATGAGGAACCCCATTCAGACGCCCCGGGCGCCGAAGCCCATCGGTCCCTACTCGCCCGGAATCATCGACGTCGACTTCGTCTTCGTCTCGGGCCAGGGGAGCATCGATCCCGCCACGGGCACCCTGCAGCGCGGCGACGTCCGGTCGGAGACCAGGCGCGTCTTCGAGAACATCAAGGCGATTCTCGAGGCGGGAGGCTCGTCGCTCGCGAAGGTCGTCAAGTGCACCGTGTACCTCCGCGACATGAACGACTTCGAGGCGATGAACGAGGTCTACGCGACCTACTTCGAGCCGCCCTATCCCGCCCGGACGACGATCCAGGCCGGCGCGCTGCCGGGAGGCATTGCCGTCGAGATCGAGTGCATCGCGCGGCGCTGAGCCGTCGGGCGGCGACCTTGACGGTCCCGCGGTCGGCCGCTATTGTTTGCGCACAATTCGCCAGTTGATCGGCGGAGAGCGCTCTCCGCCGACGCCATGCGAACACCCGAGGAGATCGCCATGAGCCGGATGCTCGCCGTCGGAGCCATCGCCGTCCTTGTCACCGTCCTCGGAGTCGTGCCCGACGCGCCGGCCCAGACGAAGGACGATACGGTCGTCTACGCGATCCAGTCGGACATGCAGAACTGGGACCCGCCGAACTCGGTGCTGCGCGAGAGCATCATCATGGGCTACAACGTCTTCGACCACCTGGCAGCCCGTGATCTCAAGACCGGCAAGGTCGGGCCGAGCCTGGCCACCTCGTGGCGCAACCTCGACGACACGACGTGGGAAGTGAAGCTCCGGCCGAACGTCAAGTTCCACGACGGCACGAAATTCACGGCCCGCGACGTCAAGGCGACCTTCGACCGCGTGCTCAACCCGGAGAACAAGATCACGGCGCGCGGCAACCACGCCAAGATCAAGAGCGTCGAGGTCGTCGACGAGGGGACGGTGCGCTTCAAGACCGACGGGCCGTATCCGCTCTTCGTCGAGCGCATGACCGCGCTGGTCATGCAGTCCGAGAAGGTGATCAAGGAAAAAGGCCACGAGTGGATGCAGGAGAACCCGGTCGGGACGGGGCCCTACAAGCTCGTCAAGTGGACCAGGAAACAAGAGCACCTGCTGGTGCGGAACGACGACTACTGGGGACCGAAGCCCGCGTTCAAGTACGTGCGGGTCCGCATCATCCCCGAGCAGGCGACCCAGATCGCGGAGCTGATGGCGGGCGGCGTCGACATCGATGGAATCATCAAGCACGTGCTGAACGGACTCGGTGATCGGACCGCCACCACCGTGAACCCGATGGCGTTCGGCTTCGATGCGAATCTGAAACCCTACAAGCAGGACGCCGCCGCGGCGAAGAAGCTGCTCGCCGACGCCGGATATCCGAACGGCTTCGAGGTCGGCTTCCTCACGACGGCGCCGACCGTGGAGCCGGCGTTGCCGCAGACGTCCGAGGCGATCTCGGCGGACCTCGCCAAGGTCGGGATCCGCACGAAGCAGCGCTACGTCGGCGAGGTCGGCCCCTTCACGAACCTCGTCCGCGACAACAAGGCCGACCCCATCTTCACGTGGTCGTGGGGTTACTACTCGATCTTTGACGCCGACGCGATCCACTGCAACCCGGCGCTGGACGACCTGATCGCGCAAGGGCGGTCGACGCTCGACCAGAAGAAGCGCCTCGAGGTCTACGCGAAAGCGCAGAAGCTCATCCACGACGACGCGGCGTACCTCTTCAAGTGGGGGCTGCGCGGCGTGTGGGGCATCAGCAATCGGGTGGAGTACGAGGCGCCGCGCGACGAGGTCGATCGGATGTTCGTCGTCATGCCGCGGAAGAAGTAAACGCTGCGAGGCTACCTCGCTCGCCAGCTCGTCCAGGTCGTCGTCGTCGTCATCGGCATCTCGCTGCTGGCGTTCGCGATCCTGCACGTGCTCGGCGATCCCGTGCTGCTGCTCTTGCCGCAGAACGCCGGCAAGGAAGAGTTCGCGCGCTACCATCGGCTCCTCGGTCTCGACCAGCCGCTCTACGTCCAGTACTGGAAGTTCGCGTCGGCCGCCGTCCGCGGTGACTTCGGCAAGTCCTGGTACGCCGACACGCCGGCGTTCCGGCTGGTGCTCGAACGTATGCCGGCGACGCTGTATCTCACGCTGGCGGGCCTCGTCGTCGCGCTCGTGCTCGCGCTGCCGCTCGGCATCCTGGCGGCGCTCCGGCGCCACTCGTGGGTGGACAGTCTCTGCACGGCCCTGGCGGTGGCGGGGCAGGCGACGCCGCTCTTCTGGCTCGGCATCATGCTGATCATCGTCTTCGCGGTCCGGCTCAAGGCGCTGCCCGCGTCCGGCTACGGGATCTGGCAGCATTTCCTGCTGCCGTCGTTCTGCCTCGGCGCCGCGCTGGCGCCGATCACCATGCGGCTCGTGCGCTCCGGCGTGATCGAGGTCATGAACATGGAGTTCATCAAGACCGCGCGCGCCAAGGGTGTCTCGGAGCCGATGGTCGTGATCAAGCACGCGTTCCGGAACGCGTGCATTCCGGTCATCACCGTGCTCGGACTCCAGTTCGGCCAGCTGCTCGGCGGCGCGATCATCACCGAGACCGTGTTCGCGTGGCCGGGCGTCGCGACGCTCACGGTGGAGTCGATCCGCAACCAGGACTTCCCGGTCGTCCAGTGCG
>QHRT01000516.1 GCA_003220195.1 Candidatus Rokuibacteriota bacterium | reverse complement strand
CTCGACCGGCCGCTCACGCACCAGTACTCGGTCTTCCTCATGCACGCGCTCCGCGGTGACTGGGGCACGTCGATCCGCACGGGAAGGCCGGCGACCGAGCTCGTCGCGGAGCGGCTGGTCAACTCGCTCAAGCTCGCGACGGCCGCGCTCGTCGTGACGCTCGCGATCGGACTGCCGCTCGGCGTGCTGGCCGCCGTCGATCGCGGAGGGCTCTGGGATCGCTTCGGCATGGCGTTCGCGCTGCTCGGCCAGTCGGTCCCCGCGTTCTGGATGGGGATCGTGCTGATCCTCGTCTTCTCGGTGCTGCTCGGATGGCTGCCGACATCCGGAATGGGGAGCTGGCGACACTACGTGCTCCCGGCGCTCGTCATGGGCTGGGGCATCAGCGCCGGCGTGGTCCGCCTGCTCCGGTCGAGCATGCTGGAAGTCCTCGGGATGGACTTCGTGCGCGTCGCGCGCGCGAAGGGCCTCGCCGCGGCTCTCGTCGTCACCAAGCACGCGTTCATGAACGCGCTGATCCCGGTGATCACGTTCGTCGGGTTCATGTACGGCGTCATCATCGCGTCGGCGATCGTGATCGAGGTCGTCTTCGGCTGGCCGGGGCTCGGCCGGCTCGCGTACGAGTCGACGCTCTGGCGCGACTACCCGGTGCTGCAGCTCACGGTGGTGGTGTGGGCCGCGCTCGTGATCGCGATCAATCTGCTGGTCGACGTGACGTACGTGCTGGTCGACCCGCGCCTCAGGACGTAGCGGCGTCGTGCCACCGGCGACGACCGCGGCGGCGGCTCTGTCGGAACGACCCGCGAGCGTCGCGGCTCCGCGAGCTCACGCGCCGTGGCTCGCGATCGTGATCGTGGTCGCCACCATCGTCGTCGCCGTGTTCGCGGATCGGCTCGTGCTGCACGATCCCGAGCAGATCAATCCCGCGAAAGGCCAGTTGCCACCGGTGTTCATGAGCGACGGCAGCGCGCACTATCCGCTCGGCACCGACCGGAAGGGCCGCGACATCCTGAGCCGCGTCGTGCTCGGCACGCGGATCTCCCTCGCGGTCGCGGTCACCGCGATCCTGGCCGGCGGGCTCGTCGGCACGAGCCTCGGCTTCGTCGCCGGCTACCGCGGCGGCTGGCTCGAAGCGGCGATCATGCGCGCCACCGACGCGTTCCTCGCGTTTCCCGGCATCCTGGTCGCGCTCGTGCTGACCGTCACGGTCGGTCCGAGCTTTCGCGTCGTCGTGGCGGTGCTCGCGCTGATCCTCTGGCCGCGCTACTCGCGCCAGGTGCGCGGCGAGGTGCTCTACTGGAAGGCGCAGGAATTCGTGCTCGGGGCGCGCGCGATCGGCGCGCCCGGCCATGTGATCGTGCTGCGGCACATCGTCCCGAACGTCGTCAACACGATCGTCGTCCTCTGCACGCTGCAGCTCGGCTGGGCGATCGTGGTCGAAGCCTCGCTGAGCTACCTCGGCGCCGGAATTCCGCCGCCCACGCCGAGCTTGGGCAGCATGGTCGCCGAGGGCCAGAACTTCATCCAGACCGCGTGGTGGATCTCGGTCGTCCCCGGGATCGCGATCCTGCTCGTCGTGCTCTCGCTGAACGTGCTGGGCGACTGGCTCCGCGACCGGCTGGATCCGAAGCTGCGCGGAGTCTGACCGGTTTCCTCGCGCGGGTCGCCCGCCGGGCGTCGCCCGCCGCCGATGTATTCGATTGTACTCCAGGAGAATACTGTTTAAATTGAGCCGCATGGCTTCTCGCTCGTCCCGACGACGCCGGGTACCGCCCCAACGCCCGAGAGCGAGCACGAGTGCAGCGAGACCCCGTCGCGTTGAGCCGCGAGTGTTGACCACGATGCGGCTCCGGCAGTCGCTGCGCCGAGAGCTCGAAGCCGCCGCCGCGCGCAGTCGGCGGTCGGTGGCCGACGTCACGCAAGAGCTGCTCGAAGAGGCACTGCGCATGCGGCAATGCCCCGGGATCTACTTTGGGGACGAGCCGAGCGGTCGGACGGCAAAGGCCGGTGGGACCGGCCTCGGCGTGTGGGAAGTCCTGCGCGACTTCAGCAAGAACGGAGACGCCGCCAGGCTGCGAAAGGCCTTCCCGCAGCTCTCACAGGCTCAGATCACGGCCGCGCTGATGTATTACGCCCGCTATCGTGACGAGGTTCAGGCCCAGATCGACGCCAACGCGGCGCTCACGCCCAAGGCGGTCGAGCAGCAGTATCCGGGGCTCGTGCGCTTCACTCGGTGAAGCTCTACCTCGATGAGGACCTGTCTCCGGGCATCGCGTTGCTTCTTCGGCAGCGTGGCGTAGACGCGACCAGCGCCCACGACGTCGGCA
>QHRT01000515.1 GCA_003220195.1 Candidatus Rokuibacteriota bacterium | reverse complement strand
GTGGCCGACGGACGGGACCATTGACTGGCTGTGGCCGGCGGCGGAGCGCGCCGGCCTACCCATCGCGCTGATGGCGGCGAACCTCCTTCCGAAGGTCGGCGAGGTCGCGCAGCGGCATCCGAACCTCAAGCTGATCCTCGATCACCTCGGTCGACCCTCCGGAGTGACGAGCCCGAATGAGCGCTGGGCAAATCTCCAGGAAGTTCTCGCGCTGGCGAAGTACCCCAACGTCGCGATGAAGGCCACCGGCGCGCCGAGCTACTCCGACCAGCCGTACCCGTACCGCGACATCCACGACAAGCTGCGCCAGCTTTATGACGCCTTTGGCCCCGCGCGCTGGTTCTGGGGCACCGACATCACGCGCATGCCCTGCCCGTGGCGCCAGTGCGTGACGTTGTTCACCGAAGAGCTGCCGTGGCTCCGCGGGCGTGATCTCGAGCTCGTCATGGGCCGCGCCGTTTGCGACTGGCTCGGCTGGAGGCGGTGAAGAGCATAGACGAAACAAAGGCCCTGTTGACGGAACACGCCTTCTCGGAAGTCTCCCCAATCACCTCAGCCGAGCTTCAAGGTGGGCGCCGACTACTACGGCGGCAACATCATGGTCCCCTGGGGCGAGGGCCCGTCTCCGTTCGAGCGGACGGCCGACATCCATTGCCCGTTGATCGGGCTCTTCGGCGAGGAGGACGGGAACCGGCGGGGCGCGCGATACCACGCGGAGGCCGACCGTGATTCCTGGCCGAGGACGCTGGCGTTCTTCGAGAAGTACCTCGGCAAGGCCGCCGTCACCACACGATAGGGAGCGAGGCATGCCACGAGTGGCGCTGGACCTGAACAGAGCTGACGACCGACGACTGGTCAAGGCGGAGTGGCGAGTGGCGGCGGGGCTCGTGCCGGGCGAGCCCAATCAAGGGCTCACCGCCGAGATTCTCGCGAGCCCCGCGCGCCTCGCCGATCATGACGACTCTCGCTGGGAAATCTGTCGCAACATCCGCGAGAGTCGCTCGGTCGGCTTCACCTTCGCCTGGTACCGGACGGCGGTCGAGGTGCCGGAGCGCATCGGCGACGTCGCGCTCGCCGGCTCGCGGATGTGGTTCGAGACGAACATCGACAACTACGGCGAGATCTGGGTTGACGGGAAGATCGATCGCGCCACCGGCGTCATCGTCGGGATCAACGCCCAGCACCGGGTCGAGATCAGCGGCAGCGCGGTGCCGGGGGCGCGGCACGTCATCGCGTGCCTGGTGGCGAACGGCCCGCTGGCCGAGCCGCGCGGCGGGATCTTCCTGCGCTACGCGACGCTCGCGTTCGAGTCGCCCGGATAGCCGCCATGCCCACGGCGCAGCTGCCCCGGGGGCCGCCGATGTTCTTCACCTCAGTGCACGACACCAACGTCTGGTCACCGTCTCCAATTTCGTCGCCCCGGTCACGATCCATATCAATGGAGCAGCCGTGCCGGGAGTTGCTGCGGTTGGTCCGCTGCTGACGGCGGCGGTCTGGACGGACGACCACGGAATCACCGCCGACGGTACGCGTGGCGCGCCGTCGGCGGTCAGCGTGAGCTACGGAATCACGCGTTCGCGCGGGACAGCCAGAACGTCATCTCCATCTCGCGGTACAGCGCGGTCGCGCACGCGAGGTGATCCTCGGCGCCGACGGCACGCGCGAGCCCGGCGTGGCAGTGCGCCATGAGCGGTCGCATGCCGAGCTCGGTGGCGAGCGCGAGCGCCTGCTCATAGCGCTCGGCGGCGAGCTCGATCACGTCGGGACCACGTCGGAACGCGATCTCACCCTGAAGCCAGAGCGCCCAGATCTCCCCGCCGCGCTCGCCGCGATCGCGCGAGAGAGCCAGCGCCTGGTCGGCGAACCGTTCGGCGTCGTCCAGGCGAACCCCCTCGTCGAGCCAGGCATTGGCCAGCCGCCGTTGCTCCTCTCCCTGGGGTGCAACTCGCTCCTGCAATAAACGGCGGCGGGATCATGAAGAAGAGCCTGGTGGCGAAGCTGAACGACGCGCTCGCGGCAGTCGACGCCGGCGACAGCGCCACGGCGTGCGGCGACCTCAAGGCCTTCATCAAGTCGGTCCACGGCCTGAAGGGCAAGAAGCGGACCGCGGCCCAGGGGGACGCATTGATCGCCGACGCCACGTCGATCTGCACGCGCTCGGCTGCTCGTAGTCGCGGCGCAAGGACGTGTCGCGAGACCGCCGACGGCCCTGCCGACGGCGGTCTCCCGCGTCACCGCACACGCTCAGCGGCCGGAGCGAGCAACGCGAGCCCCGGAGCCCTCAAGCGTTTGTTGGACAGAGCTCGAACACCTCCTGCCAGCTCGTGCCCTTGATGCGGATCAGCCCGTCGGGCACGGCCTTGGAGTTCTTCAAGCTCTTCGGGAGCGCGACGATGTAGTTCGGGAAGTAGAGGTAGATGATGTTCCGCCGCGCCAGGATCGCATCGTTGGCTTCGCGGTAGAGCGCCGTGCGCTGGGCGACGTCGCTCACCTCGCGCGCGCTGTCGGGACGGGGTGTGCTGCGACGGCGATTATCTTGCCTTCGACGTACCTCAGCTCGCGCATGTCCTGCACGAAGGTTGGGAATGGCATGCCGTTCCACGAGGAGCACCGGACGCCGCCTGAGCCTGCGCGGCTGCCGGCGCGAGC
>QHRT01000511.1 GCA_003220195.1 Candidatus Rokuibacteriota bacterium | reverse complement strand
GGAGATGCGGGAACAGCGCGTAGTTCTGGAAGACCATACCGAACCCGCGGCGTTCGGGCGGCAGGAGGTCGATACGCTCGGCGTCGAGCCAGATCTCGCCGGCGGTCGGCTCGTAGAGCCCGGCGAGCAGGTTGAGCGCGGTGGACTTGCCGCAACCCGACGGACCAAGAAACGTGACCAGCTCACCGCCGCGCACCTCGAGCGCGAAGTCGTCGAGCACGTTCTTCGCGCCGAAGTTCTTGCTGAGGCGAAAGCTCAGGCGGTCGATCACGCTCAGAACTTCTTGATGCGCTGCGCGCCGACCTCCTTGTCCCACCGGTCCATCGCCGCCACCAGGTCCTTCACCGGCAGCTGCGGCACGATCTTGTACTTCTTCTCCATGTCCGTGTACTCGGGCCGCCAGTGCTCCTGCACGAGCTTCGTGAGCACCTGCTGGTCGGGCCGCCGCATGAACTTCATGAGGTCGAGAATCACCTCCTGCTCCGCCGCGGAGATGCCCTTCGGGATCGCCCAGTAATGGCCGTCGATCACGAACGACGTTCCCGGCAGGAGGAAGATCTTCGAGTCCGGCGGGATCGTGCCCTCCGCGCGCGGTTTCATGTCCCATTCCATGATGCCGGCGATGATCCAGCGCGTGCCCTCGGCGAACTCTTTCAACGTGATCGCGGTGCCGGTCGGGTAGTACTCGACCGACTCGCCGACGTCTTTGAGAAACGCCCACGTCTTGTCCCAGCCCGCCAGCGGATCGCGCGGGTTCTTGTCGCCGAGGATGTAGGGCAGCCCGCAGATGATCGAACGTCCGGGACCGGAGTTCGCGGGGCGCGCGTACATGAACTTGCCGGGGTTCGCCTTCACCCACGCCCTGAGCTCGTCGGCGCTCTTCGGCGGCTGCTTCACCTTTCCCGGGTTGTAGATGAAGACGGGGCCGCCGTTGCTGACGACCGACGGCAGCAGAAACCCTTCGCCCTCAGCCTGGAGCACCTTGCCGGCGTCGCTGAGCTCGTTCGTCGGGAAGAGGCTGTCGTACTGCGGGAAGAGCTTCACGAGCTGGCCTGCCGCCGCCATGACGGAGCCGGCGTCCTGACCGATGAGCAGCAAGTTCACGTCGACGCGTCCGGCGTCCTGCTGCGCCTTGATCTTCGCCGGCAGCTCCGGCGCCGGCGCGCGCTGGAAGTTCACGGCCTTCACCTTCTGGGGATTGGCCTTCTGGTAGTTCTCGATGATCGCGCGCGTCGAGGACAGGTCGCCGGAGACGTCGACGATCGAGATCGTGATCGGGCCCTGCGCGGCGCCGTCGCGGATGGCGCCGGGCCCGCCGGCGACGAGTGTGAGCAGCAGCGCGGCGACCAACGCCACGTGAACGGGTTTGCGCTGGCGCATGGAGTTCCTCCTGGTGATGTCTTCGATCAATCGAGCGTCCGGCGCTCTCGCATCCGAGTCAGCTCGGGGCGTCCCAGGTGTATTCGGTCCCGACGGAGTCGAGCGCGAATCCGCGCGGAAAGGCGTTCCGGAGCGCGGCTTCGAACTCGAGGCCGCTGCAGTGCGACGGGATCACCCACCGGGGCGCGAAGGCTTTGAGGTCGCGGATGGTCGCGGCGATGCGGCGCGCCGGCGCGTGGCAGAGATGGAATCCACCCACGAGCGAGAGGACGCTCGACACGCCGGTCTGCGCGACGGCTTCACGTACCGTGTTGATCAGCCCGGCATGTCCGCAGCCGGTCAGGATCACGAGCCCGCGGCCGCGCACGTGCATCACGAGCGCGCCGTCGTCGGGCGTCGTGTCGTTGCGCCACCGCCGTCCGTCGCGATAGAGCACCTGCCCGCCGGGGCGACGCAGCTCGTAGCGCGTACGCCGCGGAATGTCGGTCAGGAACATCGCCATCCCCGAGAGGAAGACCGCGGGTCCCGACTGGATCGCGACACTCGCGCGCGGAGATCGAACGACCGCACGAGGCAGACGGTAGCGGCCGCCGCGAAGATCCTTCCACGTCCAGCACCGTTCGCGGAACGCGGCTTCGTGCAGGACGATGGGGATCTTGCGGCCGTCACGGCGGCCGACCAGCGAAAGCGCCGCCGACAGTCCGCCGTAGTGATCGGGGTGACCGTGGCTCAGGAAGATCGCCTGCGTCTTGTCGAGCGGCGCGCCGAGGTAGCGGACGTTGTCGCGCAGGACGTCGTCGCGCAGCCCGCAGTCGAAGAGCGCGGTCGTCGTTTCCCGCCCGCGCGTCACCTCGACCAGGACCGAGAGACCGTGAGCGCCGAGCGGCGCCGTCCGCCGGCGCGTCTCGAACATGTTTCCGCGCCGGCGGACGGGCCCACGGCTGCGCTCGGTGCACGTGGCGAAATCACCGGCGAGTGACGTGAGTCGAACGCGGTCGACGGGCTCGAGCGCCATGGCAATCGCCCCGGACTCTAGCCTCCCGACTTCGCCGGTGCAAATCCATTACATCAGGGGCCCCGAGGGGCGCGCGGACGCGCCCGAGGGCCGCGCGCCGGGGTGCATTCCTTTACAGCGAGCGCAGGAAATTCAAGACGTCCTGCTTCTGGCGTTCGGTCAGGTTATTGAATCGCTGGATGACGCCATTCGCTTCCGAGGCGCCGCGCGTGAACGGGCCGCCGCTCTGGTGCATCTGGATCGCGCGCAGCAGATCCGTCGTCCGGCCGTCGTGAAGGAAGAACATGCGCTGCCCCACGCCCCACAAGGGCGCCGTGCGGAATTCGCTCGGGCCCGCCTGTCCCTGGCTGATTCCGTCCGCCAGCCCAGGGCCCATGTCGTGGAGCAGCAGGTCCGAGAAGAGATTCACCGGCTGGTTGCGCAGCGCCGCCACCGTCGAGTTGCCCGTCTGCAATGTCGGCGTGTGACACAGGGGGCATCCGGTGCTGTCGAACAGCG
>QHRT01000508.1 GCA_003220195.1 Candidatus Rokuibacteriota bacterium | reverse complement strand
GCTCGCCCGCCTCATCGAAGACTTCCACCGTCGCTACGAGACCGTCTACGGCCGCGGCGCCGGGTTCCGGGAGGCGCGCGTGGAGATCGTGACGTATCGCGTCCGCGCTTCGGCGGTGAGCGCGAAGCCGCGGATCGTGGCGGCGCCGGATGTGGATCGCTCGCCGGCCCCGGAGGCGCGCGCCGGCACGCGCCCCGTCTACTGGGCCGAGCTCGGGGATTTCGAGCCGACCGCGGTCTTCTGGGGCGAGCGCCTCCAGGCCGGCAACGTGGTTCCCGGACCGGCGATCATCCAGGCGCCGGACACGACGATCGTCGTGCACCCGTTCGAGACGGCGCGCGTCGATCCGTACGGCAACGTGTTGATCGACCTTGGAGGGCACTGACATGGCGGATCGGCCGCATCCGAGCTCGAACACGACGGGGCCGTACGACGGAACGACGTTCTCGTACATCCCCGGCGCGACGCTCGACATCGACCCGCGGCTCGCGCTCCATCGCGAGGGGACCGACAAGATCGATCCGATCACGTACGAGGTGATCCGGCACAACCTCTGGAACATCAACGAAGAGCTCGGGATGACGATCCAGCGCATCTCCGGTTCGCCGGTGGCGATGTACGCGTTCGATCTGAACTCGTCGATCTTCACCGAGGACGGCGAGTTCATCTACTGCGGGCCCTACCAGCTCTACATGTCGGGCGTCAGCGACGTGCAGGTGAAGTGGACGCTCGAGCACCGCTCGACGAACCCCGGGATCTTCGAGGACGACATGTTCCTCTCGAACGACCCGTGGGTCGGCGCCGCGCATCAGATGGACGTGACGCTGCTCACGCCCGTGTTCTGGGAGGGCAAGCTCTTCTGCTGGATCACCAACGTGCTCCACCAGTACGACGTCGGCGGCATCACGCCGGGGAGCTTCTGCCCGAACGCCCGCGACGCGTTCGACGAGGGCATCCTGATCCCGCCGGTGAAGATCGTCGAGCGCGGCGAGCTGCGACGCGATATCGAGGGCGTTTACCTGCGCGCATCGCGCAAGCCCTATCTGGTGGCGCTCGATCTCCGCGCACAGATCGCCGGGAACACCACGGCCAAGGCCCGCATCCTGACGCTGATCCGCCGGTACGGCGCCGACGTCGTGAAGGGCGTCATGCGGAAGATCATCGACACCGCCGAGCAGGCGTTTCTCGCCAAGCTCGCGAAGGTGCCGGACGGCACGTGGCGCGAGCGAAGCTACGTCGAGGTGGCGTACGTCGGCGACCGCAACACGTATCCGGTGCTGCTGACGATGCGAAAGGACGGCGACCGGCTCGTCTTCGACAATGCCGGCACGGCCCCGCAAGTCGGCGCGATCAATACGACTTACTCCGGCTGGCGCGGCTCGATCATGACCGCGATCAACGAGCTGCTCTGCTGGGACCAGCTCTACGCGATCGGCGGCGCCCTCCGGCACATCGAGTTCCAGCCGGCGCTCGGCGCGTTCACGTCGGCCGCGCACCCGGCGTCCGTGTCGACGGCGCCGGTGCAGGCGATGGAGATCTCGCTCTATCCCGCCTACAACACGCTCTCGAAGATGCTCTCGTGCGATCCGGAGCTCCGGCGCGACGTCATGACGATCGGCGGGACGTCCCAGTTTCCGCTGACGGTGTTCCGCGGCACGGACCAGTGGGGCGAGAAGTTCGGCTATCTCCTGCTCGATCCGATGGTGGGCGCGATCGGCGCGTTCTCGTTCAAGGACGGCATCGCGACGGGCGGTCAGGTGCGAAGCCCGATCTGTCGCATCGGCAACGTCGAGCACAACGAACAGAGCTTTCCGCTCCTGGTGCTCTATCGCAAAGAGAACACCGATTCCGGCGGCGCGGGCAAGTTCCGCGGCGGGAACTCCGCGGCCGTGAGCTTCATCCCGCACGGTACCGACCACATCGTGCAGGACACGGAGTCGTCCGGCGCCGCGATCCCGACCGCGCCCGGTCTCGCCGGCGGCTACCCGGCGAACACCAACTCCTATCGCTTCAAGCGCGGCAGCGACATCCAGCAGCGTCTCGCGCGCCGGCAGATGCACGGGGACATCGGCGAGGTCTCCGGCGACGACGTGCTCCTTCAGCTCCGGCAGATCGACATCCGGCAAAACCGCGAGGACGTGTACGAGGTCGCGTTCGCCGCGGGCGCCGGCTACGGCGATCCGATCGAAAGGGATCCCGAGAAGGTCCGCCAGGACGTGTACCTCGAAGACGTGTCCGTGCACGCGGCGCGAGAGATCTTCCGCGTCGTGCTGGTCGGCGAGGGTGAATCGCTTCGCGTGGACGTCGGCGCGACGGCCGCGTTGCGGCTGCAGGCGATCGTCGAGCGGCTGGGACACGCGCCACATCCGTACCCGGGTCCACGCCTGCCGGTGTCCCGGCGCATCACCGAGGCTCTCGACCTGGTGCGCCGCGATGGCGCCGCGTGGCTCGCGTGCTCGCGGTGTGGCCAGCCGCTCGCTCCGTCACGGGAGAACTACAAGCTTCACTGCCATCGCGTCGACCGGCCGATCCAGGCCGCCAACACGCTGATCGGCGATCCGCGACGCTTCATCGACGACGCGGGAGAACGAGGTGGCGCGAGCGCAGGACCCGGTGCTGCACGACATCGAGCTGGCGGGCGGCTAGCCCGCTCCCCGCGCCTCGGCACACCGCACGAGCCCTGTACTGATAGATCTGCTGCGCGGGTCCGCGTCCGCGCGCCGCGCTGTCGACATGTCCAACGATCGAGTTCCGCGATGTCGAGGGTTTTGATGTGGCTCACGGAACCTGGTTCGGGCCGCTGACGCCCAAGCCGACCCCATCCTCGGAAATCGAGGCCGTCGTCAGAGGAGATACGATCTACATTCCTGGTTCCGGATCGTTCGGGCAGACGGCCGACATCTTCGAGGCCTTCTCGCGCCACTAAGCCCACCAGCGAGTCTCGTCGCGGGGGTTCCTGACAACAGCGCGCCCCGCCTGGCCGACCTGTCGCCAGGCGGGGCGCGCTGGCTCTCGCGACGGGGACGGTCGCCATCACGCGGCCCTTTCGTCGCCCGAAGGAACCGCGCGCGGATGTCCTTCCGTACTTTGCTTACCGGTCCAGGTCCAACCGAGAAGCGCAAGCGCCGCTGCTATCATCAATCGCTCCATCATGATCCGCCGGCGCATTCT
>QHRT01000507.1:1891-4616 GCA_003220195.1 Candidatus Rokuibacteriota bacterium | reverse complement strand
GGCATCTCGAACGACAGCTCGGATCCGCCCTGGTAGAGCGCACCGAACAGGATCGCCGCCAGCACGATGCCGATGGGGTGATTGCGTCCCATCAACGCCACCGCGATGCCGACGTAGCCGGCGCCGCCGGCCACGGTGAGCAGTAAACGATGCTGGACGCCCATCACCTCGTTCAGGCTCATGAGTCCGGCGAGCGCTCCGGAGACGGACATCGCGACCACCACGATGCGCGCCGGCACGATCCCTCCGTACACCGCCGCCGTCTCGTTCTGGCCGACCGCTCGCAAGGCGTACCCCCAGCGCGTGTGCCAGACGTAGAGCCACACGAAGCCCGCGGCGGCGAGCGCGATGACCGACGCGAGATTGAGCGGCGACCGCGCGATCTCCCAGCCGAGACCGCGCGCGAGGTCGTGCAGCTGCGGCATCCACGTGCTCGGAGCGAATTCACGCGTCTCCGGTGACTGCTGTTCGGGCTTGATCAGCACGTTGACCAGGAGGTGCGTCAAGAGCGCCGCCGCGATGAAGTTGAACATGATCGTCGTGATCACGACGTGGCTGCCGCGCCGCGCCTGCAGCCAGCCGGGCACGAACGCCCACGCGGCGCCGGCGACGGCGGCGACGACGATCGCCGTCGGAATGACGACGAGCGTCGGCCAGCGATCGGCGCCGAGGCACAGCAACGCGACGCCGAGACCGCCGATGGTCGCCTGCCCCTCGGCGCCGATGTTGAAGAGGCCTCCGTGGAACGCGACCGCGACCGCGAGGCCGGTGAACACGAAGCTGGTGGCGTAATAGAGCGTGTAGCCGATCACCTCGGCGTTGCCGAACGCGCCGGTGGCGAGAAAGCGCAGCGCGCGGACGGGATTTTCTCCGATCGCGATCACGACGACGGCCGACAGCGCGAGCGCGAGCCCGAGATTGATCGCCGGCAGCAACGCCGGCGCGATCCAGCGCCCGGCGCGACTCACGTCGAGGAGGAGCGCGCCTGCGCGACGCCCGCCATCATCAGGCCGAGCGTGCGCTCGGTGGCCTCGGCCTGCGTGACCTCACCCACGATCCGGCCGTCGTGCATCACGAGAATCCTGTCGGACAGCGCGAGCACTTCGTCCAGCTCGACGGAGACCAGCAGAATGGCCTTGCCGGCATCGCGCAGCGCGACCAGGCGCCGGTGAATGAACTCGATCGCCCCGATGTCGACTCCGCGTGTCGGCTGTCCGACCAGGAGCAGATCGGGATTCCGGTCGAGCTCCCGCGCCAGCACGACCTTCTGCTGGTTGCCGCCGGAAAATGCGCGCGTCGGCAGTGAGCCCTCGCGCGGCCGGATGTCGTAGTCCTCCGCCTGGCGGCGAAAGCTCGCCGCCACCGCGTCGCCATGCTGGAGGATCGCGCCGTTGTAGCCGGGGTCGGCGTGATGGCCGAGGATCGCGCTCTCACGCGCCGCGAAGGACGTGATGAGCCCGACGCGTTGTCGGTCTTCGGGCACGTGTCCGACACCCAGCTGCCGCATCCCGCGCGGCGTCCGCACGTCGGTATCGGCGACGTCGGACTTCCAGCAGAGCTGCCCGGATGTGAACGCTCGCATTCCGGCAATCGCTTCGAGCAGCTCTGACTGGCCGTTGCCCGCGACCCCCGCGATGCCAACGACCTCGCCGCGTCGCACCGCGAAGCTCACACCTTTCACACGCTGGACGCCGAGCCCGTCCTCGACGATCAGGTCCTTCACCTCGAGCACCGGCTCACCGGGCTCGCGCGGAGCTTTCTCCACCCGCAAGCTGACCGCGCGGCCGACCATCAGCTCGGCGATCCCCTCCGGCGTCGTCTCGGCCGTCCGGAGCGTCCGGACGACGCGCCCCTGACGCATCACGGTCACGACGTCGGTCACCTCGCGAATCTCGCGCAGCTTGTGCGTGATGAGCAGGACGGTCTTGCCCTCGTTGCGCAGCGACCCGAGGATCCGGAAGAGATGGTCGGCCTCTTGCGGTGTCAGCACCGCGGTCGGCTCGTCGAGGATCAGGACGTCGGCGCCGCGATAGAGCGCCTTGAGAATCTCGACGCGCTGGCGCTGGCCGACGCCGAGATCGGCGACGCGCGCGTCGGGATCGACCTCCAGGTGATACTCGCGTCCGAGCCGCTCCATCTCCGCGCGGGCGCGCCTCATCCCGGCGCCCAGCCGGAAGCCGCCCTCCACGCCGAGCACGACGTTCTCGAGCACCGTGAACGGTTCCACCAGCATGAAGTGCTGGTGCACCATGCCGATCCCCGCCGCGAGCGCGTGCTGCGCGCTGCGAATCGTGGCGCGCCGGCCGCGCAGCCGGATCTCGCCGCGGTCGGGCTGGTGGTACCCGTAGAGAATGCCCATGAGCGTCGACTTGCCGGCGCCGTTCTCGCCGACGATGCCGTGAACCGTGCCCGCGTGAACGACGAGCGAGACGTCGCGGTTCGCGTGCACGCCGCCGAATCGTTTGTCGATACCCCGGAGCTCGATCAGCGGCGGGGCGGCCTCGGCGGGGCGGGACGCCACGCGCTACTTCTTCGCCATGTAGTCGGTCACCTTGATCTTGCCGGCCACGATGTCGGCGCGCGCTTGCTCGAGCCGCCGCTCCATCTCGGGCGTGATGAGCGCGCGATTGTACTGATCGATCGAGTAGCCGACACCGCCGTCGGCGACACCCAGGTTGCGCACGCCGGCTTTCCAGGTCCCGTTCTTCGCGGTCTTGAACGCTTC
>QHRT01000507.1:0-1800 GCA_003220195.1 Candidatus Rokuibacteriota bacterium | reverse complement strand
TAGACGACGTCGACGCCGCGATCGAACTGGCTCCGCGCCAGCTCCCCGCCGCGCGTCGGGTCGTTCCATGCGGCCGGCGTCGTCCCGGTCATGTTCTGGAGCACCTCGATCTTGGGATTGACGTACTTCGCGCCCTCCTCGTAGCCGAGCGCGAATTTCCGGATCAGCGGAATGTCCATGCCGCCGACGAAGCCGACCTTGCCGGTCTTCGACGCCATCGCCGCCGCCATCCCGACCAGGAACGAGCCCTCGTGCTCCTTGAAGACGATCGACTGCACGTTCGGGAGATCGACGACGGCGTCGACAATCGCGAACTTCGTGTTCGGGAACTCCTTCGCGACCTTCTCCATGCCGCTTGCCTGGCTGAAGCCGATCCCGACGACGATCTGGGATCCGCGTCGCGCCATCGTGCGGAGCGCCTGCTCGCGCTGCGCCTCGTTCGTCACCTCGAACTCGCGATACGCGACGCCGCTCTCCTTCTTGAACTTCTCGGCGCCCTGGTACGCCGCTTCGTTGAACGACTTGTCGAACTTGCCGCCCATGTCGAACACGATGGCGGGCGAGAACTCTTGCGCCGCGGCGGGGCCGGCGAGGCCCAGCAGGGCAAAGCCGAGAACGAAAACGATCCATCTCCGTTGTGTCATGGCCGGCGCCCCCTGTGTCTGATTGACGCACCCACTCCGCAGCCCCGAGCGCGGCGGCTCCTCAACCCGGAATCTCTCGGGAACGATCCCCCGACCCCACCGCGAGCGGCCAGATGATACCGATTGTCGACCGCGGGGGCTTCGATGAAAATCGAGCGCGTCACCGAACGGGGTCGCCGGAAGGAGGACTCGCATGATTGCTCGGATCCGCGCTCGTCACGTCAGCTCGTGGTCGGCCGTGGTCGTTCTCGTCTTCGCCCTGGCTCTCGCGACGCCTTCCCGGGCCCAGGACGCGCCGCAGAACGATCTCCTGAACGCCGTGCTGTGGATGCAGCGCTCGGTCGAGTACAAGGCCACCGCGCTCACCGCGTTCGCGCTGGCCAGGATCCGGCTGGAGCAGGCGCTGACCGACCCGCGCTGGACCGCCGCGCCGAAGGAGCAGACCGGGAACTACCAGGCGTTACCGCCGGCGATCGTCCTGGACGTCGACGAGTCGATCGTCGACAACTCGGCCTACCAGGCGTGGATGGCGCTCCGGGACACGACCTTCGATCCGAAGACCTGGAACGCCTACGTCAACACGGTCACGTCCCAGGCGATCCCGGGCGCCGTCGACTTCGCCCGCTACGCCGACGCTCGCGGCGTGAAGGTCTTCTACGTCTCCAATCGGACCGCGGAGGAGGAGGAGGCCACGCGGAAGAACCTCGAGAAGCTCGGCTTCCCGATGGGCGGCACCGTCGACACGATGCTGATGACGAAGAAGCAGCCGGACTGGGGCTCGGCCAAGGGCTCGCGCCGCGCGCACATCGCGAAGAGCTACCGGATTCTCTTGAACGTCGGCGACAACTTCGGCGACTTCGTCGACGAGTACCGCGGGACCGAGGCGGAGCGCCTGAAGGTGATGGAGGAGCACAAGGACCGGTGGGGCCGCGAGTGGATCATGATCTCGAACCCGGCCTATGGCTCGTTCGAGTCCGCGCCGTTCAACCACGACTTCAAGCTGTCGCCGGCGGACCGGCGCAAGGCGAAGCGCGCGGTGCTGGACCCGTGGTCGGGGCCGTAGCAGGAGGGCGGCCATGGCGGCCGAGCACGTGACTCTGCCCGATGTTCACGTCATGTACGTCGAGTCCACGACGGGCACCGCCGGCGCCGCGAA
>QHRT01000509.1 GCA_003220195.1 Candidatus Rokuibacteriota bacterium | reverse complement strand
GCGCGAACGGGTAAAATCGCCGGCATGTCCAGTCGCCCGACGATCCTGCCGCTCGATCGCTCGATCGCCGTGTGGGCGTTGGCCGCGCTCGGACTCGTCGTCATGATGGCGCTGCCGCTCGGCTGGCTCGGGTGGATCAGCGTGAGCGGCGAACGCGGCCCCACGCTTTCGAATTACCTGCGCGTCTTCACCGATGCTCCGCTCCGGAAGGCCCTCTGGAACACCGTGATCCTCTCGGTCTGGGTGGGCGTCGCGTCGCTCGCCGTGGGCGCGCCGCTGGCCTGGCTCACGTCACGGACCGATCTCCCGGGCAAGCGCCTGATCCGCCTTTCCGTGCTCGCGTCCTTCGTCACGCCGCCGTTCCTGGGCGCCTTCGCGTGGGTGATGCTCGCGGGCCCGAACGCCGGCCTGCTCAACCCCCTCTATCGCTCGCTCAGCGGAGCCGCCACGCCGCTCTTCAACATCTTCTCGATGACCGGCCTCGTGTTCGTGATCGCGATCTACACGTTCCCCTACGTCTACATCCTGATCTCGAACACGCTCGAGACGATCGCGTCCGATCTCGAGGATGCCGCCGCCGTCCTCGGCGCCGGGCGCTTCACGGTCGCGCGCGTCGTGACGCTCCCGCTCGCGGCGCCCGCCATCCTGAGCGGATTCATCCTGGCAGTGCTGCAGGCGCTGGCGCTCTTCGGCTCACCGGCCATCCTGGCGTTACCGGCGGGCTTTCACACGATCACGACGCGCATCTGGGCGCTCTTCCAGTACCCGCCGAAAGTCGAGCTGGCCGCGGCGTTCTCGATCCCGCTGCTTGCCGCGACCGTGGTGCTGCTCCATCTGCAAAAGCGCTTGCTGGGACGGCGAGGCTACGCGTCCATCGGCGGCGGCAAGGGCTCGGGCCGCCGTGTGGTGCCGCTCGGCGCCTGGCGGTATCCCGCCCTCGTCGGCGTTGGTCTCGTGATGGCGTGCTCGATCGTGTTGCCATACGGCGCGCTCGCCAAGGCGGCGTTCGCTCGCGCCTGGGCCCAACCGCTCACGTGGGACAACTTCACGCTGGCGAACTTCGCGTTCACGTTCTTCGAGTACAGCGCGACGAAGGCGGCCATCATGAACACGCTGGAGCTCGGCGTCGTGACCGCCTCCGTCGGCGCCGTGCTCGCCGCCGTGCTGGCGTACGTGACCACGCGCCGGCTCGTCCCGGGACACCAGGCGCTCGGCCTGCTCGCCGTGGCGCCCGTCGTCGTGCCCGGCGTGGTGCTCGCGGTCGGCCTCTTCGTCGCGTACACGCGTCCGCCGTTCGTGCTCTACGGCACGCTCGCGATCCTGTTCGTCGCGTATCTCACGAAAGAGATGCCGGTCGGCTACGCGCAGTGCGACACAACGTTCAAGACCATCCATCCCGAGCTGGAAGACGCGGCGCGCATTCTGGGGGCCGGCCGGATGCGCGTGCTCGGCCTGATCACCGCGCCGCTGGCGCGAAGCGGCATCATCGCGACCTGGTGCTTCGTCTTCATCGGCGTCCTGCGCGAGCTCTCCGCGTCGATCCTCCTGTTCACGCCGAACACCAAGGTGATCTCGGTCGTGATCTTCGACCTCAAGGAAGAAGGCCAGTTCGGGCCGATCGCGGTGCTCGGGTGCTTCATGCTGGGGGTGACGTTTCTCACCGTCACGCTGATGCAGACGGTGCTCGGCCGCGACGTGCTCGGCGCGCGGGGGTGATCGCCGGCGCGCTTTCGTCTCCGTTCGGCGAGCCCGATTTCCGCCGGCTGTGGCTCGTCGGCCTCCTCATGTTCGCCGTGCGGTGGCTGGAGATTCTGGCCGTCGCGGTCTTCGCCTATCGTCGCACCAGCTCACCGTTCGTCGTCGCGATGTTGACGATGCTGCGGATCCTGCCGATGGCCTTGCTCGGCGCCGTGGTCGGCGCCGCAGCGGAACGCCTGGAGCGGCGAACGGCGCTCGTCCTGGTCGTCTTCTCCATGTTGCTCACGTCGCTCGTCCTCGCGCTCCTCGCGTGGACGGACCGGCTCCTCGTCTGGCATCTCGCCGTCGCGAGCTTCGTCAATGGCATCGCGTGGACGACGGACAACCCGATCCGTCGCACGATGATGGGCGAGGTCGTCGGGCCCGGCAGGATGAGCGCGGCGATGTCGCTCGACGTCGGCGCCAACAACGCGAGCCGCATGCTGGGCCCGACCGTGGGGGGGATGCTGCTCGCCACGGTGGGGATCACGGGTCGCGAGCACGGGCGTTCGCCACAAGGACGCCGCGATCGCGTCGAGGTCCGCCACCGTGCTGGAGGGCGTGATCGAAGGCGTCGGTGTCGTGCGGCGCAACCCCCGCCTGATCGGCACGCTCGTGATCACGGTCATCTACAACACGCTCGGCTGGCCGTTCACGAGCATGATCCCCGTGATCGGCCAGGACAACCTCCATCTCGGCGCCGCCGGCATCGGCACGCTCGCCAGCATGGATGGCGTGGGCGCGTTCTGCGGCGCGATCCTGATCGCCTTCTACGCGAGTCCGCCGCTCTTCCCACGACTCTACGTGGGCGGTGTCCTGGTGTATCTGCTGATGTTGCCGCTCTTCGCCGTGGCGGCGTCACCGCTCTTCGCCGGCTTCGTGCTGGTCGTCACCGGCTTCGCCAACGCCGGCTTCAGCATCATGCAAGCGACCCTGGTGTATTCCCTGGCGCCTCCCGAGATGCGGAGCCGCGTCTTCGGCGTGCTGTCCGTCTGCATCGGCATCGGAATGCTCGGCTTCATTCACCTGGGCCTTCTGGCGGGAGCGATCGGTGCGTCGTGGGCGACGGCGACGATCGGCGTGGAGGGCCTGGTGGCGCTATGGCTGACGCGGCGGTGGTGGCGGGTGCTGCTGGCGTGAGCTGGAGCCATCGTTCTGGGGACCAGGAATGCGTCAAATCCCACCGTCGCTACAAAAGTCATAGCGCACGACGGCCTTTCAGTCCCCTCCTCATCGGGGAACCAACTTCGACCGTACTCGTAACGGAGATGACCCCTCTGATTGCGTAATTTCGCGGCCCTGGTGTGCGTATCCGCAGGAATGACGGTAATGCGATCAAAGTCAGCGGAGGCAGGCTGGATCTCATTGCCGGTGAACTCCAGCCGCCCTCGATGGAGATAGACGAAATAAGACGGAATAGATGAAGCAGTGACCTCGGGGTTGGTTATAGTTGTGTCGCCAAACTCCAACTCTTCCGCCCCACGGAGGCCACTGCACGTGAAATATAGCAGATCCGCCGTCCACCGCCGCCTGCATAAGATTCCCGCCCTCCGCTTCGAGACCCAGGCCTTGACCTCGTGTGGCGGGCTCATCCTGTTCCAGGTGCTCGGTGCCCAACTGCGCCTCAAGGAACGCCTGCACGCCTGTTTCTCGCACCTCCCGGCGCACCCGATCTTCGGCCATCACGTCATCATGCTTCTGCTCGTGGTCCATCTCCTGCTCGGTTATCGGGAGCTGCGCGACAGTCGCTACTATCGCGATGATCCGCTGGTCCGCCGCGTGCTCGGCCTCACCCGGTGCCCCGATGTGGCGACGATCAGTCGGGCCTTGGCCAGCGCCGACGCCCGCAGCGTCGCCAAGCTGCGCGCCTTGTCGCGCGACTTGGTGCTCGATCGCCTGCGGCATCTGCAGCCCGCTCGGCTCACCGTCGACTTCGATGGTTCCGTCTTCAGCACGCAACGGGCGGCCGAAGGCAGTGCCGTCGGCTTCAACAAGCAGAAGAAGGGTGCCCGCAGTTACTACCCGCTGTTCTGCACGCTTGCCCAGACCGGCCAGGTCTTCGATTTCGTGCACCGGCCCGGCAATGTCCACGACTCCCGCGAGGCCGAGGCCTTCATGACCGCGTGTATCGCCGCGTTGCGCGCCGCGCTGCCGGGCGTGCACCTGGAAGTCCGGCTGGACAGCGCGTTCTTCAGCGAAGCGCTGGTGGCGGCGTTGGATACGGCCGGGATCGAGTTCACCATCTCGGTGCCGTTCGAGCGGTTCGTCGAGCTCAAGACGCTGCTCGAGGGCCGCCGGCGGTGGCGCTGGATTGGGCCGACGGTGGCGTACTTCGAGACAGAATGGAAACCGAAGAGCTGGACCAGTCGGGCGCGTTTTGTGTTTCTGCGTCAAGTGGTCGCGGAGCGGGCCCGCGGACCGGTGCAACTGGATCTCTTCATTCCCCAGGAGTTCGGCTATGAGTTCAAAGTCATCGTCACCAACAAGACGGTCAGCCCGGCGACCGTGCTGGCGTTCCACAACGGGCGCGGCGGGCAGGAGT
>QHRT01000503.1 GCA_003220195.1 Candidatus Rokuibacteriota bacterium | reverse complement strand
CGCATTCTGACGACGGAAGACAGCGCCGCTTCGAAGCCTTCCGTCAAGCCCTGCGCGAACTGGGCTATGTGGAAGGGCAGAACGTTGTCATCGCGTCCCGATGGGCCGAGGGCGGCTATGACCGCTTACCCGCCCTCTTGGCCGACCTGGTCCGCCTGAAGGTAGACGTCATTGTCACGCTGGGTGGAGCCGCGACCAAAGCCGCCCAACAGGCAACCAGGACGATTCCGATCGTCATGACGGCCGTAAACGATCCCGTGGGGAGTGGACTCGTCTCGAGCCTTGCACATCCCGGAGGGAACGTCACCGGGACTTCTTTGATGGCTCCTGACGTGGTCGGAAAGCAGCTGGAAGTGCTCAAGACAGTGGTCCCCAGGGTCTCTCGGGTGGCTCTCCTCCGCAACCCGGACAACCCGGCGAGCGAGCTCCAGTTGCGAGAGGCGGAGTCCGCAGCTCAGGCCCTGGCGATGCGGCTTCAAACCCTCGAGGCGAGGGGTCCTCTGGAAATAGAGCGCGCCTTCGCAGCGATGACTCGCGAGCGGGTGGGGGCGCTCGTCGTGCTCACAGACGCCATATTTACGAATCAACGAAGACAGATCGCGCAGCTGGCTGCCGAGAAGCGCCTGCCAACGGTCTATGGGCATGGCGAGCACGCGGCGGCTGGTGGTCTAATCACCTATAGCCCCAACCTCTTTGACCTCGAGCGACGCGCGGCGACCTTCGTCGACAAGATTCTCAAAGGGGCGAAGCCCGGCGACCTGCCCGTTGAGCAGCCTACGAAACTCGAGCTCATCATAAATCTCAAAGCCGCAAAGGCGATCGGCCTGACGATCCCGCCATCGCTCCTGCAACGCGCGGATCAGATCATTGACTGATGGGGATCGAGCGCCACACAGTGCGTGAGCGTCACTGCCCAGAGAGTCATGGAGAGGTGAAGATGGCATCTCGAGCTGCTCAAGCAACTCCCCGCGAGCGCGGCGAGTTAATATAGCGGTGATCACCGAACACTGAACCACCTGGAGGCTCACATGGCGATCAAGGTAGGGGATCGGCTTCCCGAGGGCACGCTGATGGAGCTCGGCGCCTCGGGCCCGACACCGGTCAACGTGACCGAGGCGGCGAAGGGCAAGAAGATCGTGATCTTCAGCATCGTGGGCGCGTTCACCCCGACGTGATCGCAGAAGCACGTGCCCGGGTTCGTGGCACGACACGGTGATCTGAAGGCGAAAGGCGTGGACGAGATCTGGTGCGTGGCGACCAACGACGCGTTCGTGATGGGCGCGTGGGGCAAAGATCAGAAGGTCGACGGCAAGATCCGGATGCTCGCGGACGGCAGCGCCGTCTACACGAAGGCGCTCGGCCTCGAGCTCGACCTCGTGGCGCGGGGCATGGGCACCCGCATCCAGCGCTTCTCCGCGCTGGTGCAGGACGGCGTCGTGAAGGCGATCAACGTCGAGGCGCCCGGCAAGTTCGAGGTGAGCGACGCGGACACCATGCTGAAGCAGGCGTAACCGAAGACTCGAAGGCCGCCGGCGTCGTGAGAGCGGTAGCTCATCCGACGCCGGCCAGCACCTCCGCCCTCTCGCCCGATCAGCCCGCGGCCCGTTCGTTTCTGGCCTTTCTGAAAGTCCACCGCCGCTCAGCGCGGCATCAGCGATCGAGCCACGCGGCCGCGAGGCGTCCGCCGTAGTCGTAGCCGAGGTTCGGGCCGTAATTCTTGAGGGCTCCGTCCCACACGGCGATGTAGATGCCCGACGCGAGCTGGATGTAGTACTGCTGCTTCGCCAGGTGACGCTGGATCTCCTGGATGATCTCGCGGCGCTTCGGCACGTCGAACGTCTGGCGCTGCCTCAGGAGCAGGTCGGTCACGATCGGATCGTCGACGTGGCTCTGGTTCTTCAGCTCGCCGGGCGCGTGCATCGCGTAGAGGAAGTTGTCCGGATCGAGGTACGGCGTCTGCGGGCCGAAGGTCAGCGAGTCGAACTTGCCGAAGTAGCACGTCGCGATGAACGCGCCGTACTCGCGCTGGTCGAGCTTCGCCGCGATGCCGACGTCCTTCAGATACTTCAAGAGGAGCTGTGCGGTGTCGGTCAGCGTGCTCGATCCGTACGTCGTGAAGCAGAGGCTCGCTGGAAAGCCGTTCGGATACCCGGCGGCGGCCAGCAGGCGGCGCGCCTCGGCCGGATCGTGCTTGAAGAACCGGGCGCCGTCACCGAGCTGATTGATCGGCAGCGACCACTCCTTGAACGCGGCGGGCACCGCCGGATTGAAGACGCCGACGCCTTCGCCGACGGCGTCCAGGATGCCCTGGCGATCGACCGCGAGCGACATCGCCTGACGGACCCGGACGTCGTTGAACGGTGGCCGATCCGCTCGCATCGAGATGTGCGTCTCCACGTTGCTCGGAAACTCCATCACACGCAGGTTGGGCCGCTTCTGCTTCAGCGTGTCCTTGATCTGCACCCAGTCGGTGCGGTTGATCGTCCCGGGAAGCTCGTAGCCGAGGTCGTACTTGCCCGCCAGGAACGCGGACATTCGCGAGGCGTTGTCCTCGTCGACGACGATCTCGATGCGGTCGATGTGGGGCAGCCCGGGGATGAAATAGTTCGGATGCCGGACGAGCGTGAGGCCGACGTTCGGCCGGTAGCTGTCGAGCATCCACGGCCCGGTCCCGACGACCGCTTCGGCCTTCTTCAAATCGCCGAACTTCTCGACGCACTCGCGCGCGA
>QHRT01000512.1:2844-3063 GCA_003220195.1 Candidatus Rokuibacteriota bacterium | reverse complement strand
CGACGTCGTGCTGGCTCACGCGCCGGAGCTGGAAAAGAAATACGTCGCCGACGGCAAGATGCTCAATCGCCGGCTCGTCATGTACAACGACTTCGTCATCATCGGCCCGGCTGACGATCCCGCGAAGATCAAGGGCATGACGGTCGCCGCGCAGGCGATGAAGGCGATCGCGCAGACGGGCTCGCGCTTCGTCTCTCGCGGCGACAACTCCGGCACGCA
>QHRT01000512.1:0-2657 GCA_003220195.1 Candidatus Rokuibacteriota bacterium | reverse complement strand
GAACGGTCCGAAGGTCAACACGGCGGGCGGCAAGGCGTTCGCGGATTTCATGGTCGCGCCGGAGCCCCAGGGAGTGATCAAGACGTTCGGCGCCGACAAGTACGGACAGCCGCTGTTCGTGCCGATCGCGGGCCAGCGAGAAGGCCAGGTCGGCGCAAAGCCGTGAGCGGCCGCTCAGCCGCCGGCGATCTGCGGCAGGAGATACACCTCGCTGTCCGGAGCGATCGGCTGGAACAGCGCATCCTGGTAGATCTGACCGTCGATGGCGACCGCGACGCCCTCTTCGAGGTGAGGGCCGATCGCCGGATGGAGCTCGGCGAGCTGCTGGAAGAGCTGCTGCACGGACGTCGCCGAGAGCTGGAACTCGGCGACGCCCCCCGTGAGCTGCGCGAGGTTCCCGACCAGGACGACTCGCGCCATGTCGTGAGCTACGGCTTCGCGGTGACGCCCTTCTCCCGGAGCGCCTTCAGGACTCTCGGCGGCGACATCGGCAGCTCGGTGAAGCGGATGCCGGTGGCCTGCTCCATGGCGTTCGCAATCGCGCCGAGCGGCGGGACGATCGGCGTCTCGCCGACGCCGCGCACGCCGTACGGATGCTTCGGGTTCGCGACCTCGACGAGGATCGCGTCGATCATCGGCACGTCCGACGCGACCGGCATCCGGTAGTCGAGGAAGCCCGGGTTCTGCAGCTTGCCGTCCTCGCCGTAGATGTACTCCTCGTTCAGCGCCCAGCCGATGCCCTGCACGGCGCCGCCCTGGTACTGACCCTCGACGTAGCTCGGATGGAGCGCGCGTCCCGCGTCCTGCGCGACGGTATATCTCAAGATCGTCACGCGTCCGGTCTCGGGATCGACCTCGAGGTCGACGAGATGCGTCCCGAGGCTCGGCCCCGCGCCCTGGGCGTTGATGCGCCCGTAGCCGCCGATCGGCCCACCGGTCTTGCCGGCGATCTTCGCGAAGTCCGCGATCGACATCGGCTTCACCTTCTCGGCGAGCGCGCCGAGCGGCTTCACGTGGCCCTGCGAGAACTCCGCCTGCTCGGGCTTCGCGTCCCAGAGCTTCGCCGCACGCGCGCACAGCTCGGCCTTGATCTGCTTCGCGGCTTCGACGATGGCCATCGATCCCGAGAACGCCGAGCGGCTGCCGCCGGTGAGGAACGTGAAGCCGAGCGACCCGGTGTCGCCGATGATCGGACGCACCTTGTCGTACGGGATGCCGAGCTCGTCGGCCGCGACCATGGAGAGCGACGCGCGCAGGCCGCCGATGTCGGGTGTGCCCGCCATGAGCGACACCGTGCCGTCCTCGTTGATCGTCAGCGACGCGCACGTCTCGCCGCCGATGTTGAACCAGAAGCCGGACGCGACGCCGCGGCCCTGCCATTCCTTCAGCGGCGTGTTCCAGTGCTCGGTCTTCTTGATGGCGTTGAGCGTGTCTTCCATCCCGATCGGGCCGAACTTCGGTCCGTACGCCGCCTTCGTCCCCTCGCGCGCCGCGTTCATCATGCGGAGCTCGATCGGGTCGAGACGCAGCTTCTTCGCCATCTCGTCGACCACGCTCTCGACGGCGAACTCGGAGATCGGCGCGCCCGGCGCCCGGTATGCCGCGACCTTCGGGCGATTGGAGACGACGTCGTAGCCGATGACTTTCACGTTGTCGATGTCGTACGGCGCGTACGCGCACATGACGCCCGGCTGCACCGGCGAGCCCTGGAACGCGCCGGCCTGGTACTTGAGCTCGGCGAACCCGGCCACGAACCGGCCGTCCTTCGTCGCGCCGAGCTTTACGCGCACGGTCGCGCCGGACGTGGGTCCCGAGGCCTTGAAGACCTCCTCGCGCGACATGACCATCTTCACCGGCCTCTTGGCCTTGCGCGAGAGCGCGAGAGCGAGCGGCTCCAGGTAGACGACCGTCTTGCCGCCGAAGCCACCGCCGATCTCCGAGGCCGTGACGCGGATCTTCGCGATGTCCATGCCGAGCAGCCGCGCGCAGTGCGCGCGCACGATGAAGTGCCCCTGCGTCGTGCACCACAGTTCGGCCGAGCCGTCCTCGGAGACGCTCGCCAGCGCCGCGTGCGGCTCGATGTACCCCTGGTGCACCGGCGCCGTCTTGAACTCCCGCTCGATGATCACGTCGGCCTTCGCGAAGCCAGCGTCGATGTCGCCGAGCACGATCTCGACGCGTTTCGCGATATTCGACGGCTTCTCGGGCTTCGGCTCGACCCCCGTCGTGAAGAGATCGTCGTGCAGCAGCGGCGCGTCGGGCCGCATGGCCTCGACGACGTCGATCACGTGCGGGAGCACCTCGTACGTGACGTCGATCAGCTTGAGCGCGCGCCGGGCGATCGCCGCGCTGGTCGCGGCGACGGCCGCGACCGCGTGGCCCTCGTAGAGCGCCTTCTCGCGGGCCAGGACGTTCCGCACCACGTCCTTGTAGTTCATCATCATCTCGCCGGCCGGGATGAACTCCGACGGCTGGTCGGCGAAGTCGTCACGCGTGATCACGGCCTTCACGCCGGGCAAGGCCTCGGCCTTCGACGTGTCGATCTCGAGGATGCGCGCGTGAGGATGCGGGCTCCGCAGCACGCGGCCGATGAGCTGGCCGGGCAGGTCGAAGTCGGCGCCGAATCGCGCGCGGCCCGTCACCTTGTCGACGCCGTC
>QHRT01000510.1:2799-3699 GCA_003220195.1 Candidatus Rokuibacteriota bacterium | reverse complement strand
CCGACGGCGGGCTCGCCGAGTACGCGGTGAATCACGTGAACACGCTCTATCGCATCCCCGACGGCGTCAGCTACGACGAAGCGACGGTGGTGATGACGTCCGGCAGTCCGCTCTTCGGCCTGCAGAACGCCGGCGGATATTTCGCGGGTGAGACCGTTGCGGTGATCGGCCCGGGACCGATCGGGCTGATGGCGATCCAGCTCGTGCGCGCGCTCGGCGCGACACGCGTGTTCCTCACCGGCACGCGCGAGGGGCGCCTCAAGATCGGCCGGCAGCTCGGCGCGGATCTCACGGTCAACAGTCGCGAGACCGATCCCGTGGCGGCCGTCATGAACGCGACGGGCGGCAAAGGCGCGGATCTCGTGATCGACTGCGCCGGCGGCGACGAGACGTTCGATCAATCGATCCGGATGACGAAGCCCGGTGGCAAGGTGCTGATCGTCGCCTTCTATCACGGGCCGGTCACCGCGGACGTGACGCACGCGGTCCGGCGCAACATCACGATCTACACCGAGCGCGGCGAGGGCGGCACGAGCGTCGGACGCGCGCTCGCACTGCTCGCCGCCGGGCGGCTCACGGCCAAGCCGCTCATCACGCACCAGTTCCCGCTCGGCCGCGTTCACGAGGCGATCGAGGTGCTCGAGCAACGGACCGGCGATCCATTGAAAGTGATTCTCAATCCATGAGGACGTGAGATGAGCCGACGCAGACGCACCTGGATCGCCGTCGTCGTGACGGCGCTCGTGATGGCCGTTCCCGCGGTCGCGCTCGCCGCGCCCGAGGGCCAGATGACGTTCGCTCTGCACTTCACGCTGGCGCCGACGTTGTTCGAGCCGGCCGAAACGCCGGGCGTCGTGTCTCCGTACTTGATCCTCTACGCGCTCCACGACGCGATGGTGA
>QHRT01000510.1:0-2759 GCA_003220195.1 Candidatus Rokuibacteriota bacterium | reverse complement strand
TCCACAACGGTGATCCCGTCACCTCGGAGGACGTGAAGTTCTCGTTCGAGCGGTACCGCGGCGTCTCCGCGAAAATGCTCAAGGACAAAGTCGCGGCGATCGAGACGCCGGCCGCCGGCCGCGTGCGGTTTCGATTGAAGCAGCCGTGGGCCGACTTCATGACGTTCTACGGCGGGGTGGCGACCGGCGCCAGCTGGGTCGTGCCGAAGAAGTACGTCGAGCGCGTGGGCGAAGAGGGCTTCAAGAAGGCGCCGGTCGGCGCCGGCCCGTACCGCCTCGTGTCGTTCACGCCCGGCGTGGAGCTGGTGGCCGAGGCGATGGACACCTACTGGCGCAAGACGCCGAGTGTGAAGCGCCTGGTCTTCAAATCCGTTCCCGACGTCGCCACACGGCTGGCCATGCTCAAGAGCGGCGATGCGGACGTCGCCTACGCGATGGCGGGGCCGATCGGCGAGGAGCTGCGACGCACGCCGGGACTCACGCTTCGGCCGACGCCGTTCACGAGCTGCCACTGGATTTACTTCGCCGACCAGTGGGACACCAGCTCTCCCTGGCATGATCGGCGCGTGCGGCTCGCGGCGACCCACGCCGTCGACCGCCAGACGATCAACCAGGCCGAGAGCCTCGGGTTCTCGAAGATCACCGGCAGCATCATTCCGACGAGCTTCGACTTCTACTGGCAGCCGTCGCAGATTCCGTTCGATGCGGCGAAGGCGAAGCAGCTGCTCGCCGAGACCGGACATCCGAAGGGCTTCGACGCTGGAGATCTGTGGGCCGACGTGTCGACGACCGGGGCCAGCGAGGCCGTGCTCAACGACCTCCAGGCCGTCGGGATCAGGGCGAAGCTGCGACCGCTCGAGCGCGCGGGATTTCTGAAGTCGTATCAGGAGAAGAAGCTGAAGAATCTCATCTATATGATCAGCGGCATCTCCGGGAACGCGGCGACCCGCATCGAGACATTCGCGGCGTCGAGCGGCCCCTACGCGTACGGCGCGTATCCCGACATCGACGGGCTCTTCAGGGAGCAGGCGAACGAGCAGGATCAGAAGAAGCGCGAGAAGATCCTGCGCCGCATCCAGCAGCTGATGCAGGAGAAGATGATGTTCCTGCCGATCTGGCAGCTCTCGGTCCTGAACGGCTACGGGCCCCGCGTGGTGGAGTCAGGTCTCGGCCTGCTCACCGACTATCCGTGGGTGGCGCCGTACGAGGACGTGAAGCTCAAAGGCAAGTGACGCGCTGCCGCGCCGGCGCTCGAAAGCGCTCGTTTCGTTTCAGCGGCGGCGCGTTCCGCCGAGGATGCCGCCCAGCACGCCGCGCAGGATCTGACGACCGATCTCGCTGCCGACGGTACGCGCGGCCTGCTTGGCGAGGGCTTCCACCATGCCCTGCCGGCGCCTGGTTCCTAGAGCAGATCGCCCAGCGGTCCGCTCCGCGACGGCGGATCCGCCGTGGAGCTGGCCGGCCGCTGCGCCGGGCCCTCCGCGGTCTGCTCTGGCGGGGCCCTCCGCGGCTGCTCCGCCGGCGCACCGCGCGGCCGGGCGGCCTCGTCTCGCGTCCCGGCGCGCTGGCTCAGGATCTCGTACGCCGACTCGCGGTTGACGGGCGTGTCGTACTTCGCGCCGACCGGGCTGCGCGTTCGCACCGCCGCGCGTTCCTCGGCCGTGATCGCTCCCATCCGGCAGCGCGGCGGACAGATCAACGTGCGCTCGACCGGCATGGGCACGCCCTTGTCCTGAAGGGTGGACACCAGCGCCTCGCCCACGGCCAGTTGGGAGATGACGGTGGCGACGTCGAGCGACCGAGCCGGGCTGCGCCAGCCCGGCGACGTCGCCCTTCACGTCGGCCATGAAAACTGGAACGCCCAGGCGAGAGAAGCCTTCGGCCATCACGAGCAGCGAGACGGTCTTGCCCGTGCCGGTGGCGCCCGCGACCAGGCCATGGCGGTTTCCGTACCTGGGCAGCAAGTAGACCGGCTGCTCACCCTTCCCGATCAGAATCTGGTCCACGGCCGACCTCCTGTCAGAGCCAACCGGCGCGACGGAAGCGAAAATAGAGATAGCCACACGCGACGGCCATGACCGCGAGCGCCACCGGATAGCCCAGCGGCGAGCTCAGCTCGGGCATGAACTTGAAGTTCATGCCGTAGATGCCCGCGATCATCGTCGGCACCGCGATGATGGCGGCCCAGCCGGCCAGTCTCTTCATCGACTCGTTCTGCTCCACCGAGACGAGCGAGAGGTTCGCCTCTAGCGCAGAGCCGAGCAGCTCGCGCAGCGTGTCCACCATCTCGTTGACCCGCACGGCGTGGTCGTACACGTCGCGAATATAGGGCTGAGCGTCGGCGGGAATCAGCGGCAAGTCGAAGCGCATGAGCCGGTTGCACACATCCATCACCGGCGAGACCGCCCGCTTGAACGTGAGGAGGTCACGCTTGAGGCGATAGATCCGTTCCATCGTCTGCTTGTTGAACGCGCCGCGAAAAATATCGTCCTCGAGCTCGGCGAGCTGCTCCTCGAGGGCGTCCACGACCGGGAAATACTGATCGACGATGAAGTCCATGATCGCGTACAGCACGAACCCGGGGCCCCGGGCGAGGAGGTGTGGCGCCGCTTCGCAGCGCGCTCGCACTTCGGCATAGGACACCGACGGGCCGTGCCGCACCGAGACGACGAAGCGCGGGCCGACGAACAGGTGGGTCTCGCCCACGGCGATCTGGGACGGCGTTCCCGTCATGAGGACGGTGCGCAGGACGACGAACA
>QHRT01000089.1:406-21085 GCA_003220195.1 Candidatus Rokuibacteriota bacterium | reverse complement strand
TCCGTCGGGCGATGATGACGGCGACATGAAGACTCTGACGGTCGTTCCAGTGGTAGAAGGCCGCCAGGCGGTCGCGACAGGAGTCTGTGGCGGACAGCATCAGCAGACGTCCGTATCGCGTACGGCGCTCGACCGTATTCACCCGATAGTCGGCCCCTATCGCGAGGGGGCCGCGCGGGAATTCGACGTAGAACCGCAGGTGATCATGAACGTAGCGGTCGCCGGCCCGGACAAATCCGATCGAGGCAAGTGCGGCATCAAGGTGGGCTTGCGTCGTCGAGCCGGCGAGGACGAAATCCATGTCGACGGATTGATATGCTCCTCGCGTGTAGAGCGCGGCGCATGCCCCACCGGTGAGCACGGCGTTGATTCCGTGACGACGCAGAGTGGCGCCCACCGCAGCGGCGACGGCCGAGAAGGACGACCGCTCGGTCAGTTTCAGAATGGCTTCCCCGTCCGTCGAGGGCGACGTCGCAATGCCGCGACGCGACGACGCAACGTGGCTTCGGGCTCGACGAGGCGGCGGAGAAACCCTTCCAGCGCCTCACGCGCGAAATACCGGGGCTCGAGCTGAACCAGCCGGGTGCGGCCAACTGCGCGGCCCGCCACGAGCCCGTCGACCTCCAGACTCTTGAGGGCCTTCTGAACTCCGGAGACCGGCGTCTCCAGCAGGCGAGCCAGCTCGCGCGGATAGCTCTGCCCGACCAGGTAAAGTGTCAGCAACACCCGCGTTCGCGTCTGACCACCGAATGGACTCGACGATTTGACCACCATGAGAGGTCATATGACCACTGATGGTGATCAACCGTCAACTTCAAGGCTTCACGCTCGCCCGGCGCCGCCGCGGATCCGGGCCCACAGGCGACGCGAATCGGCCGGCAACGCGTCGACCTCGTGGTCAACGGCTGCGACGAGTCGCTCGCGATCCGGCCCGGTGAGCAGCTGCTCGATGTCCCACTTATCCTGGTGCCCGCCAGCATAGAGCTTCAGGAGAATCAGGTCTGCGGCTCGGGCGACGGGGACGCGGACGCTCCCGATTTCCGTCTCGACGGCGCGGGCGAGCACGGACGCTTGCCGCGCTCCTGCCGACGACGAGATCGATCGGCGTCTCGTCCGGGGCGCGAAATCTCACGACGCCGGCCAGCGGATCGTCCGCTGCGCCGCGACGGATCTGGACGTCGACGCTGGCAGCGGTCAGCGCTGTCCGGGACGTGGGCTCAAGGCAATCCATTTCGAGGGTGAGCAAATCGACACCTCGCCTCGAGCGCGCGACACCGTGCACTGCCATGGCGGCAGCGCCGATCACCGCCACCGCGGTGCCGCGCTCGCGCATGACGTCGACCACGCGGTGGAGCAGGCTCAGCCGATCAGCTCTTCGAGACACTGTGAGCGCCGTCGGGCGGCCTGCCGCCGGCGTTCGAGCAGGCGCGCCGCCTCGTCGGCGGTCAGTGCCGATCGCTGCGCGCCGAGGAAACTCGCGAGGTCGCGGCGGCCCAGGCGGAGCGCAATCGCGACACGGCGCAAGCCTCCGCGCCGTCGACGCCCGGCGAATCGACGACGCCCGACAGCGAGGTCTCGAAGCGAAGGATGTCCGGTTCGAGGTATCAGTGCGCTCGCGCGGTCCGCCGACTGGCACGCCAGCCGGCCAGCGCAAGCGCCACGCCCAGGACGCTCAGGAGCCCCTCCGGTTCAGGGGCGGAAACCAGCGCGCCCGTGCCATCGAAGACCCCGGCCATCGGCCGGCTCGGGCTGCCGGCGAACCTCGCTCCAGTGATCGTGAAGCTGTCAGGATGGTCGAACGCGCCTGTCCAGGCGTAGGCCCCAGGGGTGTCGATGCTCACGGAGAGCCATCGACGATCGCCGTAACCGATCGGGGACGGCGGGGTGAAGAACATCGGAAAACTTCCGACGGCGCGAAGCGGCGCGGTGAGGAGGACAAACCTGTATTGATTCGTGCTCCCGGGCCCGTCGTAGTTGATGTCGATCGCGCCGGAGAAGTTCGGATCCGGACCGATCGTTGCCGTGCTGTGACCGGGGATCCCGTTCGACGTCCAGGAGAAATCCCACGTGTCGGCATGAGCCGGTGCCGCCAGCATCAGTAGAGCGACCGTCACGAGTATCCACGTCATCGTCGCACCTCCGGGTCGCTGACATGTGCAAGTCGTGAACCACGTATTGGTGACGACGCGACCGGTTCGGGATGCTGAACTGAACCATGAATGTCGCAGACTCGTGCGGTGCTGCGGCAAGCGGCTTCACTATGACGCGTTCAGATCACGGGCGTTGCGCAGGCGCCCGTGGCCGGCGCGCGGGCGTCCGGGTCCGCCGCAGCCCGGCGCGCGAAGGACGGAAACGTCTTGACATGGCGGCCGCCCCGGCAGTAGCCCGGTAAGCACAGGAAAGCGCAGCGATCACCAATCATCACCAAGAATATCGCCAGGGAAATCGCCAAGAAAATCGAAGGAGAGTCCACATGGAACGAAGCACGAGCGTGGTGACGCCCGAACGGTTCGCGTCCGGCATGACGTTCGACCAGTACGTCGCGTACGTCGGCTCCCCCGAGAACCTCAAGCGCGAGGGCTCGGGCGGCGAGCCGCGCCGCGACTGGAGCGGCTTCCTGCGCGAAGCGTACGGCAAGGCGAGGCTCAGCGACGGGCAGACCGAAGCGATCCGCTGGCTCGCGGCCCAGCCCGGCGGCCCGACGAAGGTGCTGGTGATCTCCGAGGAATGGTCGTCCGACTGCCGCCGTGACGTGCCGATGCTGGCGCGACTGGCCGACGGGGGTGGGCTCGAGCTCCGCATCTTCCGGCGCGACGGCGCTCGATTCAGCGCGAGCGCGCGCCCGGCGCTCGCGGAGGCGCCGGACAGCAACGCCGACATCATGGCCGAGTTCCTCAACGAGAAGAACGGGCAGACGTGGCAGTCGATCCCGGTCGCGGTCTTCTACACGAAGGACCTCCAGTACCTCTATCACTACGTCGAGTACCCGGCGATCTACCACAAGGACGCCGTGGTCGGTCGGGTCCGCGCCGCGAAGCGGGGCGAGACGCCGGAGCAGACGCGCGAGCGCGGCACGCGGGACTTCTTCGCGCTCCAGGCGTCGCCGTTTTTCAAGATCTGGGCGTGCGCGGGCGTCGACGAGATCCTCCCGCTGGCTCGCCGCCCAGCCCGGCGGCCCGGCGAAGGTGCTGGTGATCTCCGAGGAATGGTCGTCCGACTGCCGCCGTGACGTGCCGATGCTGGCGCGACTGGCCGACGGGGGTGGGCTCGAGCTCCGCATCTTCCGGCGCGACGGCGCTCGATTCAGCGCGAGCGCGCGCCCGGCGCTCGCGGAGGCGCCGGACAGCAACGCCGACATCATGGCCGAGTTCCTCAACGAGAAGAACGGGCAGACGTGGCAGTCGATCCCGGTCGCGGTCTTCTACACGAAGGACCTCCAGTACCTCTATCACTACGTCGAGTACCCGGCGATCTACCACAAGGACGCCGTGGTCGGTCGGGTCCGCGCCGCGAAGCGGGGCGAGACGCCGGAGCAGACGCGCGAGCGCGGCACGCGGGACTTCTTCGCGCTCCAGGCGTCGCCGTTTTTCAAGATCTGGGCGTGCGCGGGCGTCGACGAGATCCTCTCGGCCCTCCACGAAAGGCTGCTGATGCGCACGTAGCCTCGGCGCGCATTATTTCTTTCCGCGGGACGCGCCGCAGGCGCGAAGATCGCCTGCGTACCCATGGAGCATGTCCCGCGGCGCGACCGGGTGCCTCTCCGCTATGCGGCAGACCGGCGCTCGCTCTTCGTGCTCGGGGCTCTCACCGTTCTGTTCATCGTAGAGTGGTCCGGCGTCGCTCGACACCCGGGCCTCCTCGCGGCGACGTGCGTGCTCGCCTTCGTCGCCTGCGTGGTCAAGCACAACCACGTGCACTGCTCGACGTTCACCCGACGGCGCTGGAACGCGGTCTTCGGTGTCCTCCTCAGCCTCCTGACGGGGCATCCCACCACCGCGATCATCACCGCGCACAACGTCCGGCATCACGGGCACAACCAGAGCACGCTCGACTGGGTCCGGTGCTCGGTGGTCGGGTTCCGGTGGAACTGGATGAACCTGCTCGCGTTTCCGTTCGTTGCGGTCGCGCGCATGCGCCGCGAGCGGGCCAGTGACCTTCGCGTGTGGCGCCGCGCGCGCCCGGCGCTCTACCGTCAGGCGGTCGCCGAGCGCGTCGCCCTGTACGGCGTCATGGCGCCGCTGTTCGCGCTCGACTGGAAAGCGACGCTCGTCTACCTGGTGGGCCCGTGGCTTTTCGGGCAATGGGGCATCGTCACCATCAACCTGCTGCAGCACCAGGGCTGTGATCCCGCGACGCCCTGGAATCACTCGCGGAACGTCACCGGCCATGTCGTGAACTGGCTCCTGCTCAACAACGGCTTTCACACCGCGCATCACGTCTGGCCATCCGTGCACTGGAGCCTTCTTCCGGAGGTGCATCGCACGTCGGTCGTCCCGTACATGAGGCCGGAGCTCGAGCACCGCTCCTTGATCGCCGCGTGCTGGCACCAGTTCGTGAAGGCGCCGCGAGCCGCACCGGTCGAAGCGCGGTAGATGTCCGGCGCGGCGCGGGCCACGGCGACGCCGCTCGATGACACGCGCTGGTTCCTGCCGGAGTCGCTGAGCCCGCTCGCGTACACGCGGATCTATGCCGGGCTCGCGCTCGAGCATCGCCGCCGTTACAACCAGCTGCACGCGACCTACGTCAACGAGCAGATCCTCTTCTTCGAGCAGACCCTCGCGGAGAACGTGCTCGGCGGCCTCAGGCGTGCAGGTCCGCCGGCGGCGCTCGACGCGTCGCTCGCGCGATTCATCGACGACGAGAGGGCCCACATCGCGATGTTTCGCGAGCTGAACCGGTGCTGCGCGCCGGCGGCGTACGCGACGCGCGACTACCGGTTCGTCGCGCTCCCCGGCCCGGCCGCCCGGGTGCTCGCCGCGGCGAGCCGCCGGCCGGCACGATTCCCCTTCTTCGTCTGGCTCATGCTGCTCATGGAGGAGCGCGCGCTCCACTACGGCCGGGAGATCGTGCAACGCCGCGGCGAGCTCGAGCCGGCGTTCGTGGAGACGCACGTGCGGCACCTCCGGGACGAGGTCCACCACGTCAGATGGGACGAGGAGATCCTCGACTGGCTCTGGCCGCGGACGTCGCGCCCGCTCCGGTGGGCGAACGCGGTGCTGTTCCGGTGGCTGGTCGGCGAATTCTTCTCGGTCCCGCGCCGCGCCGCCGTCCGGGTCGTGGACGCATGGATCGCGGCGTGTCCCGAGCTGACGCCGCGTCGTGAAGTCTTCCATCGAGAGCTTCGCGAGCTTCGTCAGCGCACCGACTTCCACGCCTCGCTCTATTCGCGGACGATCGTGCCGCGCACGTTCGCGCGCTTCGACGGGGCGCGGGAATTCGCGTTCATGTGTCGGGTGCTGCCGGGCTATCGGCCCGCCGGGGCGCGGTGAGCGCCGCCTTTCCGATCCCGGGCCGGCTCAATCTCGCGCTCGCGTCCATCGTCGCCGCGGCACTGTTGTCGATCCTGGCCGCCGCCGGCCAGCTGGGATTCTGGTGGTGTGCGCTCGTGCTCGCGCCCGCCTGGGGCGTGCTCATGAACACGGCGTACGCACTGATCCACGAAGCGGAGCACAACCTCTTCCACGCGGATCGTCGCGTCAACGACGGGGCCGGCGTCCTCCTGGCGCTGTTCTTCCCGGCGCCGTTCCATCTCCTGCGCCAGGGCCATCTCGGGCATCACCTCCGGAACCGATCCGACGACGAAGCGTTCGACCTCTATTTCGTGGAGGACCACGCGGTCTGGAAGTGGAGTCAGTTCTACGGGATTCTCGCGGGCTTCTACTGGGCCGTCGTGGCCTTCAGCAACGTGGTGGCCGTCCTGTGGCCATCGCTGCTGCGGCGCAATCGGCTCCGCTTCGATCGTCCGACCGCCGCCTTGCTCGACTCGCTCGATCCGCGCAGTGAGCGGCTGATCCGGATCGAGGCGGCCGCGGCGGTCGTCTTCCACGTGGCCCTCGCGTGGTTCTTCGGCGTCGCGCCGACGATGTATCTGGTCGTCCTGTGCGGGTTCGGATTGAGCTGGTCGGGGCTCCAGTACGTGCATCACTTCGACACCGTGCGCGACGTGCGCTGGGGCGCGCGCAATCTCCGCACGTGGAGCTGGCTCGACCGGATCTGGCTCCACCACAACTACCACCTGAATCACCACCTCGATCCGACCGTCCCGTGGCGATATCTGCCGTCGCTCTTCCGCGGCATCGAATACGAAAGGGGAAGTCTGCTTCGCGCGTACCTCCGCATGTGGCGCGGGCCGCGGCTCACGACGATCCGGGTGGAGAACCGGTATGCCGGCGTCGTCGTCCGCTGAAGGACGGGCCGTCGTCGCGATGATCGCGATGGGCCTCTACACACCGCTGCACGCGGCGTTCGTCGCGCTGATGCTCGTCGCGCCGTGGCTTCTCGGTGCGTCCCGATGGACTCCGCTCGTCGCGCTCGCCGCGCTCTACCTCGTGCCACCTCTGCTCGCGCGCATGCTGGGCGACGGCGCTCTGACGGAATCGACGGTCGCGTTCGGCTCACCGGCGTTCCTCCGCTGGTGGGCGCTCGGCCAGCTCCAGATGATCTTCAATCGACTGCCCTGGCTCGAGGAGCTCCTCCGGCTCGTCCCCGGTCTCTATTCCGCGTGGCTGCGACTGTGGGGCGCGCAGGTCGGCGCCATGGTGTTCTGGTCGCCGGGCGTGTCGGTCGTCGACCGTCCGCTCGTCCAGATCGGCGACCGCGCCGTGATCGGTCTCGGCGCTCGCCTTTCGTCTCACACCATGAGGCGCGACGAGCAGGACCGGCTCACGCTGGTGCTCGCGCCGATCGTCGTCGGCCGGGAAGCGCACGTCGGCGGCCTGTCGACGCTCGCGCCGGGATCACGGATCGCGGACCGCGAGATCGCGCCCGCCACGCTGGCGCTGCATCCGTTCCAGGAATGGAGCGGCGGTCGCCGTCGGGCGCGAGCGACGACGCCAGCGGCCGCGCCGGCTCGACGCACCGGGCTCCTGACGTGGATCGCGAGCCGACTCCGCGTGCTCGCGAGAGAGAAGATCGCCGTGACATCGGCGCTCACCCTCTTCTGGTGCGCGTGGTGGGTCGTGATTCCGCGGTACCTCGCCGGCGCCGCGCATGCGCTGCCGCTCACCGCGGTCGAGCAGCGGATCCCGTTCGTGGAGAGCGCCATCTACGTCTATCTCTCGATCGCGTTCTACATGCCGCTGGCGCCGTTGCTGGCCGTGTCCCGCGCGGAGCTCACCCGCCACGTCTGGGGCTTCTTCGGGCTGACGACCGTCGCGTTCGCGTGCTTCGTCCTCTATCCCGTCCAGATGCCCGCGCCGGTCACGACGCCGAGCACGTGGCTCTTCGGGCTCGTGCTGTCGGATACGCGCCTGAACAACCTGCCGTCGCTGCACGCGGCGTACACGATCTACTCGCTGCTCGCGTGGGCGCACGTGCTGCCGCAGGTGCCCGGGCGCATCGCGCGGCGGCGCCTCGCGCTCGTCATCACCGTGTGGGCGGCGACGCTGCTCGCGTCGATCCTGCTCCTGAAGCAGCATTCGCTGATCGACATGGCGGCCGGGGTGACGCTCGGCCTCGTCACCTATGTGATTGCCTACCACGCCGGTCGCGTCGGTCACGCCGCCGCGTCGACGGCTCCGACCCGAACCGACAACTTCGCCGGGACGCCGGCGTCCGAAAAAGGAGTGACTCCATGACGATCGCCACCGTCGCCGTCGTCCGGACGCTCGTGCCCGTCATCCTGGCGCTCCAGCTCTGGGCGCCGCCGGCCGCCGCGCAGACCTTCACCTCCGGCACCGACGCCGACAACGCCGAGCTGCGCGCGCTCGCGCGCCTCTTCGAAGACGCCGTGCGGCAGCGCGACCTCAAGAAATTCCAGAACGCGCTCGCGCCCGACTTCGTCGCGACGCTCGTCACGAACGAGAACGCGAATCGGGAATCGATGGCGAAGTTCTGGGACTGGGTCTGGGGCCTGATCGGCCGGAACGGGCGCTGGGAGACAAAGGTCGATCCCGAGGCGACGCGGTTCTTCGGGGACATCGCGGTGGCGCGCGGCGTGACGAGCGACCAGATCACCACCGACAAGGGCCGCGAGTATCGCTACTCGTGGAACTGGACGCTCGTGCTCCAGAAGCGCGACGGCCGCTGGACACCGGTCGCCGGCCACGGCTCGCTCGATCCGCTCGGCAACCCGTTCGTGGCGGCCGAGAAAAGCTGGCTCGAAATTTTGTTCGGAGGCGGCGGGGCCCTCGCGGGCCTCGTCGTCGGCGCGGCCGTGACCGGACTCGTGATGCGCCGGCGCCGCGGGACCACTCGCGCGTGACGCTGCTCGCGCCGCCGCGCGACGCCTGGTACATCGCGGCCGCCTCGAGCGAGGTCGCCCGGCGTCCGGTGTCGCGCACCATCTTCGACGAGCCGATCGTGCTGTTCCGCGACGAGGACGATCGCGCGGTCGCGCTCGTGGATCGCTGCCTCCACCGCAACATGCAGCTCTCGGCCGGCCGGGTCGTCGGCGGCTGCCTCGAGTGCCCCTACCACGGCTGGCGCTACGACGGTGCCGGACGCTGCGTCGCGATTCCGTCGCTCGATCCGGGCGTGCGCGTCGCGTTGCCGGAGATCCCTCGCTACCCGACCGCCGAATGCGACGGCTACGTCTGGGTGTGGATGGGGCGCGACGAGCCCGGCGATCCACTTCGGCGGTTTCCCCACCTGGGAGAGCGCGGATGGACCACGTTCAGCATGACGACGCGGTTTCCGGCCGGCGCCTTCGCGTGTCTCGAGAACTTCCTCGACTGCCCGCACACCGTGTTCGTCCACCGGGGCTGGTTCCGCACCCGCGATCCTCGCCAGGTGCGCGCTCGCGTGCAGCGTCACCACGATCGCGTCGTCGCCGAGTTCGTCGACGAGCGCCCCGCGCGGAGCGTCGTGCGGACGCTCTTCTTCCCCGCCGGCACACCGCTCTGCCACACGGATCAGTTCGTGCTGCCGGCGACGAGCCGCGTCGACTACGCGTTCCGGACCAACCGTCACTTCATCATCACCTCCGAGTGCACGCCGGTCTCCGAGCACGAGACGCTGGTCTACACGGTGATCACGTTCCGCTACCGCCGCCTCGGCGCGCTGGTGCGGCTCGTGTTCCAGCCGATGGCGCGCTTCATCATCCGTCAGGACGTCGCGATCCTGGGGCTTCAGACGTCGCAGCTGCGTCGCTTCGGCGGCGCCCGCTTCACGACGGTCGAGACGGATCTGTTCGCGCGCGGCATCCGCGCCTTGTGGACGGCCGCCGCGGACGGCCGCAGCGCATCTCCGGTCAGCGACGACGTGACGATCCGCTTCTGACCACGCACGAAGGCTCGCGCGGCGCCCTCGACCGCGAGCCAGGAGAACGCGAATGGATCGTGGACGGTTGATCGGCAACGTCGTGCCGCGCGAAGACCTGTCCGCGCAGGACGTCGCCGGGATGTACCGGGTGTTCCGCCAGCTCTACGAGGGGGTGGACGAGAAGACGTTCCACGACGACCTCGAGGAGAAGGACTGGGTGCTGCTACTGCGGGACGTCGATTCCGGCGCGATCCGCGGATTCACGACGATCCTTCGACTTCAGATGTCCGTCCACGGCGAGCCGCTCAACGTCGTCTTCTCCGGCGACACCGGCATTGCGCCCGAGTGCTGGGGCGGACAGGCGCTCGTGCGCGCGTGGGCGCACTTCATGGGGCGGCTCCGCGCGCTCGATCCGTCCCGCCGTCTCTACTGGTTCCTGATCTCGAAGGGGTATCGCACCTATCTCTACCTGCCCTTCTTCTTCCACCGCTTCTGGCCGTGCGTCGGCGTGGAGACTCCGGCGTTCGAGACGGCGCTGATCGATGAGCTCGGGCGCGCGAAGTATCCCGATCATTTCGATCCGGCGACCGGCGTCGTCCGGTTCGCGCACTCTCACGGACATCTCCGTCGGACGATCGCCGAGACGCCGCGCCATCGGCGCGAGCACCCGCACGTGCGGTTCTTTCTCGAGAAGAATCCCGGATACGCGCGCGGCAACGAGCTGGTCTGCGTCGCCGAGCTGGCGCCGGAGAACATGAAAGGGCTGGCGCAGCGCCTGCTGCTCGAGGGGTCGGGCGCGCTGCTCGCCGCATCGTAGTGATGCTGGATCTTCTCCGCTTCACCGCGCTCGGCACCGCGTGGCTCGCCGCACAGGCGCCCGCGTATCTCGCGTTTCGCCGGGCGCTCGAGCGGCCGGACGCCGCGCAAGAGAAGCGCCTGCGCCGGCTTCGACCGCATCGGAACGATCCGGGAGTACCAGGACGCGCTTCCGATCATGGCGCCGCCGGATCTCGCGCCATGGACGGAGGCGATTGCCGCCGGTCTCCCGCGCGTGCTGACGACCGAGCCGGTCCTGGCGTTCGAGACCACGGGCGGCTCGAGCGGCGGAGCCAGGCTGATCCCGTACACCCGGAGCCTGCTTCGCGAATTCCAGCAGGCGCTCGGCGCGTGGATGATCGACCTTCATCTTCATCGACCTGGGCTCTCGTCGGGTGGCGCGTACTGGTCGGTGAGCCCGCCCGCGGCGGCCCGCGAGATCACGGCCGGCGGAATCCGTGTCGGCCTCGAGCACGACATCGAGTACTTTCCCCGCGCCGCGCGGTGGGCGCTCGCGCGCCTGATGCTGGCGCCGGCGGAGCTGGCCGAGATCGGCGACGTCGCGACGAGCCGCTACGTCACGCTCAGATTCCTGGCCGCCACTCCGCATCTCACGTTCGTGTCCGTGTGGAACCCGACGTTCCTCACGCTGCTGATCGACGCGCTCGACGAGTGGGCGCCGACGATCGTGGACGACATCGAGCGCGGACGACTCTCGGCTCCGGCGGCGCTCGATCCGATCCTCGCGCGGCGCCTCGAGAGCCGGCTTCGCCGGGATCCTCGCCGTGCGGGTGCGCTGCGCGCGCGGCTTCGCGAGACCGGAAGCTTGCGTCCATCGGATGTCTGGCCGCGGTTGCGCCTGATCAGCTGCTGGACGAGCGCGGCGGCGGCGCGCTTCGTTCCGGAAGTGGTCGCGCGATTTCCGGGCGTCGAAATCCAGGGCAAGGGGCTGCTCGCGACCGAAGGCGTCGTGTCGATTCCGCTGGTCGGCCACCCGGGCGCCGCCCTCGCGGTGACGTCGCACGTGTACGAGTTCGGCGATCCCGACGCGCCGTCGTCGCGGCCGCGGCTCGTGCACGAGCTCGAACCAGGCCGGACGTACACGGTGATCGTGACGACGGGCGGCGGACTCTATCGCTACGCGCTCGGCGATCTGGTCCGTGTCGTCGGCCACGTCGGCCGCACTCCGCTCGTGGAGTTCGTCGGCCGAACGGGAAACGTGAGCGATCTCTGCGGGGAAAAGCTCGCCGAGCCTCACGTCAGGACCGCGCTCGAGACCGCCGCGTCCATGCTCGGCCTCGGCGCGCCGTTCCTCATGCTGGCGCCCGAGTGGGGACCGCCGCCGCACTACACGGTCTTCGCCGGGGCGGCGGACCTCGATCCGGCGCGTCTGCGCCGGCTCACCGTGATGGTCGACGGAGAGCTCTCGCGGAATCCGAGCTATGCGTGGTGCCGCACGCTCGGGCAGCTCGGTCCCGTCCGCGGATGCCGTGTCGGCCGTAACGCGGCCGAGACGTACGTCGCGCGGTGCGCCGAGCTCGGCCAGCGCACCGGCGTCGTGAAGCCGACGTATCTCCACACCGTGCCCGGCTGGACCGACGTGATGGGAGGCGAGCTCGTCTGATGCCGCGCGTCGTGTTCGAGCCCGCGACGCCGGCCGACGACGCGCCGCTCCGGCGACTCTTCGCCGCGAATCCGATGGACGGCCCGATCCGCGTCGCGTTCGAGCGCGAGCCCTCGTACTTCCACGCCGTCACCGTGCAGGGGCGCGACGCGCAGGTCATGCTCGGGCGCGACGCGACGACGGGAGAGGTGATCGGCGTCGGCACCCGCACGATCAAGAAGGTGTTCGTCAACGGTGAGCCGTGCGACGTTGGATATCTCAGCGATCTCCGGCTCCGGCCCACGCACCGCGGCGGCACGCTCGTCGCGCGCGGCTACCGCCTCTTGCGCGAGCTGCATCGCGACGGCCGGACGCCGCTCTACTTCACCGCGATCGCCGCGGACAATTGCCGCGCGCTCGAAACAATTACCACCGGACGCGCCGGTCTGCCGTCGTACCGCGACCTCGGCGTGTTCGAGTCGCCGGCCCTGAACGTCGCGGGCTTCAAGCCGGCGATCGAGGCCGGCGTCGAGATCGTTCGCGGTTGCACCGAGCTCGTTCCCGCAATCGTCGGGTGCCTCAACGAGCACGGCCGGGCGAAGCAGTTCGCGCCGGTCTACGCGATCGAGGACTTCTGTGCGGCCGACAGTCGGCTCCGCGATTTTCGCGTGGAAGACTTCGCCGTTGCGCTCCGCGGCGGGCGCGTCGTCGGGACGCTCGCACGCTGGGATCAGCGACGGTTCAAGCAGACGCGCGTCGTCGGCTACGGGCGCGCGCTCGCGACGCTCCGGCCGCTCTTCAATCTCGGCGCGCCGGCGTTCGGGTTGCCGCGCTTCCCCGCGCCAGGCGCGCACCTCGACGCCTGCTACGCCGGGTTCCTGGCGATCGCGGACGACGACGTCGACGTCTTTCGGTCGCTGCTCCGCCGGATCTACCAGGACGCGCGCGCGGCCGGCGACGCGTATCTGCTGATCGGCCTTCACGCGCGCGATCCGCTGTGCGCCGCGCTCGCCGACTACCGCTGCTCGGCGTTTCGCGGGCGGCTCTTCGCCGTGCACTTCGAGGACGGTGACGCCGCCTATCGGGTGCTCGACGCGCGCGTCCCTCACGTCGAGCTCGCCACGCTGTGATCGGAGGCGGCCTGCTCCTCGGGATGGCGGGCATCGCCGCGTTCTCGACGATCTTCTACTGTCGGCAGAACTTCGCCGGCCAGGTCGGCGGACCGATGTCCGTGGAGAAGATTCTCTGGCTGAACTACGTCCTCACCGCGTGGGTGATCGTGCCCGCCGCGCTCGTGCTCCATCCCGATCTCCATCGCGACGTGCGGCTGGTGCTCGCCGGCCTGCTCATCAGCATGGTCGTGCGCGGTCTCGTCGAGCTCCCGCTCATCTACGTGACGTTCGGCTGGAGTCCCATCTACGGCATCGCCCACGATCTCGCGACGATCGGCCTGATCGAAGTACTGCGACGCCGCCCCGACACCGTCCTGGCCGGGATGACGAACGACTTCGACGCCGCGGTGCTCGCGTACACGCAGGTCGTGCAGGCGACGTTCATGGCCGAGGTCGTCTTCGCCGCGCTCTTCTACCGGATGCGCGTCCATCAGGACGCGGTCTACTTCGCGGCGCCGACCGCGGCTTTCCGCCACATCAACCAGCTCACGCGACTGGTGGACCTCGTGGTGTACACGCATCTCGGCTGGTTTCTCTGGACGTGGCGCGAGCGGCTGTTCGGTTTCCCGGGTCGGGTTTCGTGGTGACGTCGTGACGACCAGGGTGCTGCTGGAGCGCCTGCCATTCCTGCGATCGGCATCCGCCGCGCCGTCCGTCGCGTGGGCATGGAGCATCCCGTCCCGCCGCGATCCGCGGACGGCCTTCGCCGCGATCCTGACGGTGTACGCGGCGCTCGGCTGCACGGTGCTCCACTTCAATCGCGGGCCGCGCGACATCGCGCTGACGGTGGCGGCCGGCTGCCTGCTCGACGTGGCGCTCCACGTCGTCCTGCGCGAGCGGAAGCTCATCGTGCCGCTGAGCGCCTACATCAGCTCGCTGTCGCTCGCGCTCTTGCTCGACTACTCGCACGACTCCTGGCTGCTCTTTCTGCCCGTATACCTGACGATCGGGTCGAAGTACCTCCTGACGTACGAGGGCGCGCACGTCTTCAACCCGTCGATGTTCGGCGTGGCGCTGTCGCTCATCGTGACGCGAGATCTGATCAGCTCGGCGCCCGCGTACCAGTGGGGCGGCACCGTCGCGATGTCGGTCTTCATCGTCACCGCGGCGCTGACGCTCTTCGTCTTCCGGATCGGCCGGAACCTGCTGATCGTGTCGTTCCTCGGCTTTTACCTGGTGCAGATCGCGCTCCGCGCCTGGGGCATGAGGTGGTATCTGCCGCCGGAAGCGTTGCTGCTCGGCACGCTCACGTCGGCGCCGTTTTTTCTCTTCGTCTTCTTCATGATCACGGATCCGAAGACGTCGCCGCGCGGCCGCCGCGCGCAGGTCGGGACGGCCCTCGCGCTCGTCGTCGTCGATTTCGGATTTCACGTGCTCTCGAGCGTCTACACGTTCTTCTACGCCGCGTTCACAGTCGCGCTGGCCCGCTTCCTGTTCATGCACGTGCGACGCCTCACACGCCAGGGCTTGCGCCGCTGGCTCGATGAAGGCCTGCTCCATCCCTCGGTGATCCGCGCTGCTCTCGTGCTGCTGCTCCTCGGCGCCGCGATGCTCGCGACCTATCACTACGTGCTGGCGCCGTCGGTCGAGGCCCACGATCTCCCGTTCCGGCTCGAGCCGATTCCGCCCGAGCGCTCGGGCATCGACGCGCGGCTGGGAACGGTGTGGCAGGAGCTCGACCCGCGCGTGCAGCATCTCGCGAAATGGCTCCTGTCGGCGGGCAGCGCGGTCGCGATCGGCGACTTCGACAACGACGGCCTGCTGGACGTCTTCGTCACGAATCCGCTGATGCGGCCGGAGGACCGCAACGTTCTCTACCGCAACCTCGGCGGTTTTCGCTTCGAGCGGATCCCGATCCCGGCGCTCGCCCGGATCAACGCGGACCCGGCCACGCATGGGATCACGGGCGTCGCCCTCTTCGTCGACTACGACAACGACGGCGACCAGGACCTCTTTCTCGGTGTCGGCTACGGCAAGAACATCCTGCTCCGCAACATGCTGACCGAGACCGGCCGGCCGACGTTCGTGGACGTGAGCGCGGAGGCCGGCATCGCCGACCACGCGGTCTCGATCGCGGCGAACTTCTTCGATTACGATCGCGACGGCCGGCTCGATCTGATCGTCGGCAACGCGTTCGCCACCCACCTCACCGCGTATCCGGTGCCGCGGCCGTTCACCGTATTTCGCCTTCCGCAACCGGAGTACCCGGGCGACCGGCGCATGCTCGGCTTCATGCACGCGAGCTGGGACAACGCGCGAAACGGCGGGCTGAACGCGCTCTACCGGAACCTCGGTGACGGACGATTCGTGCGGCAAGACATCGTGAAGCTCGGCATGCCGGAGACGCACTGGAGCCTCGCGATCGCGGCAGGAGACCTGAACAACGACGGGTGGCCAGACCTCTATGTCGCGAACGACTTCGGGCCCGACGATCTGTACCTCAACGACCAGGGCCGACGTTTCGTACGCGTCGAGGGCACGATGTTCGGTACGATCGGCCGAGACAGTTACAAGGGCATGAACGCATCGATAGGGGATCTCGACAGGAACGGCTGGCTCGACGTCTACGTCTCGAACGTCCACGTGCCGTTGCAGGCCGAGGGCAGTCTCCTGTGGATGACGTACCCGGATCCGCGCGATGCCTTTCGCCCGCGCTTCGTCGACGAGGCGACGCGGCGGGGCGCCCTGAACGAGCGGCGCTTCGGCTGGGGCGCGGCGCTCGGCGATCTCGACGGCGACGGCTGGCTCGACATCGTGCAGGCCAACGGCATGGTCGACGACACGATCGACAAGAAGTTCGCGAAGTGTCCGAGCTACTGGTACGTGAACGAGAAGCTGATGCGCTCGCCGCCGGAGATTCACACGTACGTCGATCGCTGGGGCGATCTCCGCGGCTTCTGCATCTTCGGCAAGGAGGCGAACCGCGTCTACCTGAGCCAGGGCGATCGCGCGCGCCGGCAGTTCGTCGACGTGGCGCCGCAGCTCGGGTGGAAAGCGGACACCAACTCGCGCGGCGTCGCGCTCGTCGATCTCGACAACGACGGCGCGCTCGACCTCATCATCACGCACCAGTTCGCGCCGATCTCGCTCTACCGGAACACGCTGCACGACGGTCCGGCAACGGCCGCCCGGCACTGGATCGGCATCCAGCTCGTCGGCGACGGGCGCACTTGCAACCGTGACGCCGCCGGCAGCCGCATCACGATCCGGTACGACGAAGACGGGAAGCCGGCACAGCAGATGCGAGAGATCACGATCGCGAACGGGCTCTCGGCGCAGAACGATCGCCGCGCGCTCTTCGGCCTGGCCGGTTACGCCGGGCCGGTGACCGCGAATATCTCGTGGTGCGGGGCGCCGGCGCGATCGTACGGCCCGCTCGCGCCGGGTCGATATCACCGCATCGCACAGGAGGGTCAAGACGCGATGACCACGAGCTCACGGTAGCGGCCATCGCATATCGAGCGATCCCGCGTGATACCGTGACGCCGTGATCGAGAACGTCGCCCGAGTGCTCGCCAGCGAGGAGGATGTCGCCTACGCGCTGATCTTCGGCTCAACGGCCCGAGGCCGTGGCCGTCCCGGCAGTGACATCGACGTGGCACTGGGCCTTCGCGCGGGCGCCTCACGAGACGCGCACGCGCTGGGAGGTCTGGCGGCTCGCCTCGAATCCGCTGATGGCACGGTCATCCTCGACCGCGACCATCGGGCGCTGGTGACACGAAAGGCTCGCGCGATCCTGGAGTATCTCGATTTCAAGCCGATCGAGGACCGCTGCGCGGCCGGTGTGCTGCGGGCGGCGGCGCGTGGTCGATAAGACGCTGGTCGCGGGCCGGATCGCGGCCGTTCGTGATGCCACCGCTCGGATCCGCTCGGTGCTTCCTGCCTCGGTCGAAACGTTTCTCGAGGATCGCACGGCGCGCGAAATCACCATCCTGAATCTCTTCGTGGCGATCCAGACCTGCATCGACCTGGCGTCTCACTGGCTGGCCGATGAAGGCTGGGCCGTGCCGGACACTTTCGGCGCGATGTTCATTTCCCTGGCCGACCACGGCGTGATCGAGCGGCCACTCGCGTCGCGGCTGGCTTCCGCCTCGGGCCTGCGCAACCTCGTGGCGCACCAGTATGGAATCGTCGACTGGCGGCGGGTGCATGAGATGGCCTCGAAAGATCTCCGCGATCTCGAGGCGTTCTGCGCGGCGCTCGCGTCACGAATCCCGTGAGGCTGGCACGGGATGCACCGGTGGGCGAATAGGTCATCCCGCACTTGAAGCGCTCGAGACGCCCGAGCCGTCACGCGGCCCGTGACTCGAGGGTCACCCCGAACCGATGATTGGTGTCAGGCTCGCAGTCGACGCTCGAGCTCGTCGATGCGAGCCTGAAGCAGCGCGACGCGCTCTCTCAGCTCGGCGAGGCCACGTTCGAGCTCTTCGCGCCGTCCTCGCTCGTCCGTGAGGATCCCCTCGATGCGGCCCAGGCCTTCGACGATCGCGTGATATTCCTGCTCCAGCCGCTCGAGTCGCCGGTAGATCGCGTCGAGATGGCCGAGCACTTCGCGAAAGCCTTCTTCGACGCGGCGTTCGAGAGCGTCAAAGCGCCGCTCCATCGCAGCGAACCGTTGGTCGACGGCGGCAAAGCGCCGATCGATCGCGGCGAATTGTTCCCCGAGGAACTGGACGAGCTGTTGATATTCCCCGTTCGTCATCGCGGCGCAGTCGTTGTACGCCGGTTCGGGATGAGCTTCAAGTGTCGAAGAAGAGATACAGCGGAGTCTTGTGTCGGCGTCGGCTACGCCGGGCGCAGCGCGCGCACCATCGCCGCGCTCTCGGCGCCGCGCCGGCCGAGATCGCTCTCGAGATTGATCAGCTTCAGCACCGGTACCGTCACGCCGCTCTCGCAATACGCGCGGATGTGCGCGCGGCACTCGTCCGGAGTCCCGATCACACAGAGGTCGTCGACGATTCGATCGCTGACCGCCGCCAGCGCGCCCCGCCGGTCGCCGCGATCCCAGCGATCGTGCATCTCGCGCAGGATCTCGGCGCGCCCCAGCCACTCGTGAAATTTCCGGTAGACCGGCACGTTCAGATACGCGGTGACCGTGCGGCGAAACGCGTCGCGCGCCATCGCCGGGTCCTCGGTCGGGCAGACGAAGATCCGGCACACGACCTCGACATCGTCCGGGTTCTTTCCGACCGCCCGCGCTTCCTCGCGCACGACCGCGGCGACGCGTTTCACGTCGGAAGCGGACAGCCAGTTGATGATCACGCCGTCGGAAATGCGCACCGCCTGCCGCAGCATTCTCTCTTGAAGCGCGGCGACGTAGACCGGCACGCGCGCCGGAACCGGCCGTCCGAGCCGGAAGCCGGAGACACTCAGCGTCTTGCCCTCGAGCGTCATCGCCTGGCCGTCGAGCGCCTGACGCACGGCCTCGACCACCTCGGTCACCCGCGTCAGCGGCTTGCCGAAACGGCCGCCGTTCCATCGTTCGACGGTGACGTTCGACCCCGCGCCGATGCCCAGACAGAAGCGCCCGGGCGCGGCTTCCGCCAGCGCGGCGGCGCCGACCGCGATGATCGCCGGCCCGCGCGTGAACGCGCCGACGATCGCGGTGCCGAGCGTGGCTCGTCGTGTCGCCGTCGCCGCGAGGGCAAGCGGCACGAACGGATCGACCTCCGCCTCGTACGACCAGAAATCCGTGTAGCCGAGATCCTCGGCTTCGCGCAGCAGATCGCAATGCTCGGGGAGCGTGATGCCTTCGAGCGGAATCGTCAGGCCCCAGCGCTCTGTCATGCCCGGCTAGCGTACCGCCTCACATGAACCGGGAGAACTGTGCGATAAAGGTGCGGCCGTGGCCACGCTGAAGCCGACCCGGATGCGTGCGGCGATCCTCCTCATCGCGCTGATGCCGTTCGTCGCGCCGCTCGGCGGCGAGGCGCAAGCCCCGGGCAAGGTCTGGCGCATCGGCTTTCTCGGAACGACCTCGCCCAGGTCCCATGGCGCCTTCCTGGACGCGTTCCGCACGGGGCTCCGCGAACGCGGCTACGTCGACGGCAAGACGGTCACCATGGAGATCCGCTGGGCGGAGAGCGACTACGCGCGTCTCCCCGCGCTGGCCGCGGAGCTGGTCTCACTCAACGTCGATCTCATCCTGACGCACGGCACGCCCGGCAGCCAAGCGGCGAAGGCGGCGACGAGCAGCATTCCCATCGTCACCGCCGTCGTCGGGGATCCCGTCGCTACCGGCCTCGTGCAAACCCTCGCACGGCCGGGAGGCAACCTGACCGGCTCCGCCTTCTTTTTTCACGAGGTGAATACCAAGCGCATCGAGCTACTCAAAGAAGCGGCGCCGGGGATCAAGCGCGTCGCGGTGTTGATGAACGCGACGAATCCCGGCAACGTCGTGACGTACGACGCGGTGAAAAAGATCGCGCAGACCATTCACGTCGAGGTCGTGCAGGTCCTGGCCCGGAGCGTCGACGACTTCGACGGCGCGTTCGCCCAGATGACGAAGGCGCGCGCGGACGGCCTGGCGATCTACGAGGACGCGCTCTTCATCGCGCAAGCGGCGCGGCTGGCGGGGCTCGCCGAGCGACATCGGCTGCCGAGCATCGGCTTCCGGGAATACGCCGACGCCGGCGGCCTCCTCGGATTCGGCATCGACTTTCCGGACGTGTGGTGGCGCGCCGCCGGCTTCGTGGACCGTATCTTCAAGGGCGCCAGGCCCTCCGAGTTGCCGATGGAGCAGGCGGGCAAGTTCGACACGGTGGCCAATCAGCGAGCGGCCCGGACGTTGAAGATCGCGATCCCGCCGAAGGTGTTGCTGCGGGCGACGAGCGTGATCGAGTGACGAGTCGGACGGGAGACAGCATGGCGGACGAGGTCCTGTGCTCGGTCGAAGACGGTGTCGCGACGATCACGCTGAACCGCCCGGAGAAACGAAACGCGCTCAACACGCCCATGCTGGACGCGCTCACCGCAAGATTCGACGAGCTGGACGCGCGCAGCGACCTGCGCGTCGTGGTCCTGCGCGGGGCCGGCACGGCGTTCTGCTCCGGGCGAGATCTCGCCGAGATGCGGCAGCAGCAGGCGCGCGGCGCGGACCCGGAGAGCGACGTCATCACCGTGTTCCAGCGCGTCGAGCGGTCACCTCATGCGACGATCGCGATGGTGAACGGCGACGCGTTCGCCGGAGGCTGCGAGCTGGCGCTCCACTGTGATCTCAGAATCGCCGCCGACCACGCGCGCTTCGCGATGCCGCTCGTTCGCATCGGCCTGGTCGTGCCGTTCCCGCTCGGGCAGAAGCTGGTGGAAATCATCGGCCCCGCGCACACGCGCGAGATCCTCCTGACCGGCCGCCCCGTCGATGCGCGGCGCGCCTACGAGATCGGGATGGTGCATCGCGTGGTGCCGGCGAGCGAGATCGAGCGCGCCACCGCCGACATGGCGCGCTCGATCGCCGAGAACGCGCCGCTCTCGCTCGCCGGGATGAAACAGGTGGTGCAGCGCGCGATCTCGCTCCGCGAACGCCTCGATCACGCGGATCTCGACGAGCTCGCGCGGCGCGCCCGCAAGAGCGACGACGCGCGCGAAGGCGTGCGCGCGATGCTGGAGAAGCGCCGGCCGAACTTCCGCGGCGCGTAACCCGGCGGTCCGCGACCACCTGCCATTCCT
>QHRT01000089.1:0-348 GCA_003220195.1 Candidatus Rokuibacteriota bacterium | reverse complement strand
GGAACGGCGTGGAGCAACCCGCCGCAGGTGCACGGCCGCGGATAGCCTTCGGCGCACGACGGACAGTGCGAGTCCCTGCGGTGATGGATCTGATCGTCGAGCCTGAATGCCTCGGCCATCTGTCACCTCCTTTCGCTCGCCCCCGGCGCGTCAGAATCCGCCCTGCCGCATGCAGCTCTTGTACGCGGCGACGTATGCCGGGTCGTTCGCCCGCTCCGCATCCATCCCTTCGAGCTGAGGGTCGGCGGTGCCGGTGATCGTGCGCCCGGTCGGATCGGTCGTCTTGCCTCCGGGCGCCGGGAACGGCGAGTCCCGGTTGATCGGCGGCGCCTCCTGACGGACCGGGTC
>QHRT01000499.1 GCA_003220195.1 Candidatus Rokuibacteriota bacterium | reverse complement strand
TGCCGCTCTCGCTCCACATCGCGACGTTCCGGCCGTCGCCGGGTATCGCGTACGAGGACAACCGCACCGCGCGGCCCGGCCTGATCGCGACCTGGGATCGGTACATGAAGGTCTCGCTCGCCCACATGATCCTGTCGGGAGTGTTCGAGCGGTTTCCGCGGCTGCGCGTCGGTTCGGTCGAGCACGAGCTCGGCTGGGCGCCGTTCTTCCTGGACCGCCTCGACTACACGTACACGCAGCGCGCGCGACGGCCGTGGTGGTATCGCTTCAAGGAAGGTCTACCGAGCGACTTCTTCCGCCGCAACGTGTTCCTGAGCTTCCAGGAAGACGCGCTCGGCATGCGCGACCGCGACCTGATCGGCGTCGACCAGATGATGTGGGGCTCGGACTATCCGCACACCGAGAGCACGTTCCCGCAATCCCAGAAGCTCCTCAGCCGCGTGTTCGCCGGCGTCCCGGACGACGTGCGCCGCCGCATCACGCGGGACAACGTCGCGCGGCTGTACGGCTTCGAGGTGAGGTAGGAAGCTCGTCACGCTCGCGGTTTCGCGCGTGACTTCCGATCCGCGTGGAGTCCGCTCCAGAGATCCCGACGCGCGTCGCGGCCCAGCGCCAACCGCGCGAGCACGTCGCCGACGGCCGGAGCGAGCGCGAAGCCGTGACCGGAGAATCCCGCCGCGACGAAGAGTCCGTCGATGCCGGAGACCGGACCGAGCAGCGGAAGCTCGTCAGGCGTGAACGCTTCGAGGCCAGCCCAGCTCTGCGCGAGCGTCGCGTCCTCGAGCGGTGGATACACGGCGCGCGCGACGTCGAGGCTCCCTCGCACGCTCGTCTCCTCGATCACGTAACGGTTCGCCGCCTCGTCTGCGATCCTGGCGGGCCACCCACCTCCGATGAGATAGGCCCCATCGCCGAGCTGCTTCAGACTCAACCCGCGATCGAAGCAGCCGACGACGGGGGCGAGCGCCATCGGCGCGGGGTCGCTGAGCAGCATTTGAAGGGCGCGGACGCGAAGCGGAAGATCGATTCCGAGTGGACCCAGCAGTAGCCCGCTCCACGCTCCGGCCGCGACGATCGCGACGTCGCACGGGGTTCGCCCGCCGTCGGTCCGCACGACCGCGACGACGCGACCCTGCTCCACCTCGAGCGCGCGTGCTCCGATGCCTTCCTCGATCCGCGCCCCGAGCCGTCGTGCGGCGTTCGCGAACGCATGCACGGTCGGCACGGCGGCGGCCTGGCCGTCGATCGCGCAGTACACACCGCCGACACAGGCAGGAGCTATGCCGGGCACAAGGGCTCGTGCCGCTGATTCGTCCACCAGCTCGACGGGCACGCCGTCCGCTCGCTGCTCCGCGACCCACTCCGGCGCGGCATACCACGCGCGTTCGTCGATCGCCACGCGAAGTCCGCCGCCTCTTCGATATCCGGTCTCGCCTTCCAGCTCGCGATCGAGATCAGGCCAGCGCCGGAGACTCTCGAGCGCGAGCGCGCGCTCGGTTGAATCGCGGCCCATGACACGAACCCCGGCGGCGCTTGCGCCGGACGCGGCGGCGCCGACGCGTGCACGCTCGAGCACGGTGACGGGCAGGCCGGGGAGTTTGGGTCAGGCGGTGGACGGCCGGAAGTGCGGCATCACCTCACGCGCGAACAGCTCGAGCGAGGAGAGCGCGTGCGCGTGCGAAAGGTCGCCGTACACGAAGCGGCCCACGAAGTAATTGACTCCGCTCGTCGCCACGTGGCGCTCGAGCTCGGCCCGCACGGTGGCGGGGGAGCCGACGATCGCGGCGTCGATCTCGACGGCGCGCTCGAGCGAATCCGCGAAGCGCATCGGCACCGTGTTGAACTTCCGCCAGAGACTCGTCAGGTTGTCGTACCAGTGCTTGTACGCGGGACGCGCGATCGCCATCGCCTCTGAATCGGTCTCGGCGACGTAGACGTGGCGCTGCGCCCCCACGAAGGGCCGCACGTCGTCACGACCGGTCCACGATCCGAAGTAGCTATCGACCAGCGTCTTGATTCCCGTGCTGGGCAGCGTGCTGACGATGTTCACGGAGCGGCGGCCGGCGTCGGCGGCGCCGCGCGCGTTCGTCACGCCCTGCCAGAGCGGCGGATGAGGCTGTTGCACCGGACCGAGCTCGATCGGCACGTCGAGATAGTTGTAGTACCGGCCGCGATGGCGAAGCGGGCCACCACGGAGCCCCGCCAGGATCACCTCGAGCGCTTCCTCGTACATCTGCTGCGCTTCGAGAAACGGCACGCCGCAGTACGCGAGCTCGTACGGTGAGATGCCGCGACCGACGCCCAGCTCGAACCGCCCGCCGCTCATCTGGTCGAGCATCGAGATCTCCTCGATCAGGCGGAGCGGCGAGTAGAGCGGCAACAGGTAGACGAGCGGTCCGAACCGCAGGCGGCGCGTGCGCTGTGCGACAGCCGCCAGGAACAGCCCGGGCGACGGCGCCATCCCGAGTGGCGTCGCGTGATGCTCGGCGACGTGATACGTGCGGAACCCTGCCGCTTCGGCCTTTTCCACGAAGCTCAGCCGGTGCTCGTACAGCATCGGCAGAGGTTCGTTGCCCCGGTCGACGTGGTCGAAGATGCCGAAGGTGACGTGCGTGGTCATGGCGTCCGCCAGCATACCGCACGCCGACGTATCATAGGGACCGCTTCACTCGGTGAGCGTTCGTGCGCTCAATCGACCCCGCTCCGCGGCTCGATTGAGGCGACGAACGGAGGTGATTCATGCAGGACGCGACGACCGTTCCGGGATGGAGTCTCGCCGCGACCATCCGCCGGCATGCCCGTGACCGCGGCCACCGGCCCATGCTGACGTATGGCGATCGCGTGATCACCTATGCGGAGATGCACGCGCGCTCGAGCCAGGTGGCACAGGCGCTCGCAGCCGCGGGCGTCAGAGCGCAGGATCACGTCGGGTTCATCGACAAGAACGGCCCCGAGTACTTCGAGCTGCTCTTCGGCGGCGGAAAGCTGAACGCGATCAACGTCGCCGTGAACTGGCGGCTCGCCCCGGCGGAGATGGCCTACATCGTCGACGACGCGGACGTCCGCGTGCTGGTCGTCGGTGGTGAGTTCGCCGCACAGCTCGCGGAGATGGCGCCGTCGCTCCGGTCCGTCGAGAAGATCGTCATGATCGGCGAGCATCCTGCATACGAGAGCTACGCGCACTGGGTCGGACGGCAGCGAGCGGAGGATCCGGGCGTGACGTCGGCGCCCGACGACGTCGCGATGCAGCTCTACACGTCCGGGACGACCGGGCTCCCGAAAGGCGCGATGCTGACCAATCGGAATCTCGACGCGCTGCTGGGCGCCGTGGCCCGCGCCTGGGCGGTCGACGAGACGTCCGTGAGCTGCGTCGCGATGCCGGTCTTCCACATCGGCGGCTCCGGCTGGGCGCTCGTGGGCATGGCGACCGGCGGGCACGCGATTCTCTTTCGCGAGTTCGTGCCCCAGGAAATTCTGTCCGCCATTCCGCGGCATCGCATCACCAACACGGTGTTCGTGCCGGCGATGCTGCAGGTGCTCTCCGCCATTCCCGGCGCGGCCGACTTCGATTATTCGACTCTCCGCAACATCGCCTACGGCGCCTCGCCGATCACCGACGACGTGCTGCTGCGCTCGATGAGGGTCTTTCGCTGCGACTTCATCCAGGTCTACGGTCTCACCGAGACGACGGGCGCGATCACCGAGTTGCCGGCGAAGGACCACGATCCCGGCGGGCCGCGCGCCCGCCTCTTGCGCTCGGCCGGCAAGCCATATCCGTGGGTCGAGCTGCGGATCGTCGATCCTGCGACCGGCCAGGATTGTCGGCCGGGCGACGTCGGCGAGCTGTGGACGCGCTCCATCCAGAACTTCAAGGGCTACTGGAATCGCCCCGACGAGACCGCGCACACGATCACGCCGGACGGCTGGCTCAGGACCGGCGACGCCGGCTACGTCGACGAGGACGGCTACGTGTTCCTCACCGATCGCGTGAAGGACATGATCATCACCGGCGCCGAGAACGTCTATCCCGCCGAGGTCGAGAACGCGCTCGCCGGCCATCCCGGGATCGCCGACGTCGCGGTCATCGGCGTGCCCGACGAGCAGTGGGGCGAGACCGTGAAGGCGATCGTCGTTCGCGAGCCCGGATCCGCGGCAACGCCCGAGGACATCATCGAGTACGCTCGCAAACGTCTCGCGCACTTCAAGTGCCCGACGTCGGTCGACTTCGCGGACACGCTCCCGCGCAAT
>QHRT01000502.1 GCA_003220195.1 Candidatus Rokuibacteriota bacterium | reverse complement strand
CAACGCGGGATGCGCCGAAGCCGCGACGCTGGGCCGCGCCGTGAAGGCGCGCTCGTACGGAGCCGCGCCCCTGGCCGACGTGCCATTCGAGATCGTCAGCGCCGGTCCCGATCGCGGCCGCGGCGTCCTGCGGCTGCCGTCAGGCGAGGTGACGCTCGACGTGCCGCAACCCGGCCGCCACAACCTCGACAATGCCGCCGCGGCGGCGATGGTCGGTCTCACGCTCGGTCTCGAGCCGCAGGCGATCGCTCGCTCGTTGTCACGCTTTCCCGGCGTGGCGCGCCGCTTCGAGGTCGTCGGCACGACGCCGTCCGGGATCCGTGTGGTCGACGACTACGCTCACAACGCCGAAAAGCTGCGCGCCGCGATCACGACGGCGCAGGGCGGCGCGCGCCGCGTGGTCGCCGTGTTCCAGCCGCACGGCTTCGGTCCGGCGCGGTTCATGCGCTCCGAGCTTCGTGACCTCCTGCCGGCGCTGCTTCGGCCCGGCGATCGGTTCTGCTACGCGGAGATCTTCTACGCCGGCGGCACGGTGGCCAGGGACGTCTCGTCGGGGATGCTCGCCGGCGACCTGCCGGCCGCGATGCGCTGCGGGTACGCGCGCGACCACGCTGCGGTGCGCGCCTGGGTCGCGAACGAGGCGCGTCCCGGCGACACCGTCCTCATCATGGGCGCGCGCGACCCCGACCTGCCGAAGCTCGCGCGCGCCATCTTCGACGATGCGCTTTCAGCCGGTAGACGTGGGAGTCCGGCTGCGTCACTCTAGCGTGGGGCGAGGCTGCATCTGCTCCCGTCCACGACTATCGGTGTGAGGGCGACGACGATGACCAGACGTCAGCGCGTCATGGCCGCGTTGCGCGGCGAGCATGTCGATCGCGTGCCGCTCGCGTTCTGGATGCATAACTTCGCGACCGAGAACTCGGCGAAGGGCCTGAGCGGCGAGACGCTCCGGCTCGCCCGCACGTTCGACTGGGATTATCTGAAGCCACAGTCGCGCGCGCAGGGCTTCGCGGAGATGTGGGGGCTCGAGTACCGGCCGTCCAGCGAGCGGGCGACGGCCTACACGGTCACGCGAACCCCGCTCGGGAGCGCGACGGATCTGGCGAGATTGAAGCCAGCCGATCCCCTGACCGGCGCGCTCGGCGAGCAGCTCGAAGCCCTGCGCGCCATCCGCGCCGGAGTCGGCGCCGACACGCCGATCATCTGGACCGTGTTTTCACCGATGATGATCGTCCCGTTCCTCCTCGAAGGCGGGCGCGACCGCGCGCTGGAGATCGCGCGCTCGACCCCGACCGCGCTCGAGACGGCCCTCGACGCGATCACGGAGACGCTGACGGGGTACGTCAAGGCCTGCCTCGACGCCGGCGCCGACGGGATCTTCTACGCGACGAATCTCGCCACGCGCGAGTTGCTGCGCGCCGACGAGTGCAAACGTTTCCAGCGGCCGTACGACCTGCGCGTCCTCGACGCCGCGTCGCGCGCGCCGTTCAACGTCATGCACGTCTGCGGCGGCGCGACGAACTTCGGAGAGTTCGTCGACTATCCGGTGGCCGCGTTCTCCTGGGTCGTTGAGCGACGGTCAGCGCCGCACCGGCCGCGCGGTGATGGGCGGGATCCCGGCGAAGCCGACGATCACCTCGATGTCCCCGGTCGAGATCGGCGGCGCGTGAGCGCGGCGCTGCTCGACACCGGCGGGCGATGGCTCCTGCTCGCGCCTGACTGCTCGGTCAATCCGGACACGCCGGAGGTCCTGATGCACGCGGCTCGTCAAGCGCGCGATGCTTCCGCAGGCGCATGAACACGAACGAGGGGCTGGCATGAGCCGCGTCGCGATCGCTGCCGGCCTCATCATCGCGTTCGACGGCCGTAGCCATCGGCTCTTGCGCGACGGCGTCATCGTCCTGGAAGGCGATCGCATCGTCCACGTCGGCAAACGCGTCGACGGCGCGGTGGACGAGACGATCGACGCCCGCGGCGGCTCGCCGCTCGACCGGTCGTTCCTCGAGGACCGGGGGAATCGGCAATTCTGGTTCTCGGGACTCTTCGAGATGCTGCCGGTGCGCGGCGAGGCGCAGGACGACGAGGCCTCTCGGGCGTGTATCGACTTCTCGATGGGGGAGCTTCTGCGCGGCGGCGTCACGACGGTGCTGGAGATCGGCGGACACGCGGAGTACGTCGCCGAGCGCGCGGCGCACTACGGACTGCGCGTCTACATGGGGCTCGCGTTCCGTTCCGGCCGGTGGCTCACGCGCGACGGCAGGCGCGTCCAGTGGGAGTGGGACGAGACGGCGGGGGACGCCGGCCTGAAGCGCGCCGTGACATTCTTCCAGAAGTACGACGGCGCGCACGGCGATCTGGTCCGCGGGTGCTGGTCGCCGGCGCAGGTCGACACCTGCACGCCGGAGCTGCTCCGCGCCGCGAAGAGGTGGGCGGACGAAACGAAGCGGCCGTTCACGCTCCACACCTCGCAGTCCGTGGTCGAATTCAACGAGATGCTCGCGCGCCACGGCAAGACGCCGGTCGCGTGGCTCTCGGAGCTGGGCGTCCTCGGACCGAACGTCGTGCTGGGGCACGCGATCATCGCCGGCGGGTCGTCCTGGACGAACTACCCGGCGGGCGACGTCGCGATCATGGGCGATGCGGGCTGCTCGGTGGCCCACGCGGTGTGGGTCTTCGCGCGGCGGGGCGTCATCATGGAGTCGTTCGCGCGCTACAAACAGGCCGGCATCAACATGTCGCTCGGCACCGACACGAATCCGCAATCGGTCATCGACGCGATGCGATGGGCCGCGGTCTGCTCGAAGATCGCCGAGCGCGACACGGAAGCGACGACCGCCGCGGACGCATTCGACGCGGCCACCCTCGGCGGGGCGCGGGCGCTCGGCCGCGAGGACCTCGGCCGGATCGCGCCGGGTGCCAGAGCCGATCTCGTGCTCTGGAAGACGCGATCGTGGGGGATGACGCCGCTCCGCGATCCCGTGAAGAACATCGTCTACAACGCGACCGCCGAGGACGTGGACCGCGTGTACGTGAACGGGCGACTCGTCGTGGACCAGGGCACGGTGCTGGCCGCAGATGAGGATCGCATCTTCACCGGGCTGCAGGCGGGTGGCGACCGCATGTGGCCGCGCATGGCGAAGTCCGACTGGGCGGGACGCACGGCCGATCAGCTCTCACCGCAGACGTATCCGGAGTGGACGCCAGAGTGAGCGAAGGAGACGTGATGAGCGATGAAGCCCCTCTGACCACTCGGCCGAAGTTCGCGCTCGGCGCGATCGTCCGGCATCGCGATTTCGGACGCGGGCGCGTCGCCGCCTACGAGCGCGACCGCTACATCATCCTGTTCCCGGGCGGCGACGCGAAGAGCGTGGCGTTCGACTTCACGGGCCTGGAAGCTGAGGCGGCCGGCGGCGATCCCGAACTGTCCCGGATCGCTCAGGCGGTGCGCGAGGTGCTCGGCGACCACGGCTGGCTCGACGTGGATCTCGAACTCGGCCGGCGATGGGTCGGCGGCACGTTGCGACTCGTCCCCGGCCGCGACGACACGCAGCCGAAGGACGTGCCGATCGAGATGTTCCTCAAGAAGCTGATCGGGGTCCGCGACCGGCTTCGCGTGCTGGAGCAGAAGATCAACAGCCATCCGACGCTCTCCGGCGAAGAGAAGCTCGAGCTGCAGGGCTACATCACGCGCTGTTACGGCAGCCTCACGACGTTCAACGTCCTCTTCGCCAACCGCGCGAGCTGGTTCGTCGGGCAGGGCGAGAAGGAGGCCTGACCATCGAGCGACGCGTCTCCGGAAGGTCGACGAAGGCCGAGCTCGTGGCGCAAATCGAGGCGTTGCATCAGGCGCTCGCCGAGGAGCGTGCGACGCGCGCCCGTCTCGAGGCCGCGCTCGCGCAAGCGCAAGAAGAACAGACCGCGACGAGCGCGATTCTCGGGCTGATCTCGCGCGCTCCATCGGACGTTCAGCCGGTGTTCGAGGCCATCGCCGACAGCGCCATGCAGCTGTTCGGCGCCTGGTCGACCACGGTGTTCCAGCACCAGGACGGGCTCATGCGCCTGGCAGCGGCGCGAGGCGGGGCCCCGGGCAGCGTACCCTTCAGGGGAGAGCTGAAGGCGCCCCATCCTCCGACCGACGACTATCCGCCGGGCCGCGCGGTCTTGACCGGCGCCGTGCAGCACGTCGTCGACGCGGACACGGACGTCGCGTGGAGTTCGCGATTTCCCGACGAAGCCCGCGCACGCGGCTTCCGCTCCGTCGTCGCGGTCCCGATGCTGCGCGACAACGACGTCGTCGGGGCCATCGGCGTCACGCGCGAGCCGGCCGGCGGATTCACGCCGGGCGAGATCGAGCTGCTCCAGACGTTTGCCGATCAGGCCGTCATCGCCCTCGAGAACGCGCGGCTGCTGACCGAGCTCCAGCAGAAGAACGCGAACCTCACCGAGGCCCTGGAGCAGCAGACCGCGACCAGCGAGATCCTGCGCGTGATCTCGAGCTCGCCGACCGACGTCCAGCCCGTGCTGGACGCCGTGGCGGAGAGCGCCGCGCGGCTCTGCCGGTCGTTCGACTGCGACATCTTGCGCCTGGACGGCGATCGACTGGTGCTCGCCGCGCATCACGGCCCGATCGCCGGTGGCGTGGTGGGCGAGTTCTCGCTCCCGGTCGTTCGCGGAACGGTCGGAGGGCGAACGGTGCTCGCGCGTCGGACCATCCACGTGGCCGACCTCCAGACCGAGGAAGCGGAATTCCCCGAGGCGGTGGCGAACGCCAG
>QHRT01000088.1 GCA_003220195.1 Candidatus Rokuibacteriota bacterium | reverse complement strand
CCGACGATGAGGCGCCGCACCGGACCCGAGAGCGCGTAGCCGACCGCGATCAGGAACAGGAACAGCTCGTGATTGGTGGCCACGATCATCACGCCGAGCACCACGACCAGCAGGGTCGGCGCCGGATGCCTTCGCGCGAAATCGATTTCCTTGAAGCTCCAGTACCTGACGGTCGACACCATCAACAGCGCGGTGACGTACGTGCCGACCGCGATCGCGGTGAAGAGAAACCGCGAGGGCTCCGCGTGCGACCACACCACCACCGTCGACGCGATGACGCCCGCGGCCGCCGGCGTCGACAGCCCGGTGAAGAACCGGCGATCGCTCGAGCCGGTGTGCACGTTGAACCGCGCGAGTCGCAACGCGCCGCAGATCACGAAGAGGAACGCGCCGAACCACGCCGGACGGCCGAGCTGCGACAGCGCGAAGGTATAGGCGAGGAACGCGGGCGCCACGCAGAACGAGACGACGTCGGCCAGCGAGTCGAACTCAAGGCCGAACTGGCTCGTGGCGCGCATGAGTCGTGCGACGCGCCCGTCGAGCAGATCCATCACCATCGCGACGTAGATGGCGAGCGCCGCTTCGGCGTAGCGGAGCTCCACGGTCAGCAGGAGCGCGAAGAAGCCACAGAAGAGGTTGCCCGTCGTGAGCAGGCTCGGGAGCAGGAAGATCCCCTGCCCCCGTCGCTCGCGGAGCTCCTGCCAGCGCTTCCGCCGGGCGCCCTTCGGATGCCGGCGGATCATGGGAGATCTCCGAGGATCATGGAAGATCTCCCAGGAGAGTCACGCCACCCCGGGCGCGGTCGCCGACGCGCACCCTGAGCCGCGTTCCACGAGGCAGGAGGCAGTCGGTCCGCGAGCCGAAGCGGATCATGCCGATGCGCTCTCCCGCCTCGAGCTTGTCGCCCGCCGTCACCCGGCAGACGATGCGCCGCGCGGCGATCCCGGCGATCTGCACGACGGTCACGCGCGCGAATTCGCCCTGGATGTGGGTCGTGCACCGTTCGTTCGTCTCCCCGGCCGTCGGTCGATAGGCCGGAGCGAAGGCCCCGCGCTCGTACGTGGTACTCACGACCAGGCCCGCGATCGGCGAACGGTTCACGTGGACGTCGAGCGGCGAGAGAAAGATCGCGACGCGGATCGCCGGACCGACGAACGGATCCACCGCGTCCGAGATCTCCGTCACCCGGCCATCCGCCGGCGAGAGCGCGGCGTGCGCGACCCTGGGCACTGCGCGTTCGGGATCGCGGAAGAATCCCGCCGACGCCGCGGACGCCACCGCGAACGCTGCGGCCCACCGGCGGCGGCCGGCCATCGCGAGCCCGGCCGCGATCGCCGCCGGCACCAGGATGAACGGCCAGCCCTCGCGGGCGATGGGAAGACGCACTCCAGCCATCACTCGCGCGGCGGCTGGATCCACGCCATCATCGCGCGCAGCCTCTTGCCGACTTCTTCGATCTGGTGGTCGGCGTCCCGTTTACGCATCGCGAGGAACTGCGCCCGGTTCGCCTGGTTCTCGAGCACCCACTCGCGCGCGAACTGCCCGGACTGGATCTCGCCGAGGATCTTCTTCATCTCGACCTTCGTCTCGTCGCTGACCACGCGGGGGCCGCGCGTGTAATCCCCGTACTCCGCCGTATCGGAGACGGAGTAGCGCATGTACGCGAGCCCGCCCTGATAGAAGAGGTCGACGATGAGCTTCATCTCGTGCATGCACTCGAAGTACGCGACCTCCGGCTGATAGCCGGCTTCGACCAGCGTCTCGAACGCCGCCTTGATCAGGTGCGAGATCCCGCCGCAGAGCGTCGTCTGCTCGCCGAAGAGGTCCGTCTCGGTCTCTTCCTTGAACGTCGTCTCGATCACGCCGGCGCGCGTGCAGCCGACGCCGCGCCCGTAGGCGAGCGCCATCTCCTTCGCCTTGCCGGTGACGTCCTGCTGGACCGCGAGCAACGCCGGCACGCCGGGCCCTTGCGTGAACAGATCGCGCATCACGTGACCAGGCGCCTTCGGCGCGATCATCGTCACGTCCACGTCCGGCGGCGGGACGACCTGATTGAAGTGGATGTTGAAGCCGTGGGCGAACATCACCATGTTGCCCCGCGCGAGACCGCTCTTGATCTCGGTCTCGAACACGTGACGCTGGGTCTGATCGGGCAGGAGGATCATCACGACGTCGGCGATCTTCGCCGCGTCGCTGACGGTCGCCACGCGCAGGCCTTCCTTCTCGGCGCGCGCCCAGCCCTTGGATCCCTTGTAGAGGCCGACGACCACGTTCTGCCCGGAATCTTTGAGGTTGAGCGCGTGCGCGTGACCCTGGCTGCCATAGCCGATGATCGCGATCGTCTTGCCCTTCAGCAGGCCGAGGTCGGCGTCCTGGTCGTAGTAGATCTTGGCGGGCATAGCGCTTTGTCCTTCCCTTCTGCACTCCCGTGTTCGAGGCGGGCGCCGGGTTCCCCGGCGCCCGCCGAACGTGCGGGGGGCTTGGGGGGCCCGTCGAGGCCCCCCATGTCATCAATCGGCGAATCCGACCACACGCGGATCGTCCGAGACCCGCGGCCGTTTCGATGCCTCCACGACTTTTCTCGCTCTCGTCTTGGGGCCGCGCGCGATCGCGACCTTCCCGGTGCGCACGAGCTCCTGGATGCCCATCGGCTTCAGGAGCTCGATCATCGCCTCGATCTTTCCCTCGTCGCCGGTGGCCTCGAGCGTGTACGAGACCGGCGTCACGTCGATGACCTTGGCGCGGAAGATGTCGCCGACGCGCAGGATCTCGGCGCGGTGCTGGGGCTCGGCGTTGACGCGCACCAGTACCAGCTCGCGCTCGACGTGATTGTCGTCCGTGAGATCGGAGACCTTGATGACGTCGACCAGCTTGTGCAGCTGCTTCATCACCTGCTCGATCACGAACTCGTCGCCGTGGACGACGATCGTCATCCGCGACACCGTGGGATCGATGGTCTCGCCCACCGACAGGCTCTCGATGTTGTAGCCGCGCGCAGAGAAGAGTCCGGCGACGCGCGACAGCACGCCGAACTTGTTCTCGACCTGGATCGAGATCGTGTGCTTCCGCGGTTCGCTGTTCCCGTTTTGCATGGCCTCAGAATCCCGTCTGCGACTTCGCGGCCTTGTCCTTCACCTCGCGTGTCGGCAGCGCCAGGATCATGTCGGTATTCGCGCCGCCGGCCGGCACCATCGGGAAGACGCACTCGTCCTTGTCGACACACACGTCAAGAATGACCGGCGCCGGCGTACTGAGCATCTTCTCGAGCGCCAGCACGACCTCGCTCGGCTTGGTGACGCGGAGTCCGACGCACCCGTACGCCTCGGCGAGCTTGACCCAGTCGGGAATGCCCGGAAGATCGATGGCGCAGTAGCGCTCCTTGTAGATGATGCGCTGCCACTGCCGCACCATGCCGTGCCCGCTGTTGTTGATGATGACGGTCTTGACCGGCAGGCCCTCGGTGAAGCAGGTCGCCAGCTCCTGGCTGTTCATCTGGAACGAGCCGTCGCCGTCGATGTTGATGACGAGCTTGCCCGGGTTGGCGGCCTGCACGCCCATCGCGGTCGGCAGCCCGTAGCCCATCGTGCCGAGCCCGCCCGACGTGCACCAGTGCCGTGGATGCTTGAACTTGTAGTACTGCGCCGCCCACATCTGGTGCTGACCGACGCCGGTCACGATGAACGCCTCGCCCTGCGTGAGGTTCGAGATCTCCTGGACCACGTATTGCGGCTTGATGACGTCGTCGCTCCACTCGTAGGCGAGCGGCGCCTTCTCTCGCCACTCCACGATCTGCTCCGCCCACTGCTTGCGCGCCTCCCGGACGGCCGAAGGCATCTCCTCCTTCAGCTCCTCACGCACCGCGGCGAGCAACGCCTTCAACACGCGCCGGCAGTCGCCGACGATCGGGATGTCGACCTTGATGTTCTTCGAGATCGACGAGGGATCGATGTCGATGTGGACGATCTCGGCGTGCGGCGCGAACATGTCGACCTTGCCGGTCACGCGGTCGTCGAAGCGCGCGCCGATCGCGACGAGCACGTCCGAGTGGTGCACGGCCATGTTCGCGTAGTACGTCCCGTGCATGCCCAGCATCTCGATCGAGAGCGGGTGGGCCGAGGGAAACGCGCCGAGCCCCATCAGCGTCGTCGTGACCGGCACCTGCGTGAGCTCGGCGAGCTGCCGGAGCTCGGCCGCCGCGTCGGACGAGATGACGCCGCCGCCGACGTAGAACACCGGCTTCCTCGCGCGCGCGATCAGGCGCGCGGCCTTCTTGATCTGCCCGGGATGCCCGTCGTACGTCGGGTTGTACGACCTCATGTGGACCTTCTCCGGCCACACGAGATCGGTCTCTTTGACGAGAATGTCCTTCGGCAGGTCGACGTGCACCGGTCCCGGCCGGCCCGTCTTCGCGAGGTGGAACGCTTCGCGAATCGTCGGACCGAGATCCTTCCCGTCCTTCACCAGGAAGTTGTGCTTCGTGCACGGGCGCGTGATGCCGACGTTGTCGGCTTCCTGGAACGCGTCGTTCCCGATCAGATGGGTCGGCACCTGGCCGGTGAAGGCGACGATCGGGATCGAATCCATCATGGCGTCCTGGAGCGCCGTCACCAGATTCGTCGCCGCGGGACCCGAGGTCACCAGACAGACGCCGACCTTGCCCGTCGTGCGCGCGTACCCTTCCGCCGCATGACCGGCGGCGGCCTCCTGGCGCACCAGGATGTGGCGCAGCCCTTCGAAGTCGTAGAGCGCGTCGTAGATCGGCAGGACCGCGCCGCCCGGAAGTCCAAAGATCGTGTCCACGCCTTCCCGCTTCAAGCACTCCAGCACGATGCGCGCACCGCTGTGTCTCACGAGATCCTCCGAGGTATTCGGTCACGCACGGTCCCTGCCCCCGCCCTGGCGTTCCTTGATCCGCGCCTGCGCCGCCGCGAGACGGGCTCCGGGGATCAAGAACGGTGAGCACGACACGTAGTTCATCTTGACGCGATGACAGAACTCGACCGACTGGGCGTCGCCGCCGTGCTCGCCGCAAATCCCGATCTTGAGGTCCGGGCGCAGGCTTCGCCCCCGATCGATGCCGATCTCGATCAGCTCTCCGACGCCGTCGGCATCGAGCGTGGAAAACGGGTCGTGTGACAGGAGACCCATGTCGAGGTACTTCGGCAGGAACTTCGCCACGTCGTCGCGGCTGTACCCGAACGTCAGCTGCGTCAGGTCGTTGGTGCCGAACGAGAAGAAGTCCGCGTACTCGGCGATCTTGTTCGCGATCAACGCGGCCCGCGGCACCTCGATCATGGTGCCGACCAGGTACTTGACGGAGATCCCGGTCTCGGCGATCACGCCGTCGGCGACGCGCTTGGTCTGCGCGAACGTCTCCTTCATCTCGCCCACGGTTCCGGTGAGCGGGATCATGATCTCGGGCATGACCCGCACGCCTTGCTCGGCGACCGTGCACGCCGCTTCCATGATGGCGCGCACCTGCATGCCGTAGATCTCGGGATTCGTGATCCCGAGACGGCAGCCGCGGTGTCCGAGCATGGGATTGGCTTCCCGGAGTCGCTCGACGACCGCGATGATGTGCTCGAGCCGCTTCTGCTCCTCGACGTTCATCCCGAGCGCTTCGAGCCGGCTGCGCTTCTCGACCATCTCCTTGTACTCGCGCCAGTTCGGCAGGAACTCGTGGAGCGGCGGGTCGAGCAGCCGGATCGTGACGGGCAGGCCGTCCATCGCGCGAAAGATGCCGACGAAGTCGTCGCGCTGGAAGGGCAAGAGCTTGGTGAGCGCGGCCCGGCGCGCGGTTGCGTCGGTCGTCGCCATGATCATCTCGCGCACGATCGGGATGCGGTCGCCGGCGAAGAACATGTGCTCGGTCCGCACGAGCCCGATCCCTTCGGCGCCGAACTCGCGAGCGCGCACGGCGTCGTCGGGCGTGTCCGCGTTGGCGCGGACGCCGAGGCCGCGATCGCTGGCGACGTCCGCCGCGCGATAGCGATCCGCCCACGCGAGGAGTTCCTTCACCTCGTCACCGAGGCTCCCCTCGACGGTCGTCACCGCGTCGAGGATGACCTCGCCGGTGCCGCCGTCGACGGAGATCACGTCCCCCTCGCGGATCACGCGGCCGCCGGCCTGGAAGAGCCGGCGCTCCTCATCGACCAGGATGTCGCTCGCGCCCACGACGCACGCCTTGCCCATGCCGACGGCGACGACCGCCGCGTGCGATGTGCGGCCGCCGCGCGTCGTGACGATGCCCTCGGCGGCGTACATGCCGGCGACGTCTTCCGGCGAGGTCTCCGGACGCACGAGAATCACCTGACCCTGACCGGCCTTCGCCCACTCGACGGCCTTGTCGGCATCGAAGACGACCTGTCCTACCGCCGCGCCGGGCGCGGCCGCGAGGCCGGTGGCGAGCAGACGGCCGGCCGCGATCGCCGCCTGCTTGTCGCGCTCCTCGAATACGGGACGGATCGCTTCGTTGACCTCTTGAGGTCTCACCCGGAGCAGCGCGGTGTGCTGGTCGATCACGGTCTCGTGCACGAGGTCGCGCGCGACGCGCACCGCCGCGCGCGCCGATCGCTTGCCGGCGCGCGTTTGCAAGAGGTAGAGCGTGCCTTCCTGCACGGTGAACTCGAGGTCCTGCATGTCCTTGTAATGCCGCTCCAGGCGATCGGCGATGGCGAGCAACTCGTCGTAGATCGCCGGCATGCGCTCGCGCAGCGCCTCGATCGGCAGCGGCGTGCGGATCCCGGCCACGACGTCCTCGCCCTGCGCGTTCGCGAGGAATTCGGCGTAGAACCTCGACTCGCCCGTCCGCGGGTCGCGCGTGAAGCCGACGCCGGTCCCCGACGTGTCCCCGAGGTTCCCGAAGACCATCGACATCACGGTGACCGCGGTCCCCCAGTCTTCGGGAATGGCGTGGATCCGTCGGTACTCGGTCGCCTTCTTGGCAAACCACGAGTCGAAGACCGCGTTGATCGCGAGGCGGAGCTGTTCCTGCACGTCCTGGGGAAACGGCCGCCCGGTCCGCTCGTTGATCAGGTCCTTGTACGTCTCCGTGAGCTTCCGCAATTCGGCGGCCGGAACTTCGGGATCGGTGCGGACGCCGAGACGCTTCTTCGCCGCTTCGAGGTGCTCGTCGAAGATCTCACGACGGACGTCGAGCACGACGTCCGCGAACATGCTGACGAACCGCCGGTAGCAGTCCCAGGCGAACCGATCGTTCCCGGTGCGCGCGGCCAGGCCGTCCACCGTCGCGTCGTTCAACCCGAGGTTCAGGATCGTCTCCATCATCCCCGGCATCGAGACGCGCGCGCCGGACCGCACCGAGACCAGCAGCGGCTTTCTCGGATCCCCGAACGATGCGTCGGCGACGCCTTCGAGACGACGCAGGTTCTCGAGGATCTGGTCCCACAGCTCCTCGGGCCACTCGCGGCCCGTGCGGTTGTAGTGGGCCCAGGCTTGCGTGGTGACCGTGAATCCCGGAGGCACCGGGATACCGAGATTGGTCATCTCGGCCAGCTCACATCCCTTGCCGCCGAGGAGATTCCTCATCAGCGACGAGCCTTCCGCCCTTCCTGAACCGAAGAAGTACACGTATTTCGTCATGGGCAGGGTTCTCCGAATTGTCCGCGGGAGCGACCGAAAAAGTCTTTCAAGACTATCGGATGGAGCGCAACCGTGTCAAATCCGCCACGGTCGCCGATGCGGGCTCGCCTCGCGGTCATTCCTCCTCCTGCCTGGCCCCAGTGCCTGAAACTCGAACAGGGTCCAGAAACGACAACGGCCACGGGGCAGAACCCGTGGCCGTCGAGGACGTTCCGTCTTCTGGCGCCACGGGCTTTCCCTGCCCGTGGCATCCGATGAACGCTACTGCGCGGATGCCCCGGACAGGCCGGGCAGCGTGAGGCTGATCAGCCCCAGCGCCAGCACGCGCGAAGTGATCGAGAGCGTCATGGTCGCTCCACTATACGTATCGAGCGCCGCATCGTCAAATCGTTCAGTTCGTGGAGGGACGTCGCGGGGACGAGCGACGCCGGCTCGCGGTGCCGAGGACCAGGCCTTCCACGGCAACCAGATGGTCGAGCATCGCCTGCCGCGCTCCGGCTTCATCGCGCCGCGCGATTGCGGCGAGCACACGCTGGTGGTCTTGATGAGACCGCTCCGGGCGACCGGGCGTGCTGAGCGACTCCTCGCGACTCTGGGCGAGCAGATCGATCAGCGTGCTGAGCACGCGGGTGATCGCGCGATTGTGCGCGGCGGCCCCGAGGGCCGCATGGAACTGGGCATCCTGCGCGAGTCCGGTTCGGCCGCGGCCGATCTCCTTCGCCTGCTCCTCCAGGATGCGTTCCATCTCCTGGACTTCGTCTCTCGTCGCGCGCGTGGCCGCCAGGCCGGCGATGATCGGCTCGAGCAGCCGCCGCGCCTCGAAGAGCTCGCCGATCGCTTCCCGCCCGGACGCCATCACGAGCGCCAGTGGCTGGATCAGGCTTTCGACGGAGACTTCATGGACGAACGTGCCCTCGCCGGGCCGGATTTCGATCAGACCCAGACTCTCGAGGGCGCGGAACGCCTCGCGGACCGAGGTGCGGCTCACGAGAAACTTCTCCGCCAGGTCGCGCTCGGGCGGCAGTTGATCGCCGCTCTTGAGTCGTCCCTCCGCGATCATCGACTTGATCTGGCGAACGATCTCCTCGTAGATGCGCGTCGACTTGATGGGCTCGACGGTCATTGGAGGCTCGCGGCGCGGGGTCGGCTCGCGGCGCGCGGTCGGCTCGCGGCGCGCGGTCGGCTCGCGGCGCGGGGAGCGCTCGGGGCGCGGAGACTCGGAGCGACGCCGGGACGCCGCCGGGTCGTCAGACATGCTCGAGCACCTTCTTGCGGCGCCGGCGAGGGACACTCCGAGCCAGCCACCAGCCCACGAGAGTGACGATCACGCCGAGCGCGAGCGGAATCGCATGCAGGCTCGCCGTTCCCAGCCGCGAGTGGACCATCAGGGGCCGGGTCACGTCGGCGAACCAGCTGCCCACGAGCGCGTCGCCGAGCATCATCTCACCGGCCACTTTGCCGAGAATGCCGCCGCCGAGCCACACGATCCACACGAACCGGTTCATCAACTGCGCGAGCAACCCGGCGCCCCACATCACGATCGGCAAGGACAGTCCGATCCCGAACATGATGAGCAGCATGTCGCCGTGCGCCGCGGCCGCGATGGCCAGCACGTTGTCGAGGCTCATCGTGACATCGGCGAGCAGAACGATCCAGATCGCTTCCCACAGCGACGCGCCACGCCGGATCTCGTGCTCGACACCCGTCTGCGCCTGCACGAGCTTGAACGCGATCCACAGCAGCGCGAGGCCGCCGACGAACTGCAGAAACGGCACTCGCAACAGATAGGTCACCACGCCGACGAACACCAGGCGCAGCGCGACGGCGCCGCCGGCGCCCCAGACCTGACCGAGGACGCGTTCGCGCCGCGGCAATGCGCGCACCGCGAGCGCGATCACCAGGGCGTTGTCACCGGAGAGCAAGAGATTCAGGAACGCGATCTCGCCCAGGCCGAGCCAGAAACCGGGCGAGGCGAAGACCTCCATGATCGGTCACGTCTCGCGTGGAGCCGGCGTCGCGGCAGGCGGCACCCCGCGCACGCGGCGCCACCATGGGGTCACGACGGGCAGGGCGAAGAAGAACAGCGCCAGCGCCGTGATCACCCCGGCGATCGGCCGGGTCACGAAGATGGTGAACGAGCCTTGCGACATGATGAGGCTCTGCCGCAGCGCGTTCTCGGCCAGGTCGCCGAGCACGAGCGCCAGCACCAGGGGCGCCAGCGGATAGTCGAGCTTCTTGAACACGTACCCGACGACGCCGAAGATCAGCATGTACCAGATGTCGATCAAAGAACGGCACGAACGCCAGCACCATGAGCACGCCGATGATGTTGCCGGTATACATGCTGGCGATGAGACCCCACACGAAGTCCGGCTGCTCCTTGAAGAGCATCGGGCCGGGCTGCAATCCCCAGATGATGAGGCCGCCGAGCATGACGGCGGCCGTCGGGGAGCCGGGAATGCCGAGCGTGATCATGGGCAGCATCGCGGCGACGCCGGCGGCGTGCGCCGCCGTCTCGGGCGCGACCACGCCTTCGAGCTCGCCTTTGCCGAAGCGGTCCGGGCGCTTCGAGAATCTCTTCGCGAACGCGTAGCTCATGAACGACGCCGGCGTCGCCCCGCCCGGCTTGAAGCCCATCCAGAAGCCGATGAACGCGCCGCGGACGAA
>QHRT01000505.1:301-2894 GCA_003220195.1 Candidatus Rokuibacteriota bacterium | reverse complement strand
AGGAGAAGACCGCCGACGAGTGGGAGACGTATCTCCAGTCGCGACACGTCCCGGCGACGCGCGTCCGCGAGCTCCGCGAGGCGCTGGCCGATCCACATCTCGAGAGCCGTCGCGTGCTGCATCGCCACGAGGACGTTCCCGGCGTCGGCAAGGCGGTCACCGTCCCGCTCGCCGCGTTCACGTTTGCGCACGACGGCCCGTCGATCGAGCGGCCGCCGGCGCGTGTCGGCGAGCACACCGATGAAGTACTCACATCCGTCGGCTATGCCGACGCCGAGATCGCGGCGTTGCGCCGGACCGGCGCCATCGCGTGAGCGTGATGCCGGCGACCACTCACCCGGGCATCGACGTCGACGACGCCTGGCAGGCCATCGAAGCGTGCTTCGCGCAGAAGTGGACGGACGGGCTGCCCGTGGTGCCGCCGACGGAGCCGCTGGTCGAGCGCATGCTGGCCGCGGGGCCGTGGCGTGCCGACGAGGTGCTGCTGCACGAGCCGGTTCGCGATCGCACCGTCACGGCGTGGCACGCCGCCATCAATGCCGTCATGGCCGGATGCAAGCCGGAGTACTTCCCCGTCGTGGGGGCAGCGCTCATCGCCATCGGCGATCCGGAGTTCACGCTCCACGGCCCCGCGACGAGCACCGGCGGCGCCGCGCTGATGGTCATCGTCAACGGTCCGGTGCGCGAGCGGATCGGTCTGCACGGAGGCGGTAACCTGTTCGGCCCGGGAATACGGGCGAACGCCACGATCGGCCGCACGCTCAGGCTCGTGCTGCTGAACTGCCTCGACTGTCGCCCGGGTGTGCTCGATCAATCGACGCAGGGCTGGGCCGGGAAATACACGCTCTGCTTCGCCGAGCACGAAGCCGCAAGCCCGTGGGAGCCGCTGCACGTCTCGCGGGGCTTCCGCGCCGGGCAGTCGACGGTGACCGTGTTCGCCGCCGAGTCCAATCACAACGTGCTCGTCCACGCCGCGCGCGAGCCCGAGACGCTGCTCGTCGCGTTCGCCGACACGATGGCGGCGCTCGGCAGCTTCAGTCCCGGCCGGTCCGTGATCGTCTTCGCGCCCGAGCATGCGCAGCACCTGAAGCGCGCCGGCTGGTCAAGAGCGCGCACGCAGGCCTGGCTCTACGAGCACGCGCGGCGTCCGCTCGCCGATCTGAAACGCGCGGGGAAGATCGAAGCGCAGTTCCTCGTCAACCCGGACACACGGCGCTGGCTCTACGGTCCCGAGTCGGATCGCGCGGAGCGCGGGCCCGACGCGGCGGACGCACACGCCCGCGTCCTTCCCGGTGACGAGCGCATCTTCGTCCATCGCGGACTCGGTCCCGACGACATGTTGTTGTCCGTCGGCGGCGGCGCAGCCGGCGGACACAGCGCGTTCTTTCCGGCATGGAGCCGCGGCCGCAGCGTTCCATTCGTGACCAAGGAAGTTCCTGGGGAGGTTCCGGCATGACACGCATCCTCGATCCCACACTGCGCGCGACACCGCCTCGCGCGGCGACGGGGGCCGCTCGCCCGGCGCTGCTCTCCGGCGCGACGATCGGACTCCTCGCCAACGGCAAGACGCACGGGATGGCGTTCCTCGATCGTGTCGCCGAGCATCTGCGCGCCCGTCACGGCGTCGGCGAGCTCCTGCGCGCCACCAAGCCGAACGCGAGCGCGCCCGCCCCGGCCGACGACGCGGCGCTGCTGGCGAAGCACTGCACCGCGGTCGTCACCGCCATCGGCGACTGAGGGAGCTGCTCGTCGGGCAGTGTGCTCGACGCGATCAATTTCGAGAAGCAAGGCATTCCGGCCGTCGCCGTGGTGACCGAGCCGTTCGTCCCGACCGCGAAGGCGATGGCGGAACTGAACGGGATGCCCGATTACCCGTTCGTGGTCGTGCCGCATCCGTTCGGCAGCCTGGACGAGGCGACCGTCCGCGCGCGCGCCGACGCGGCGCTGGCGGACATCGAGCGCCTGCTGCTCGGCCGTGCGTAGCCTTCGTCTCGTCGCGGGGGCGGTGCTCGGTGTCGCGCTCTTCACGCTGTCTCCTTCCGAGGGTCAGACGCCGAAGAGCGGCGGCGTGCTGAACGCGCGGCTGCGGGAAGACTTGCCGCAGGGATTCTCGATCAACGAAACGTCGACGATCTCGACGATGTGGCCCGCGATGCCGTGCTTCAACAACCTTGTCCTGTTCGATCCCCTCGTGAGCACGCACAGCGCGGACCACATCGTCGGCGAGCTCGCCGAGCGGTGGTCGTGGCAGGACAACTACCGCAGCCTCGTGTTCTTCCTGCGCTCCGGCGTCAGGTGGCACGACGGCGCGCCGTTCAGCGCGAAGGACGTCAAGGCGACGTTCGACATGCTCCGGGAGTCGCGCGACGCGCCCGCGCGACTGCGCATCAACCCGCGTCGTGACTGGTATGCCAACGTCGAGTCCGTCGAGGCGGTCGATCCGCAGACGGTCGTCTTCAAGCTCAGGCGTCCGCAGCCGTCGTTGTTGATGATGCTCGCGTCCGGGTTCACGCCGGTCTATGCGGCGCACGTGTCTCCGGCGAGTTACCGGACGGGATGCATCGGGACGGGACCCTACAAGCTCAAGGAATGG
>QHRT01000505.1:0-268 GCA_003220195.1 Candidatus Rokuibacteriota bacterium | reverse complement strand
TCCGGTATCCGATCATCGCCGACCGTGCACTCGGCACGGCCGCGCTCCAGGTCGGACGGGTCGATGTGGCCTTTCCCGGCGACACCACGAAACCGATGGTCGAACGGCTGAAAAGCGGCGCGCCCCACCTCGTGGTGACGCAGGTCGGCACCAGTGTCGTCGATCATCTGTTCGTGAACACGCAGAAGCCGCCGTTCGACAACCTGAAAATCCGCCAGGCGATCAGCCAGGCGATCGACCGGCGCGGAGTCATCGAGGCCGTGTACGG
>QHRT01000504.1 GCA_003220195.1 Candidatus Rokuibacteriota bacterium | reverse complement strand
GGGTCGGCGATCATCTGCATGTGGCTGGCGGCGGTGCGAATCGCCGTGAACGCCCGGGCCGGATCTTTCTTGGCCTGGGCATCGACGACGTCCTTCAGCGTAACGACATGGTGCTTCACGAGATCCGCCACCACCTGCTTCGGCAGGTTCGGGTTGGCCGACTGTAGGAACGCTCCGAAGTCCTGCGTGTAGCCGATGAGGTCATTGACGGCCTTGTCCTGCTTTGGCTGGTCCTTCGTGGCCACACCGACGGTGTAGTCCACGAAGAAGCCGATGTGCCGGCGCCAGAGCGGCAGAAACGCTTGCTCCGCGTCCTTTCCGTAGACCGAGCCGATCGCGGCCGCGATGTCCACCGAGTTGCCGTCGAGCGCGCCGGCCGCCGCCTTGAACTCCGAGTCACGCCCGCCGAGCGCGGCGCTGGTCGCCGCGCCGGCGAGGTACACGTGCTCGCGCAGCGCGACGTTGAGGACGGTGCGCAGACCAGCCGCGGCGGTGTCGCTGCGACCGGAGTACTTGTCCGGGAACTGCGTGACGATCGCGCTCGCGAGCGGATCGGCGATCATCTTCATGTGCGCGGTCGCCGCGCGCTGGGCGGCGTACGCCTTCACGGAGTCCTTCGACGCCTGCGCGTCGATCACGTCCTTGAGGGTGACGACGTGATGCTTGACCAGGTCGGCGACGACCGACTTGGGAAGATTCGGATTGGCCGACGACAGGAAGGCCCCGAAATCCTGGGTGTACGCGATCAGGTCTGCGACCGCCTTCTGCTGCTTCGCCTGATCCTTCGTCGCGACGCCGACCGTGTAGTCGACGGCGAAGCCGATGTGACGTCGCCACAGCGGCAGGAACGCCTGCTCGGCGTCCGCGCCGTAGACGGAGCCGATCGCCTTCGCGATGTCGACCGAGTTCGCGTCGAGCGCGGCCGCCGCGGCCTTGAATTCCGCGTCGCGCCCGTCGAGCGCGGCGCCCGTCGCGGCCGCGGCGAGGATCACGTGCTCGCCAAGCAGCGCGTTGAGCGCCGTGCGGAGCGCTGAGGCCGGAGTCGCGGACGTGGCCGTCATCGATCCGGTGCCGGCCATCGGCTGGCCCGCCATGGACGTCGAGCACCCGGTAGCGAGCACCGCCACGGCCGCGAGCGTGCAGACAGACTTCACCATCGTTGCCTTGAGCATTGTTCTTTGCCTCCTGGGGTTGGTCAGTTCGTGGGAACTCTCGAACGCGGAGCGGTCGATAGTTCCACGAGCTCTCAATTGACGCGGATTTCGCCGCGCATCGAGGGGTGCTTATCGCAGAAGTATGGATAGACCCCGGGGTCCTTGAACTGGACAGTCGTCGTGGCGCCCTTGCCGTCGAGCCGTCGATCGAAGCGACCCTCGCGCTGGTCGGGCGTGCCGGACGTCACGGTGTGCGTGATGTCGTCCTGGTTGGTCCAGGTGACGGTTGTGCCGGCCTTCACTTCGAGCTGGCCGGGCCGAAACTGAAACACGCGCACGCCGACCTCGGACTGCGTCGGGGCCGCGGTGGAGAAGCCTGCGACGCCCAGCACGACCGCACCGGCAACGATCAAGATGTGTGTGTGATTCACCGTCAGCCCTCCTTTCATCCCAGCTACGGGCAGGATCGGAATTTGGATGACGGCTGGCAGGCGCTGGGGGGGGCGGATGAACTTACGGCTTGCTGGCGCGTGCGAGCAAGAACATCGGCCGGCGTCGCTCGTCGGCGAACTGCGGGTGATCCTGTAACCACTCGTCGCTCGGCACCGGCTCCAGGACGCGCTCGACGATGAGCCCGGCGTCCACGAGACCGTTGATCAACGTGGCGAACGTCCGGTGGACCTTCAGGACCCCCGAGACGAACCACGTCTCTTCGCGGGCGCCTTCATCGGCGTAACGGTCGAGACTCCAGGAGCTTCGCCGGCCGGCCTGGTCGACAATCCAACCGTTCGACGGAAGGCGCGCGGTGTAGACCGGATGCTCGGTCGAATACACGAGGACGCCGCCAGGCGAGAGCCATTCAGCGATGCGCCGCATCAATCCCGTGTAGTCCGCGACGTAATGCAAGGCGAGCGAGCTGATCACGAGGTCGAACCGCGCGGGCGGAAACGCGAGCTCCTCCATCGCGGCGCGATGGTACGTGACGCGCGGATGCGCCCATTCGGCGAGCGCCAGCGCCAGCATCTGTTCGGACACGTCGACGCCGATCACCTCGGCCGCGCCGGACGCGGCGAGATGTCGCGCGAGCTGTCCGGCTCCGCATCCGAGGTCCAGCACGCGCCGACCGGCGACGTCAGGCAGGAGCGCCAGGAGATCGCGAAGCTCCATGGCGCGCTCCCAGCCCTGGCCGAAGCGCTCGAGACCTCGGTAGCCGGCGAGGAACGCCGGATCGTCGTAGAT
>QHRT01000053.1 GCA_003220195.1 Candidatus Rokuibacteriota bacterium | reverse complement strand
CCGGGCCGTCGGGCCTCACCGAGCAGGACGACATGGAGAACTGGAACTACGCGCACGCGGCCAGTCGCGGCACGATCGCACGCCAGTACCCCTACAACTACGAGATGGGCCTCGGCCGCGCGACGCAGAGCTTCGAGGACCACGGTCTCGCGTTTCCCGGCGTGATCTGTGACGTCACGAATGCGAATGCGAGCGAGAGCAACCAGCGCGGCTTCTACGGTCGCTGGAGCCAGTTCATGGAGGCGCGGAGCTGGACAGAGTTGATGCCGCCGTGAGCGTTCCTGAAACACTCGAATCAAGATTCAATTGTTTCCAGGAACGGAGCTGGGCTCATCCCGGGGGCCAGCCGCCCACCGATCTGAGCAACGACTCCCAGACGCCGTTCCCCGGCTCGAGACGGTAGCCCTCCAGGAATTCCGCCTTCGCGCGATCCTGCATGCCGGCGATGTCGTAGAGCTGCCCGGCGATCTGACGGACGACGCCGGAACGCGGGCTCCACTCCTTGACCTGGCGGATCTCCGTTTCCAGCCGCGCCCAGTCCGGAAGCAGCAAGGCCTTCGACGTCGCGATCGCGAACGGCGACAGGCGTCGATATGCGAAGCGCTCGATGACGGGTTCAAAGCGCGGAACCCGTTTGAGATACACGAGCGCGTCGTCGTCCCAGAAGACGAGCGCCCAGCCGGGCGCGGTCGCGAGCCACCGGAAGATCGCGTGGTTCGAGAACGACTCCTTGGGATAGCGCAGCAGCAAGACGTCGATCCCGTAGCGATCCAGGATCGCCTCGAAGCCGGGACTGGCGTTGAGAATCGTGGTCGACTCGTAGAAGAGCGACTCGTCGATCGTCCGGCCGTCCTGGAAGACCTGCATCCCTTCGGTCCACCCGAGCCAGCCTCCCCAGCGGTACTCGTTGAAGACCGTCCCGCGGATGTCCGTCGCGCGCATGAACGCGACGGCTCGCCCCGGGTAGTCGCGTTCCACCACGCCGAACCCGAAGCGCCGCTCTTCTCCTTCCCATCGGTAGAAGCTTCCGTTGATCACGGGGACGACGCCGAGGACGAGCAGGCTCGCGACCACGAGGCCGGTGACGGTCCGAAGCTCTCGCGCACGGCGGCGGAGGGCCAGCCCCAACCACTCTTCCAGCGCGACCGCCATCAGGGGCGCCGTCACGACCCCGTAGACCGCGATGAACCGAACCGACCGCATCGCCATGGTCAGAAGAGCCGCCGCCGCAAGGACGCCACCGAGGCAGCGGCGCCACCAGAAAAACGGCAGCGAAAGGACGAGGAGTCCAGTCCAGACGCGATACGCCTGAACCGATGGACGATTGGTGACGAACGCGTGCGTCGGGGGCACCCACTCGGCGATGTACTGGTTCACCGTCCCGCGCGAGAGCCTGACCGCCTCGGAGAGAACTCCGAAGCCGTAGGGATTGGCGAGCAGCGCGAGCGCGGCGATGGCGGAGATCACCAGAAGACGAACGAAGCGCCGGGCATCATAGGGGCCGCTTGGGGGGCCGTTTCGCACCGCCGGCACGAACGCGGCGACGCCTTCGCCGACGACGTGACACGAGAGGACGAGTCCGCCGGCAAGAACTCCGGGATGGAGGTTTCCCCAGAGGAGGAACAGCGGCGGGATCGCGAACAGCGCTCGCTGGCGTCCGCGGCGCCACGAGGCGAGAAGCAGAACGAGGATCGAGAGCAGGAAGAACGAGAAGATCTCGGCGCGCGGGAACAGGCGAAAGTGGAGGAGGAAGAGGCCACCGCCGACGGCCAGCCCGGCCGCCGCCGGCCCCGTGCGCTCCTCCCGCGCCGCGAGAACGAGAGCGCACGCCGCTGCCGCCGCCATCGCGCCCACCAGGACGAGAATCGCCGGCGCTCCACCGGCCTTCATCACCAGATAGAGCACGAGCTCGGCGCCCCACTCGGTGTCGATCCACGGTGCTCCCTGTCGCGTGTAGGTGAAGACTTCCGTGCGGGGCGGGCCGTGCTCGGCGATCCACCGGCCGTTCCGGAGCTGCCACCAGAGGTCGTACTCGATGATGTTGCAGCAGGCGAGCGTGAACGCGAGGGCGCCGACCGCAACCAGGATGGGGACGAACGGGGCGAGCCTGTCGGGATGCTCGACCGGAGCGACGGCTTCCCATCCGTCGCCCTCGGCCGTGACGCCGGCGCGCGTCGTGGCCGGCGCGTCGCGGCCATCGTTACGACCGGTTCGGTTCCTCGATGCTGACGGTGATCGCCGCGCACGCGATCAACGTATCGCTGCCCGGGACGCGTAGCCCGCCCGGCACCGGACGCACCGTCACCTCACCGTGGGGCAGCTCGCGACGGACGGCGTCGACGTCCACTTTCCCGGGGTCCGGCACGCCGACCGTCACGTCGACCAGCATCTTGCCACCGCGCTCGCGCACGTCCCGGAACAACGGCAGGCTCGAGTGCCGGATCGCGTCCGACACCGCGCGGCACGCGGCCTTCGTCCCGTCCAGCCCGTGCACGTCCACGCCCATCCCGAACTCGAGCACCATCACTTTCGCGCTCACGTTTCCCCTCCCCAGACGCGGTGACTGACCGCCGATACCCTCGCGTGACGACGGCGGGCGGCGGCGGGCGCGGTGCGGGACGGTCGGAGCCGCGCCGACTCCGCAGGTGGACGAGCGCAGCTCGTCACACCGAGGACCGGAGAGCGCGCCCCGACCGTCCCGCGCCGCGCCCGCCGCCGCCCGCCGCCTCGCGCGTCGATATCAACGCTCCACAGACGGCTGATCAGACGCCAGCCATCGCCGGAATGACCTTTGCGCCCATCAGCTCGATCGACCGCATGGTCGTCGGGTGGTCCATCCTCGACTCCTGGGCTTCGAGGAGCAGGTGACCGACGCCGAGCTCGCGGCGGACGCGCGCGAAGCGGTCGACGACTTCGTCCGGCGTGCCCGCGACGATGAAGTGGCCGTCGAGCAATTCCTCGTAGCTCATCGTGGACAGCGAGCGCGGCCGCGCCTTCAGCGCGAACTGCGCGCCGGCGCGCGACCGCATGCCGACCGGCGCGAAGAAGTCGACGGGACCGCGCAACGTCGGTCCCATGCGCCACACGAAATGCCGGCCGGCCTCGAGCGCTTTCTCTTTCGTATCCGCCGTGACCGCACAGATCAGGAAGCCGAGGTTGTCGTCCGTGACGGTTCGTCCGGCCTCGGCCGCGCCCTGGCGATAGAACTCGAACAGCTCGCGCGCGATCTCGAACGGCACCAGGAACGGCACGTACGTGTATCCGCGTCGCCCGGCCCAGAGCGCGGTCTCCGGGCTCGCGGTGCCCGGGATCCAGATCGGCGGGTGCGGCCGCTGGAGCGGCAGACACCACGGGTTCACATGACGGAAGTGATAGTGCTGGCCTTCCCAGCGGAACGGACCGGGCTCGGTCCAGCATTTCAAGATCAGATCGTGACACTCCTCGAAGCGCTCGCGGTTGTGGATCGGATTCGAGTTCGACCACCACGTCTCGATGCCGACGCCGCGCACGAATCCGGACAGCACGCGGCCGCCGGAGATCAGGTCCGCCATCGCGATCTGCTCGGCCATGCGGACCGGGTTGTCCTCGATCGGCAGGATGTTGCCGAGGAGAAGGATCTTCGCCCGGCGCGTCGTGCGCGCGAGCACCGCGGCGGTCATGTTCACGCCGACGTCCACGCACGACGGCGTCGAGTGGTGCTCGTTGATCATGAGGCCGTCGAAGCCGACCTGGTCGGCTTCTCACGGTCGAAGAACCGGTTCGGGAACTCGAGGCGGAGCGAGGGGTACTTCAGGCCTTCCTCGTCCGGATACTCGTGATGCGGCATCTCGCTGAAGTAGTAGAGCTTCATGACTGGCCTTCTCCAGAAGCCATGCGCGACGTCGAGACGATCATGGTTGATCCGGCAGGGGCGGCGTGGACGCCGGCGGCCGGCGGTGCCGCGTCGCCTGCTCGTACGCGTACGCGATCTTGATGAGCGTCGGTTCGCTCCACGGCCGGCCGAGGATCTGCAGGCCGGCGGGCAGCGTCCCGCGCGCGAAGCCCATCGGCACCGTCAACGCGGGAAATCCCGTCGGGGGTGAGAGGCGATTGCTGTTGTTGCCGTGGGGCGTGTTCAGATCGCCGATGAGGCGCGGCGGGTAGTTCCACGACGGATAGACGAGCGCGTCGAGCTTCGCCGCGTCCATCGCCCGGAGCACGCCTTCGGCGAGACGGCGGCCGTTCTGCTCGGCCGTCTGACACTTGGGATTCTGGTCGGGTGGCGGCTCGGCGTCGGCGTCGACCATCCGTTTCTCGATCGACGGGTGGAACCGGCCCGGCGGCGTCATGATGTCCTCGAACTTCTTGATCGGCGCGTTCGGCCCGAGCCGCGCCAGATACGCGTTGACGTCGTGCTTGAACCGGTTGCAGAAGAGCTGCGGCAGCGGGATCTGGTCGATCTCCGCGATCTGCACGCCGTCGACGATCTCCGCGCCCTGCGCCTTCATGTCGCGCAGCGAGCCTTCCATGAGCTTCAGCACGTCCGGGTCCGTGTCCGACGCGGCGAAGAGCTGGCGCACGACGCCGATGCGCGCGCCTTTGAGCCCGTCGCGATCGAGGAACTTCAGATAGCTGTCGGCGCGCTTGCCCCCCGCCGCGGTCGTGACCGGATCGTTCGGGTCGTGGCCGGCGATGACGTCGAACACCTTCACGGCGTCGGCGACGGTGCGCGCCATCGGTCCACCGATGTCGCGATTCAGGAAGAGCGGCACGATGCCGTCGCGGCTCGTCAGTCCCATCGTCGATCGGATGCCGGCCAGCGCGGTGTGCGACGACGGGCCGCGGATCGAGTTGCCGGTGTCGGTACCGAGACCGACGGCGCCGAAGCTCGCGGCGACCGCGGCCGCCGTCCCGCCGCTCGAGCCCGCGGTGACGCGATCGAGCGCGTAGGGATTGCGCGTGTAGCCCGGAATGATCGAGCCGACGGTCTCGAACGGGCTCCAGGCGTATTCGGCCATGTGCGACTTCACCAGCACGATGCCGCCGGCCTCCCGAATCTTCCGGACCTGGAAGGCATCGCGCGGAGGAATCGAGCCCTTGAGACTCAACGACCCGGCGGTCGTCGGAAGGTCCGCGGTGTCGTAGTTGTCCTTGACGATCACGGGAACACAGTGGAGCGGTCCGACCATTCCGGAGCGCGCGAGGCGCGCGTCGAGGTCGTCCGCCGTCGCCAGCGCGTTCGGGTTGACGACGACGATCGCGTTGAGCGTCGGGCCCTTCTTGTCGTACGCCTCGATACGGTCCAGGTACATCTGGACGAGCTGACGACACGTCATCTGCTTCGCCTGGAGCGCCGCGTGGATGTCGGCGACCGTCGCTTCACCACCCCACAGGAGCCGGAAGCCGCCGGCGCCGGCGACGTCGGGTTCGCTCACAAAAGCCACGAGCGCGAGCACAGCGGCGGCGACGAACCCACGCGTCACGACGTCACCTCGCCTTTCAGGAAGCTTCCAGGAATTCGATCCCGAGCCGCGCGAACTCGTCGGGCTGCTCGATCGGCGGGAGATGCCCGCATCGCTCGAGCACCGCGAGCCTCGCCCTCGGCAACAGCGTTCGATACTGCTCGCCGCACACGACCGGCACGATGCGGTCCTCGCGGCCCCAGACGACGAGCGCCGGATTGCCGACGCGGGGCAGGAAGTGCGCGAGCTGCGGGTCGTGCATGTACGGTTTCCACGTCAGCCGCGCCGTCATCTCGCGGTTGCGCAGCGCGATCTCCTGCTCGGCCGGCGTCGGCGGGCGTCCGTAGAGCTCGTTCCATTCGGGAATGGTCTTCGGATCGTGGACGGTCATGGGGAGAAGCTCGGCGGGCGAGTGATAGAACACGTCGAGAATCTCTCCCGTCTCCGGCTTGAGCCCCGCCGGCGCGACCAGCACGAGCTTGTCGATCGAGCCCGGACTCATGGTCGCCATGTCCGCCGCCGTCCATCCGCCGATCGAGTGGCCGAGCACGTGCGGCCGGCCGAGCCCGGCCTTCTCGATGAACCAGAGATGGAAGCGCGCGAGGTCGTCGATGCCGTCCATCCACTCGGCGTCCGCCGAGCGCCCGAAGCCCGGATGGGTCGGCGCCCACACCGTGAAGTGCTCGCCGACCTGCCGCATCCATCGGGTGAATCCGCGATTGCCGCCCGCCCCGTGGAGGACCAGCAGCGGATGGCCCTGTCCGCCGATCCATGCGTGCACGTCGATGCCGCCGACCGAGATCGTCTCTTCGCGGGGTGTCGCCATGCGCCGTATTATGCGCCAGTCGTCGACGGCGGACTTCGACCGCCCCGCTCGCGAAAGCGTCAACCGTTCGGAATGACGATGTCCCAGAGAGCGATCTGCGACTCCGGCTCCATGCTGCCGGTCGGCGCCTCCAGCTTGCACGTCACCTTCTGCTGCGCTCGCGGGCTCAGCACCGTGAAGAGCTGATCCTGGCTGTTGAGCAGCTCGCCGGGGAACCACATCTGGGTGATATGCCGGTCCATGCGGCCAGTCAGCTCGAAATGGATGTGGGGCGCCCGGTAAGAGCTCTGCGTGAGCGGGTAGCCGCCGGGCTTGATCGTCTTGAACCGGTACCGGCCCTCGGCGTCGGTCACGACGACGCCGTAGCCCTGGAAATTCGGATCCAGCGGCGCGGGATTCGGGTCGACCGGATGGTCGTAGCGTCCTGCGGCGTTTGCTTGCCAGATTTCGACCTGGACGCCCTTGACCGGATCGCCCTTCAGGTTGAGGACCCGTCCCATCACGTGGACCACCGGCCCCTTCGCGCGGTCCTTCCGGCCCGAGATCACGGTGAGGTCCGCATCGCGATCGACCGGCTTGCTCAGCAAGGGATAGAACGGACCGGCCACGGTCGAGGGCGTCGTCAGCCCCGGCCCCCACTTCAGAATCTCCTCCGCACCGAGCGCCGGGGCGAGCGGCGCCGCGATCGTGAGTCCGCCGAGCGCGATCGACCCCTGCAACACCCGTCGAGGTGTGATGCCCATCTGGTCCGTCATCATTCTCCCTCCAACCCCGAGAATTTCGCGAATACGTCGGCAGTGCTCCGCCCGACGCCGTAGAGACTATCCGACTCGCGTTCAAAAAACGTTCATGGCAATGTCGAACCACCATGGCGCGGCTGACCCTGACGCTGCTCGGCGGCTTCTCGGGTCGCCTGGACTCAGGGCTCCCGCTGATCCTGCCCACGCGAAAGTCGCAGGGCCTTCTCGCTTTTCTGGCCGGCGTAACTCATCCTCGGGACAAGCTCGCGGCGTTGCTGTGGGGCGAGATGCCGCGGCGGGACGGTCGGGCGCGGCTCCGCCAGGCCGTCTTCGCGATCCGCCGGGCGCTCGCCGATGTGTCTCCCGCTCTGGTCCTCGAGGGCGATACGGTCGCGCTCGACCGCGAGACGGCCGCGAAGCTTCGCCGGGAAATGGGACTCGAGCACCCGTCGCTTCACAGAGGAGGATGAATCATGAGGAGCGGGACCTGAATCCGATCTCGACGCGCTGCTGTATCGCCGGCGGCGGGCCGGCCGGGATGATGCTGGGACTGCTGCTCGCGCGCGCCGGCATTCCGGTGCTCGTGCTCGAAAAGCACGCCGACTTCCTCCGGGATTTCCGCGGCGACACGATCCACCCGTCGACGCTCGAGGTCATGCACGAGCTCGGATTGCTGGACGGGCTGCTGCGCCTGCCACACCAGGAAGTACGCACGCTCGGCGGTCAGATTGGCGACGTCCGGGTCCAGCTCGCGGACTTCGGTCATGTACCGACGCGCTGCCGCTTCATCGCGATGATGCCGCAGTGGGACTTTCTCGATTTCCTCGCCGAGGAGGCCCGGCGCTTCCCGGCATTCGAACTTCGCATGCGCGCCGACGTCACCGACCTGATCGAGGAGGGCGGACGCATCGTCGGCGTCCGTGTCTCGACGCCGGACGGGCCAACCGAGATTCGCGCAGATCTCATTGTCGGCGCCGACGGCCGGCACTCCATCGTCAGGACGATCGCGAAGTTGCCGGTGAGGGACCTCGGCGCGCCGATGGACGTCCTCTGGTTCCGGCTGTCGCGCTCACCCGGCGATCCGGATCAGATCATGGGCCGGTTCGACACCGGACGGATCTTCGTCAGCATCAATCGCGGCGACTACTGGCAGTGCGGCTACGTCATCTCGAAGGGTACGCTCGAGGAGCTGCAGCGGCGCGGCCTCGAGTCGTTCCGCGAAAGCGTGGCCCGTCTCGCGCCGTACGCGCGCGAGCGCGTCGGAGAAATCCGGAGCTGGGACGACGTGAAGCTTCTCACGGTACGCGTCGATCGGCTGGAACGATGGTACCGCCCCGGGCTCGTGTGCATCGGCGACGCGGCCCACGCGATGTCGCCGATCGGCGGGGTCGGGATCAACCTCGCGATCCAGGACGCGGTCGCGGCCGCGAACATCCTGGCCGGGCCGCTCGGCGAGCGACAGATGACCATCGATCACCTGCGCCGCATCCAGACGCGACGCGAGCTGCCGACGCGCGTGACCCAGTGGCTCCAGGTCGCGCTTCAGCGGCGCGTCATCGCGCGGGTGCTGGGGGATACCGTCCGACCGGTGAAGCCGCCGCTGGCAATCCGATTGTTCACCCTCTTTCCCGTCTTGCGGCGGATCCCGGCTCGTCTCGTCGGCCTCGGCATTCGACCCGAGCACGTGCGGACGCCGGCCGTTGCGCCTGGCGGAGCCTGAGAGTCACTCACCGATCAGCGCGGCCAGGTCGAACGACGGCGAGTATGGATTCACGAACCGGACACCCTCGAGCACGCGGCCGTCCTGGAAATCTTCGGTCACGATCGTCTCGACCTGATTCAGGCGCGCGGTCGCCCAGAGCTGACTGTCCCAGTACGACAGGCCGTGGTCACGCACACCCCGGGCGGCTTCGACCACAACGACCGCTGTGACTGGAAGCACGAGCCACGCGGCCACCAGGCGCTCCATCTCGATGTACGCCTCGACCGGAGTCAGCGGGTTGGTGAGCTTCTGCGTCACGACGCGAAAGAACTCACCGAGGACCTGGGTGGAGAGGACGCCCCGGCCGGTGTGCACGAAGCCGTCGAGAACTTCAGCGGAGCGCGTCTGCTTGACGGCCGCTCCAGCGTCGAGCGTGTAGACGAGAATATTGCTATCGAAAAGCGCGCGGCCGGTCATAGAGCTCGTCGCGCGTCCAGGTGCGCGATTTCTGCGGTACCTTCATCCGCCTTCGACGTTGCACGGAGCGCATGAATGCCGCCCATGCTTCCGCGCTTGGTCGCGCCGGAATCGCCGGAGCATCGAGTGTCTGCTGGAGGCTTTGCCGGATGAGCTCGGCCTCCGTGACTCCGAGCTGTCGGGCACGCGCCTTGAGAAGGCGATCCTGACGAGCTTCGAGATACACCTGCTTTCGGATCATCCGATCGGCCATACATCGCACTATACATCGTCCGAGTCCCAGGGCGCACCTGACCATCGAGCCGCGGACCGGCGGAGCGAACCGTTTGCTATAGTCGGGTCGTCATGAGCTCAAACGCGCAATCGATCGGGCGGCGGGCGCCTTCGCGGACCTCGTCGCCCCGCGGGCTCTTTCTCCACCCCGACGGAGCGTGAGATGGCCAGAATCCTCGTGATCCACGGCGCCGGCATGAACATGCGCGGCAAGGTCCAGCTCGACATCTTCGGCCCGATGACGCTGCCCCAGTACGACGAGACGATTCGCGGCTATGCCAAGGAGCTCGGCGTCGAGGTCGAGATCTTCCACTCGAACATCGAGGGCGAGATCGTCAACAAGCTCTACGCGGCCAACGATGAGGGCTTCGATGCGGCGATCTTCAACCCGGCGGCATTCGGCACCGGCTATCCGGCGCTCGTCGCAGCCATCTCGCAGGTCAAGTTCCCGACCACCGAGGTCCACATCTCGAATCCCATTCGCCGGGGCCCCGCCTCACAGACCGCCGCGGTGAGCCAGAGCGTCGTGGCCGGGTTCGGCATCGCGGGCTACGCGCTGGCGCTGCGCGGAATTCGCGACGCGCTGGCGGCGAAGAAGTAGCCGGCGTCACTCTCCGCGAACTCAGCCGAGCGCGTCGCGCAACGACGCCGCGACGTGCGCGAGGCCGCGGTTGCCGGTCTCGATGAGCCGGCCCATGGGCATGAATCCGTGGACCATCCCGCCGTAGCACACGTAATCGACGGTGACGCCGGCCTCGCGGAGTCGCTCGGCGTAGGCCGCGCCCTCGTCGCGAAGCGGATCGAAGCCCGCCGTGACGACGAGCGCCGGCGCTACGCCACGGTGCGACGCCGCGCGCAACGGTGACACGCGCCAGTCCGACGCGTCGTCGCCGGTCTTCAGAGTCGCGCGTCAGCATGTATCCGTCCGCGAAGTCGCTGTACGAGCGCGATTCCGCCGCGACGTCGGTGACCGGGTAGACGAGCACTTGCAGCTTGATCACCGGCGCGCCGTGATCGCGCGCCATCAGCGCGACGACCGCCGCCAGGTTGCCGCCGGCGCTGTCGCCCCCGACGGCGAGCCGGCTCGGATCGACGCCGAGCTTTGCGGCGTTCGCGACGACCCAGCGCGTCGCGGCCCACGCGTCGTCCACGGCGGCGGGGAACTTGTGCTCGGGCGCCAGCCGATAGTCGATCGCCACCACGCTGATGCCGGCTTCGGCCGTCACCTGACGGCATTGCACGTCATGGGTCTCGAGATCGCCGATGACCCAGCCGCCGCCGTGGTAGAAGACGAAGACCGGTAACGCCGTGGCATCCGGAACGGAAGATGGCCGGTAGATCCGCACCGGAACTGCGCCGGCGTCCGTGTCCGCCACGAGATCCTGCACGCGGCCGATCGCGGGCGGCGTGGGCGTCGCCGCCGGACGCGTCTCGCGGAAGAGCTGCCGGGCCTCCTTCGGCGATAGCGTGTGGTAGGCCGGACGCCCGGACTTGACGACCATGTCGATCACGGCGCGGACTTGAGGATCGAGGGCCATGGCGCTCTCCTTCCCCGACGAGGATGTCGACGAATATACTCCTCGGCAGTCCGCGCGAGGGAGGGCCCGATGAAGCCTCTCATGTCCTTCGACCTCTGGAAGTGGATCGGCGAGAACCGCCAGGCGTTCGAGCCGCCGGTCGGGAACAAGGTGATCTGGGAGGACTCGCAGTTCACCGCGATGATCATTCGCGGTCCGAACGCCAGGCGCGACTTCCACATCGACCCGTCCGACGAGATCTTCTACATGCTGCGCGGCGACATGGTGCTCGAGTACATCGGCGAGGACGGGCGCCGTCGCGACCAGATCATTCGAGAGGGCGAGATGATGCTGATGCCCGCGCTGACGCCGCACTCGCCGCACCGCCCGGCGGACACGTGGGGTCTCGTCGTGGAAGTCAAGCGCTCGCCGGAGCAAACGGAGTCGCTCGTCTGGTACTGCGAGCGCTGCGACGCGCGAATTCACGAGGTGACGATGCACGTCGCGGACATCGAGGGAGAGCTCAAGGCCGCGATCGACGGATTCGACGGCAGCGTCGAGCTCCGCACGTGTCGCGCGTGCGGCTCCGTGCAGCCGGACCGCGCGCCCGTCCCGAAGATTCCCTGACGCCGCCGCCCACGTGGTTCGAGGCGCGCCCCGGCTGTGCCGGGGCGTGTCCGAGCGTCGGGGGGCTTGGGGGGCCCTTCGAGGCCCCCCATCTATTTGATCCGTATCGGGTAGCTGGGCGGCACGACCTCGTCGATCGGCTTGCCGCTCCAGTGCCACTCCGGGACGGCGTGCCAGAGCCGTTCGCCTTCCGCCTGCACCGCGTTCAGGAGCGCCGCCTCGTCCATGCGTGTCGCCTTGCCGTTCTCGACCAGCGTCTGTCCGTCGACGATCACGGTCTCGACGTCGTTGCCGCTGCCGAGCTCCACGAGCGATTTGATCGGATCGTGCACGGCGCCGTAGTGCACCTTCAGCAGATCGACGACGATGATGTCCGCCTTCGCGCCGGGCGCGAGCCGGCCGATGTCGTCCCGGCCGAGGTGATGCGCGCCGCCGAGCGTCGCCGCGTCGAACACGTCGCGCGGCCGGCCGACGCGGAAGCTGCCGTCGGCCACGCGGCACATGAGCGCGGCCCAGCGCATCTCGTGCACGACGTCTTGCGGGTACGTGTCCGTCCCCATCGCGATCGTGATCCCGCGCGCGCGATACCGCTCGAAGGATTCCAGCGCAATGCCCATCTTCGCGTACTTGTACGGCGCGTGGACGACGGTGACGCCGCTGTCGGCGAGTCGCGCGAGATCGTCACCGTACGCGTAGTGGCACCAGGAGTGGTTGTTGTGGAACACGCAATGGCCGAGGCCGGTCTTCGGCCCGAGGAATCCGATCGAGTGCAAGAGCTCGATCGGGGTCTGGCCGTGCTGGTCGAGGATCATGTAGAACTCGCGCTGGTTCATGGCGGCGTGGAGCTGCATCGGCACGCCGAGCTCGTCGGCGCGCTGGCGCGCGGCCTTGAGCAGCTCGACGGTGCAGGTGTCCATCTGACCGGGGTAGAGCATCGCGCGGATGCGGCCGTCGTACGCGCCGTCGTAGTCCTTCACGTACTTCACCGCGCGCTCGAGCCCCGCCATCCCCTGCTTCTCGTCCCAGTCCCACACGACGCGGCTGCCCTCGAAGACGTACGCCGCCGAGCGAAACGCCGGCCCGAGATACGCGCGCACGCCCATCTCGCCCGCCACGTTCGTGAACGCCTCGACGCCGCCCGGCATGGTGCCGACGTCGAGGATCGTGGTCGCGCCGGCGCGCAAAGCCGACCAGAGCCCGTACGCGCCGCCCACGTCCGCGCGATCGCCGACGCGAGGCGGTTGAGCGCCGCGCCGCGGGGCGACGTAGCCGATGAAGTTGTTGCCGAAGTAATCCTGCTTCAGCGTCTCGATGAAGACGGTCTGCGCCGCGTTGGTCGCGGCGTGCAGGTGGCAGTTGATGAACCCCGGCGACACGAGCTTGCCGCGCGCGTCGATGCGACGGTCGACCGTGCCGGAGAACGGCCCGCCGACGTGGAGCACGCGGTCGTTCTCGAACACGACCGCGCCGTTCGGAATCAACTCGTGTCCCTTGCCGTCGTAACCGACGACCCAGCCGCCCTGGATCAGTGTGCGCATGGCTTCACTCCTCGCGCGTAGAGAGTCGGATCGCGCGGACTGTTATAGTCGCTGCGAAGGATACCGCGCGTGGGGACACGATGAAACGCCAACCAGGAACGGCGACGGAAGCATCGGCCGTTCGTCACGCGAGCGCCGTTCATCGCATTATCCAGGGCGGCTGCGTGAACCGCGGTCGGGATCCGCTCTCGCGCATCACCGTCCGCGCGTTCCTTCGCTGGCTGCGTCGCCGTTTGAAATCGCGCTTCTTGAAATCGCGTCTCGTGAATTCTCGCTGAGCCACCAGATGTGCCGGCGATGAGCGCAATCCGCCGCCTCGAAACCATCCCCGGCTACCCGGCGCCGCACTCACCCTACTCGCACGCCGTCGTCGCAAACGGCTTCGTGTTCGTCTCCGGTCAGATTCCGGTACGTCCGGGCGGCGCTCCGACCGAGGTGGTCGGCACGACGATGCAGGAGCAGACGCGGCAGTGTTTGCGGAACGTCCAGGCGATTCTCGAGGCGGCCGGGAGCTCGCTCGACCGGGTCGTCAAGATCACCGTGCTGCTGGCGCGACCGGACCTCTACCAGGAGATGAACGAGGCGTACGCCGAGTTCTTTCCCGGGCCCAAGCCGGCGCGGGCGATGGCCCGGTTCGGCGCCGACATCCCCGGCGTTCTGGTCGCGATCGACGCGATCGCGCTCGCGGGCTAGTCCCTCACCTCGGCGCCGGCCGCGGCGCCCTCGGCGCCGGCCGCGGCGCCCTCGGCGCGACGGCGCGCAGCGCGTTCACGAACGCCTCGCGGTCCGGCTCGTTGAACACGAGGCGGATCTCGTGGACGCCGGCCTTGAAGAACGCCTCCATCTGCGACCGGCATTCGTCCGGAGTCCCGATGATCGTCATCGCGTCCACCATCTCGTCCGTGACGAGCTTGGCGGCCCCGCCGCGATCGCGCGCCTGATACGCCGCGCGGACGCGATCGGCGTCCGCGCCGAAGCCGATGCGATGCATGTACTGGTGATAGAAGACGCCCATGCCGCCGACGTAGAAGGCGATGTGCTCGCGCTCGCGATCTCGCGCCGCCGCCTTGTTGTCGGTGACGTAGATCGACACTTGCGGGGAGATCCGGATGTCCGCGAGCGAGCGACCGGCGGCCTCGGCACCCGCTTTCAGCTCCGCGACCGCCGCCGGCATGCGCGACGGCGCCAGGAAGATCGGCAGCCAGCCATCGGCCAGCTCGCCGGTCATCCGTAAGCTCGCCGGGCTCAGCGCCGCGATGTAGATCGGCAGGTCGGCGCGATAGGGCGTGATGCGCAGCTGAAACCTCTTCGTGTGAAAGAACTCCCCCTCGTGATCCAGCCGCTCGCCGCGCACGGCCTTGCGAACGATGTCGATGTACTCGCGCATCCGCGTCAGCGGTTTCGCGAACTTTTCGCCGTGGAGGTCCTCGATCACCAGGCGCCCGCTCGTGCCGAGCCCGAGGAAGAACCTCCCCTCCGACATGCGATCGAGATTGAGCGCGGCCATGGCGAGGTTGGCCGGCGAGCGCGCGAAGACCGGCACGATGCTGGTGCCGATGCGGATGCGCGAGGTCACGGCGGCGATCTGCGCGAGCGACGTCAGCGCGTCCTCGCCCCACGACTCGCCCATCGTGATGGAGCTGTAGCCGAGCCGCTCGGCCAGGACGGCGGCGTCGAGAATCTGCCGCCACGTCATGCCGGCGGGCCGCATCCCCATGATCCCGACGTCAGCCATCACGCTTCCTCCCGATCCAAGAGGTGGGGGCCCCTGATCAAATCAATCGCGTCAGCTTCTCCGGCTCGCTCAGCATCGGATAGTGGCCGGTGTCGAGCTCGTGGTAGTCGGCCTTGAGCCGCTCCGCGGTGCGTCGCTGGTGTGACTCCGGCGGGTTCGCCGCGCGGAGGCAGCGAATCACCGTCGCGCGCCATTCCTGCTGCCAGAAGTTGCCGAGCTCCATCGGCGCTTCGAGCGCGGCGACCGGATGCGGCGTGTAGCGCGCGAGCGCCCACGCCCGCAGCTCCGGCTCGAGCCCGGCGAACATGCGATTCTCCGCGTCGGCGCGCGTCGGCCCGGTGGTGATGTCGGTGATCTCGTTCGCCGCCGCGCGCTTCACGATCTCGCCGACTCGCTCGCCGGGCAGAAGCGCAAGCGCGTCGACGAAGACGAGCCTGCCGATCCGGTCGCGCGCGCGCTCCGCCGCGTTCGCGATCACCATGCCGCCCGCGCTCGTGCCGACCAGGACCACGTCCTTCAGGTCTTCGTAGAAGAGGAGCTGCGCGATCTCCTGTCCGTGCGTGGCGACCGTGATCCCGCGCCGCACGAGGTGCTGCCTTTCGCCGCAGCCGTCCAGCGTGGGCGCGTACACCAGATGCCCGGCGGCGCGCAGGCGTGTGGCGACCGGTTTCCAGATCCAGCCTCCTTGATAGGCGCCGTGGACGAGCACGTACGTGGCCATGCGGTCTGTTTCCTTTCTGGCTTCTCGCGATTGTCAGCGGAACGCGGGCAACACGCGCTCGCCGAAGAGCCGCACCGTGTCCGGCTGTCCGCCGTCGGTGAACAGGCACACGAAGTAGGTGATGCCCTGCGCGATCTTCTCGCGGATCCGATCGATGCAGCGATCCGGCGTGCCGATCGTGGCGATCTTGTCGACGTCCCCGAAGAACGCGAGTCTCTTGCGCGCGTCGTCGAGCGGCGCGCGCAGCGCGGCGTCCGTTGGCGCTATGACCACGAGATCCTGCAGCGAGACCTCGAGGGTCGCGGGATCCCGGCCGACGGCGGTGCAATGCTCACGCAGCACCTCGACCTTGTGCGCGAGCTGCGCGTAGTTCGCGGCCGAGCAGTTCCAGATGTCCGCGTGCTCGGCGACCAGTCGCAGCATCTTCTTCTCGCCACCGCCACCGATCACGATCGGCGGGCGCGGCGACTGGAGCGGCCGCGGCCGGCATCGCCCGTCGCGGATGCGATAGTAGCGGCCCTCGAAGTCGACCGGCTCGCCCGTCCAGAGCCTCTTGATGAGCGGCACCGCCTCGGCAAGCTGACCGACGCGCGTGCCACCCGACGGAAACGGAAACCCGTACGCGTGATACTCGCGCTCGTGCCACCCGGCGCCGATCGCCAGCTCGAAGCGGCCCTCGCTGATGACGTCGAGGGTCGCCGCCATCTTCGCGAGGAGCGCCGGCGACCTGAACGAGTTGCACAGCACGTTCGCGCTCACGCGCACGCGGCGCGTGAGCATCGCGCTCGCGGTCATCGTCGTCCACGATTCCAGGATGTCACCGGTCGGATCGGGGATCGCGAGCAGGTGATCGATGAAGTGGATCGCGTGGAACCCGAGATCGTCGGCGATCCGCGCAGACTCCGCGATGCTCGCCCAGCGGTTGTCGGCCTGGCGGAGAAGTGCACCGAATCGGATCGGACGGGTCGTGGAAAGCGCCATGGCCGCCCCGCAGTGTACACGGTGCCGGCCGAGCGTTCGGAGCTACGCGGGACGATTCCGACTCAGGAAGCGGTCGAGCTCATTGGCGAAGAGCTGCCGATCGCTCGGGCGGAACGGCGGCGGACCGCCGAGGATCTCACCACCCGATCGAAGCTCCTGCATCAGATTGCGGAACGCGAGACGGTCGCCGACGTTGTCCTCCGTGTAGAGCTCGCCTCGCGGATCGAGCGCGTGGGCGCCCCGCGCGATCACCTGGGCCGCCAGCGGGATGTCAGCCGTGATCACGAGGTCCCCGGGCGCGAGCTCATCGGCGATCCGCCGATCGGCCACGTCGAAGCCCTTCGCCACCCGGATGGTCCGGATGAATGGTGACGTTGGCGTGCGGAGGAGCGGCATGTTCGACACGAGCGTGGTCATGACGTGCGCGCGCTCGGCGGCCCGGAACAGGATGTCCTTGATGACCTGCGGGCACGCGTCGGCGTCGACCCAGATCTGCATGAATCGACCGCTCTCCGCGCGAAGACGTCAGACGAGCCGCGGGCGATCGCCCTCGACGATGATCCGCCACAGCACGCGGCTCTCGCTCCGGTCGTAGTCGCCGTGCGCCCGGTGCATCGTCGCGCGATCGTCGATGACGAGCACGTCGCCCTTCTTCCAGACGTGGTGATAGACGATCTCCGGCCCGATCATCCGCTCGATGAGCTCCGCCATGTACGCCTTGCTCGCGTGGGGCGTCATGCCCGAGATGTGGGTCGCCTTCGAGATGTGGAAGTACACGGCTCGCGAGCCATGCACGGGATGAGTACGCACCATCGGATGCTCGATCGGCGTGCCGTATTTGTCCCGGTCTTCCGGACGCGTGTCGGCGTGATCGCTATCCAGGCTGTTCGACGTCGTCAGCGTGTCGAGGCGCCGGCGCTCGTTCTCCGGAAGAGCCGCATACGCCGCGCGCATGCTGGCGACGCTGGTCCCGCCGCCCGCCGACGGGATCTCCACGCCGTACAGGATCGTCGCGGCCGGCGGACGCTCGCGGTTGGTGTGGTCGGTGTGCCATCTCTCCGCGGGCTCCTGGCCGTTCCGGTGCCAGATCAGTCCGATCAACGGGTGGCCCGGCATGTGGTGCTGCGAATAATGCTGCTCCATCGGCGGCCCGAACACCGATGCGGCGGCGAGGTACTGCTCGGGCGTCAACGACTGGTCGTGGAAGACGAGCGCGAGATGATCCGCCAGCGCGCGATTCAGCGCCTGCCGGGCCGTCTCGTCGATCGGCTTGCTCAGGTCGACGCCGGCGATCTCCGCGCCGATCGAGGGACGGAGCGGTTTGATCTGGAGTGACGTCATGACGCGTCCTCAGCGAGCCAGGCCCGGCGTTCCGGCCGGCACGGCATAGAAGTTCATCGTCAGCGACACGGCGGTGTAGTACCCCATCAGGACGATCACGTCGGTGATGCTCTCGTGTCCGAGCACCTTCACCGCACGATCGTGGAGGCCTTGCGACACCAGACGACCGTTGGCGAGCGCCGTCGCCATCTCGTAGACCACCTGCTCGCGCTGGTCGGGGAACGATACGGGAAGACCGGTGATCATCGCTTCCACGGTGGCCGCCGGCAGCCCGACCTCTTTGCCGCGCTTCTCGTGCGCGGCCGCGGGATACGCGGAATGCCAGCGGCTGGTGATGACGACGACCGCGATCTCGCGCTCGCGCTCCGACAAGGACGACTGGCCGGGTGTGAAGTGGTCGCCCAGCGGCGCTGCCGCGTGCAGCAGCTTCGGGTTGTGCACCCAGACTTTGTAGGGCCCGGGCAGCCGGCCGCGGGGGCCGTCGACCATGGAACGATATCCTTCCTGCTGCTCCTTGGTCATGCGCTCGACGGGGAGCTCGGCGTAGCGTCCGAAGGTGGGCGTGTCGGCCATGTCGATGGTCTCCTGTCTGCGGTGAACTGCGTCCGCAGTGTACACGGCGCACGAGACTTCACGCCGCCATGGCCGCCTCCTTCACTCGCTCCAGTATCGCGATGAGCTCCTCGACGTGAGCTGCGCTGAACAGGCTCTCCGGACCACGCGGCGCCAGGTCGGTGAACGGCGTCTCGTACAGCAGCGACGCATCCATCACGCCGTGCTCCGTCAAGTGGTCCACGATGAGGTTGACGAATTCGATCTGGTTTGCCGTGAGGGTCTTGCCCGACAGGAACGCGGCGAGCGCTTCTTTCGCCGCCTCACGATCCAGTCCGACCAGCGAGCGGACGAACACGCCGAGCCCCTGGGACTCGCTCCCCGCGCGCTCGATATTGCGCGCGTCACCAACACCGCTCTCGGCGAGCATCCGTTCCAGCTCCGCGAGGTCGGACGCCGTCAGCGCTCGATTCATGCGGAGCTTGTGAATCGCGATGTGGTCCTCGTGAGCCCTGAGAAAGGCGCGGGCCTTGGCCTGGTTGCCAAGCTGATTGATCAATCGTGCTTTGCTAAACAGCGCCTCGCCGACAGCCGCCTTGAAGCTTGGCTCGTGGATCAGCGCGCTCAGGTTGTCCTGGTAGGGCAGGCGGAGCGACGCGTCGGACTTGTATGCATGCACGGCGGGCCATTCGGCCTGGAGGAAAGCGAAGAGGTCAGTCACGGCGCATCACAAGTCCGTGTCGCGATTCGTGTCGCGATTCTGTCGCAATTCTTCACAGGCCCTTGATTTTCAGCCGGTAGCGAGAGGCTCGCGCGGCGCCGACCGACTTCACCACGCCGCGCTCTACCATGTCCGCGAGATCGCGCTGGAGTGTCCGCCGATTCACGCCGGGACAGCTAGCCTCCAGGTCTTCGATCCGCGCTTCGGGGCCTTCGAGGAGCCGCTCGACCATCAACGCCTGGCGGGAGTTCAGCCGGTACTCGCGGGCGATCACGTCCCTGAGCATCACGCGCTTCCCGCTCTCGACGACCTCGCGAAGCTGCGTGGCCAGTCCACGGACGAAGAACTCCACCCAGCCGGTCATGTCCATGTCCGCCCGGCGCACGCTGCGAATCGCCTCGTAGAACGCCGGTCGGTCACGATCGTAGTACTGGCTCAGCGTGAACAGGCGCTTGAAGTCGTAGCCGGCACGGTACAGGCACAGCGTCGAGAGCAGCCGCGAGGCTCGCCCGTTGCCGTCGACAAACGGGTGGATGTGGACGAGCTGAAACTGCGCGATACCGGCCACGAGCACCGGATGGATGTCGGACTCTTCGCGAAGCCACGCCACGAATTCGCGCATCAGCGGTGGCACGTCTTCCGGCGGTGGTGGTGTGTACATGACCTCGCGCGTCACGCTGTTCACGACGTAGTTCTGTACTCGCCGATATGTCCCCGGGCCGCCATCACCGCCACGAACCCCATCCACCAGCCGCTTTTGGATCTCGCGGATCAAGCCTTCGGTGATGGGCTCGCCGCTCTGAAGATATTCGGAGACGAGATTGAACGCATCGCGGTAGTTCAGCAGCTCGCGCACGTCGTCGGGTTTCGCTTCGGCCACCCGCTGTCCGGTCCACAGCCGCTCGGCTTGCTCGATGGTCAGCTGCGTGCCTTCGATGTGCGTCGTGTGGTGCGCTTCGAGGAGCAAAGCGCGCTGGCCCATGCGCGTCACCCACTCGTCCGAGAGTGTCGCCCCTTCGAGAAATCCCCGCGCCCGCTCGATCGTCGTCAACCCCGCGGTGATGGCGTTGGTGATCATGAAGCGGGGCGAGAACCCGCTCACGTCAGAGCTCACCCCGGAAGGCGCGGTGTCGGAGGGAGGCGAAGAGAGCGTCGAGTTCGGCGAGCGCGGACCGATGTGTTGATTTCAAGTTCTCCACTGCTGCGACGCGAGCGACAAATTCTTGCTGCAGCTCAATGGATGGCATCAAAAATCGCACCGCCCTGAGGTCGCTCGTATTGAGTCCAGCCATAATGGCGCCATGAGCCAAAATGGCTG
>QHRT01000506.1:2881-5781 GCA_003220195.1 Candidatus Rokuibacteriota bacterium | reverse complement strand
GCGAGGGTGTCAAGTTCCACAACGGAGATCCGTTCACGGCCGAGGACGTGAAGTTCAGCTTTCATCGCACGAAGGGCGCCAGGATCCTGAAGGAGAAGGTCCGCGAGGTCGCGATCGTCGATCCTTACCGCGTCCGGTTCCATCTCACGGAGCCCTTTCCGGACTTCATGGTCTTCTACGGGACCCTCGTGACGGGCGCGGGCTGGATCACGCCGAAGAAGTACATCGAGAAGGTCGGCGACGACGGCTTCAAGAAGCAGCCGATCGGTCTCGGCCCATACCGGTTCGTGAGCCATTCACCCGGGGTCGAGCTCGTCATGGAGGCCTTCGAGGGGTACTGGCGCAAGACGCCCTCGGTGAAACGGCTCGTCTTCAAGAGCGTGCCCGAAGCCACCACGCGGCTCGCGATGCTGAAGAACGGCGAAGTCGACATCGCCTACCTCCTGGATGCTCCTCAGGCGGTGGAGCTGAAGCGGGATCCGAATCTCCGATTGGCCTTCTCCGGCGGAATCGGAATCGCGGCGCTCGATTTCCTGGACATGTGGGACCTGAAATCTCCGTGGAGCGACCGTCGAGTGCGCCTGGCGGCGAACTATGCCATCGATCGGTGGGCGCTGTCCGAGGCGGAAACACTGGGAGCGTCGAAGCCGACGGGCAGCATGATTCCACGCACGTTCGAGTTCGCGCTCCCGATCGAGCCGTATCCGCACGACCCGGCGAAGGCGAAAAAACTCCTGGCCGAGGCGGGGTATCCGAACGGCTTCGACGGCGGTGAGCTCCACGTGACGCCGCCGTATTTCGCGCGAGGCGAGGCCGTCGGCGGCTACCTCGGCGCCGTCGGCATCAGGCTCCGGATGAGGCCGATGGAGCGCGCAGCCTTCTTTTCGGCGTGGCAGGCGAAGAAGCTGCGCGGGCTGTGCGTGTGTGGAACGGGGCTCTACGGCAACGCCGCGACGCGGCTGTCCGAGGCCGTGCCCAGTGACGGCACCTACGCCTACGGCGGCTGGCCGGACGTCGATCAGCTCTACAAGCAGCAGGCCGTCGAGACCGACCGGAAGAAGCGCGAGGCGATGCTGCACCAGCTCCAGCAGACCCTCCACGAGCGCGTCAGGTTCGGTCCGATCTTCGAATACATCTGGCCGAGCGGCATCGGGCCGCGCGTGGAAGAGCCGGCGCTGTTGCTGATCAATCCGTATCCGTGGTCCGCCCCGCTGGAGGAGGTCCGTCTGAAGAAGAGATGAACGAGGCGCAGCACCGTCATGGCCGTCGTTCGTCGGCCACCACCATGCGAGAGCGCTCGACGGTGATCGTCAGCCCCGGAAGACCGATGCCGGAGAGCGTGGTGCTCCACGTGTCGCCCGGCCCGACGGGCGGCACCGCCGTGAGCGTGCCCGTCGTCACGATCTCGCCGGCGGCAACCGGCGGGAACTGCGGCAGCGTGACCAGCAGGTCCGCGAGATGCGCGAACGCGAGCAGCGGCGAGCCGAGCACGTTGGCGCCACCGCCTTCGGCGATGACCGTGCCGTCCTTCTTCAGCGCGAGGCGAAACGCTCGCAGCCGCTCCACACAGTCGGGAATCGACGCCACGGGCACGGGGACGCCCACGACGAGCCGCCCGTGGAGCCCATTGACCGCGACCGTGTCGGCGGCTTTGAACTTCCAACCGGGGAATGGCGTCTGCACGATCTCGAAGCCGTGCGCGATCCAGTCGATGCACTCGACGATCGCCGCCTCGTCGCGCGTCACCGGCGGCGCGGAGCGAAAGTGCAGCACGATCTCGGGTTCGATCCGGGGCTCCGCCAATCCCGCGACAACCACGGCAGCGTGTCCATCCGGAGCGTGCACGAGGGTCGTGTCGTACACGAAGCCCCAGATCGGCTCGCGCACACCGTACTCGGTCCAGAGGTGACGGTTCGTGAACCCGATCTTCCGACCGATCGGGCGTTCGCCGCGAGCGACGCGGGCGGCATGGACGCGCGCCAGCACGTCATATCCACGCGTCACGTCGAACGTCGGGTCGCGGCCGGTGAACGTGGCGATCGATCGGCCGGTGCCGAGGACTCCGACGACTTCCCGCGCCGCAGCGTCCGCGGTCATCGACCGGCCCGGGCCTGTGAGGGCATCGTGCCGGGATTCTCGCGACCTAGAACAGACTCGACCGCACCGACGGAAACCAGCGCAAGAGCGGCGACGACTCGGTGAGAATCGTCTCGTCGCGCACGGCGCCGGTCGAGATCAGCCCGATCGGAACGCCGGCCAGCTCCTCGATACGCGCGAGGTACTGTCGCGCCTTCGCCGGCAGATCCCCGACAGCTCCTCGTACACGGGCTCCGCCCCGTGCAGCACGCTGTCGTCCTCGGGGAACTCGGTGATGAGATCGCCGCGGTACTTGTACGCCGTACAGATCTTCACGGTCTCGCACGGGTCGAGCACGTCGAGCTTGGTCAGTGCCATGGTCTCGAGCCCGTTGATGCGCACGGCGTAGCGCAGCACCACGGCGTCGAGCCAGCCGCAGCGCCGGGGCCGTCCGGTGGTCGCGCCGTACTCGTTGCCGCGCATCCGGATCTGCTCGTCGATCTCGCCGTGCATTTCCGTCGGGAACGGCCCCTCGCCCACGCGCGTGGTGTAAGCCTTCGCCACGCCGAGGACACCGTGGATCTTCGTCGGCGGCACGCCGGTTCCGGTGCACGCGCCGCCCGCGGTGGTCGACGACGACGTGACGTACGGATATGTGCCGTGATCCAGGTCCAGCATGGTGGCCTGCGCGCCCTCGAACAGGACGGAGTAGCCGCTGTCGATCCACTTCGAGAGGAGCAACGCGGTATCGGTGATGTAGGGCGCGAGCCAGCCGGCGTAGCGCAGGTAGGGGTTCAGGATCTCCTCGACCGAGAAGGTCTGCG
>QHRT01000506.1:0-2822 GCA_003220195.1 Candidatus Rokuibacteriota bacterium | reverse complement strand
GATGCGCGCGGCCTTGTCGACGTACGCGGGGCCCACGCCCTTGCCCGTGGTGCCGATGCGACGGTCACCGAGCTTCGCCTCCGACGCCCGGTCGAGCGCCGGATGATACGGCATGATGACGTGCGCGTTCTTCGAGATGTAGAGGTTGCCGTCCAGCGTGACGCCGCGGCGCACGAGCGATTCCATCTCGTCGATGATGGAGCGCGGATCGACGACGACGCCGCAGCCGATGACACAGCGACAGCCGGGATGGAGGATGCCGGACGGGATCGAGTGCAGGACGTACTTCTCGCGGCCGACGACGACCGTGTGGCCCGCGTTGTTGCCGCCCTGGTAACGCACGACGACATCGACGTGCGGCGTGATCACGTCGACGACCTTGCCCTTGCCCTCGTCACCCCACTGTGTGCCGACCACCACGATGTTAGGCACCGTCGTTCCCTCCCAGCTCTTCGAAATACCTCGTGGGACTGTCCAGCACGTCGGCGAGCGACAGCGTGCGCTCGGCCCCGTCCCGGAGATCGATGTCGAGCAGCGAACCCGGCGCCGTCTGCGACCCGCCGATCACCAGGGCGCGCCGCACGCGCTGCGCCCGCGCATACGCGAGCGACTCCTCGAGCGGCCGGCTCACGATGTCGCGCGCGACCGACGCGCCGAGATCACGCAGCCGCCGGGCCAGCGACAGGGCTCCCGTTTTCTCCGGCGTGAAGTCGATGATGAAGAACGCCGGCCCGGCCAGGTCGATCGCGACCGCCTGGCTCTCCATCACCGCCAGCGCGCGGCCAATGTCGAACGCGAAGCCGACAGCCGGGCAATCGTACCCGAAGCGCGCGAGCATACCATTGTACCGGCCTCCGCCGGCGATCGACGCGCCGAAGTCGGCCACGTATGCCTCGAAGTGCATCCCGGAGTAGTAGTCGAAGCCACGCACCTCTCCGAGGTCGAGCAGCACCGTGTCGGCGAGCCCGTAGATCGTGAGCAGCCGGTGCATCTCCGCCAGGTTCGCGAGCGCGCGCTCCGAGCGCGCGTTGCGGACGAACGCTCCGGCCCGGTCCAGCACGGACGCGTCCCCGAACAGGGTCGGCAACGCCAGCACCGCGTCGGCCACGTGCGCGGGCGGATCGACCTCGGTGACCAGCCGCTCCAGCGTGGACGCGTCCTTGCGCACGACGGCGAGACGCAGCTCACGCTCCCGGTCGCCGTCGACCTTCAGCTCGTCGAGCAGCCCGCGGAAGAAGTCGAGGTGACCGACGTCGATCTGGAAGCGCTGGAGGCCAAGCGCCTGCATCCCTTCGATCGTCATCGCGATGATCTCGACCTCGGCTTCCGGCTTGTCGAGTCCTATCAGCTCGACGCCCGCCTGCGAGAACTCGCGATAGTGCGCGATGCGCGGCTCGTCGTACCGGAACACGTTCGTCACGTACGCGAGCCGGAGCGGCTTCGGCTCGTCGCGCATCCGGCTCGCCACGATGCGGGCGATCTGCGGCGTGATGTCCGCGCGCAACGCCAGCATGCGTCCAGTCTCGCGGTCGACGAACGTGAACATGTGCTCTTGAAGCAGCACGTCGGTGCCGTGCGACAGCGCGTCGAAATACTCGAAGGTCGGCGTCACGATCTCCCGATACCCCCAGCGACTCAGCACGTCGAAGAGCCGCGTCTCGACCTGACGCTTGCGCGCGGCCTCGTCGGGCAGATAGATCCTGGCGCCCTTGGGCAGCGGCGAGTAGCGCGGGTTCATGGCGTGCCCGGCGCCGGCGCGTTCGCCGCCGCCTCCGCCGCGCGCCCGTCGAGATGGGCAAGCGTGTTCATCCGATGGACGGTGGTCCAGCCGGGCGTGATCTCGAGCTCCGTGATGCCGGCGGGGGATGCGTCGACGGACCACAGGCGTTCCGGGCCGAGGCCGAGCGCCTTCAGCACGAGCAAGCGAATCACGACGGCATGCGTGACCAGCACGACCGTCCCGCCGGCGTGCTCCTGCTCGAGCGCCGCAAAGCTGGCGGTCACACGCCCGGCAACGTCGCCGAGCCGCTCCGCGCCTTCGACCACGAGCGTGTGCGGCGCCTCCCGCCATTGCCGGAAATCGTCGGGGTACCGCGCGGTCACCTCGTCGACGTTCAGTCCTTCCCAGACGCCGAATCCCATCTCCCGGAATCCACCGTCGACTCGCACGTCGAGACGGTGCAGCTTGGCGAGCGCTTCAGCGGTGGTACGGGTGCGGTCGAGCGGGCTCGAGTAGACCGCGGTGACATTCCGCGCGCTCAACGCGCGAGCGATCGCGTCGGCCTCGCGCTGGCCCCGCTCGGTGAGCGGAACGTCCTGCCAGCCCGTGAACCGGCGATCCCGCGTGCGGGCGGTTTCACCATGCCGTACAACGAGGAGTGTCAGCGTCGCCACAAGCCCGTCATTGTACGCTGCTCGCCCTTCACGCGGCGCGGCCTGACTGCGTGGGGCCCGGGTCCGCTCTATTACACTATGTCTTACACGACGAGTCCCGGGAGGCGGCATGGGCATCCGGACGGTCCGGCTGGACGAGGAAACGGAAAGAGCGCTGGCGCAGATCGTGACCACGACGGGCCTGTCGGCGTCCGCGGCGATGAAGAAGGGCCTGCTTGTGTTGCGGGACGAGATCGTCCGGGAAGGCGCCCGGGTTCCGTACGACGTCTACAAAGACCTGGACCTCGGTCCCGGCGGATATGCCATCGCACCGGCGTCAGAGACGCGCGGGGCGGTGCGAGGGGCGATCCGCCGCAAGCTCAAGCGGTGATCCTGCTCGACACGGGGCCGATCGTCGCCCTGTTCGATCCAAGAGATGCCTCGCATCC
>QHRT01000501.1 GCA_003220195.1 Candidatus Rokuibacteriota bacterium | reverse complement strand
CTCAGACGGGCACTCGTATCGAGGAGACCGCGCGGCTGGCCGACCTGGTGGAAGCGACGATCCGCCGCGTCATCCCCGCCGATGAGCTCGACGTGATCCTCGACAACATCGGGCTGCCCTACAGCACCATCAACTGGATGCACGGCTTCTCCGGCGTCATCGGCGCCGCCGACGCCGACATCCTGGTCTCTCTCAAGCCCAACCATCGCCCGACCGCGAACTACGTGAGGATGCTCCGGCAAATGCTTCCCGCGCAGTTTCCCGGCGTGGACTTCTACTTCCTGCCCGCCGACATCATCACCCAGATCATCAACTTCGGGCTGCCGGCGCCCATCGACATTCAGCTCGAGGGCGCGGACGTCGAGGGCAATCGCCGGGTCGCGGACACGATGCTGCGCGAGCTCCGTCAGGTCGGCGGGCTGGTCGACCTGCACGTCCAGCAGCGTTTCGACTCCCCGAAGTTCGAGATCGCCATCGACCGCACGAAAGCCGGACAGGCCGGATACACCGCGCGCGACGTGGCGTCGAGTGTCCTGGTCGCGCTCAGCGGCAGCTTCCAGACGACGCCGACGTTCTTCCTGAACTGGCAGAACGGCGTCAACTACCAGATCACCACCCAGACGCCGCAGTACGCGATCCAGTCACTGGACGACATCCGGAACGTCCCGCTCAGCAGCGCCAACGCGCGCACCGGCGGAGGGACGACGATCGGCACGGGACGGCCCGGGCTCGTCGGCGACGTCACGTCGCTCGTGCGCGGGACCGAGATGGCGGTGGTGTCGCACTACAACATCCGCCGCGTGGTGGACATCTATGGCGCCATCCAGGACCGCGACCTCGGCGCAGTGGCTCGTGACCTTCAACGCGTCGTCGACGCGAACCGGCCGCTCTTGCCGCGGGGAAGCTTCATCACCGTGCGTGGACAGGTCGCGACGATGCGGACGGCGTACGTCGGACTGATTGCGGGACTCGGGTTCGCGATCGTCCTCGCCTACCTGCTCATCGTCGTGAACTTCCAGTCCTGGCTCGATCCCTTCATCATCATCACCGCGCTGCCCGCGGCGCTGGCCGGCATCGTGATCTTCCTCTTCCTCACCGGGACCACGCTCAGCGTCCCGGCCCTGATGGGTGCCATCATGAGCATCGGCGTCGCGACCTCCAACAGCATCCTGCTCGTCACGTTCGCCCGCGAGCGTCTCGCCGAGCGCGCCGACGCGGCGACGGCCGCCGTCGAGGCGGGCTTCACGCGGTTCCGCCCCGTCCTCATGACGGCGCTCGCGATGATCATCGGCATGGTGCCCATGGCGCTCGGGCTCGGTGATGGAGGCGAGCAGAACGCGCCGCTGGGCCGCGCCGTGATCGGCGGCCTCCTGTGCGCGACCGTCGCCACGCTCTTCTTCGTGCCGGCGGTGTTCGCCGTGCTGCACGGACGGCGCGAGCGGAAGTCCCCGGAGGCGAACGCGTGAGTCGATTCCGAGCGCTGCTCGTGATGGTGTTCGCCGTCGGCGTCCTCGGCTTCGGCGTGTACTCCGGCGTCCGGAGCCGGCGGGAGGCGGACACCGAGCTCAAGCAGGCGACCGCCGAGGCGGCGGTCGCCGCGGTCAACGTCGTCTCGCCGACACTGGCCGAGCCGACGCAGGAGATCCTCCTGCCCGGCACGACGCAGGCGTACACCGATGCGTCGCTCTTCGCCCGCACGAACGGCTACGTGAAGGCCTGGTACTTCGACATCGGCGCTCGGGTGAAGAAGGATCAGCTCCTCGCGGAGATCGAGACCCCGGAGGTGGACCAGCAGCTGCAGCAGGCGCGGGCCGACCTCGAGACGGCACAGGCGAATCTGCGTCAGGCCGAGATCACGGCCCAGCGATGGCAGTCGCTCCTCGAGAGCGGCTCCGTCTCGACGCAGGAAACCGACCAGGCGGTGAACGGGGCGGCCGCGATGAAGGGGACCGTGAGCTCGAACGCCGCCAACGTTCGCCGGCTGGAGAAACTCCAGAGCTTCGAAAAGATCGTGGCGCCGTTCGACGGCGTCATCACCGCGCGCAATCTGGACATCGGCGTTCTGGTCAACGCCGGATCGACCACGACGCCAAGCCAGGAGCTGTTCCACATGGCGGCCATCGACAAGCTTCGCGTGTTCGTGGCCGTCCCCGAGGTGTACGCTCCCGCGGCGCGCCCCGGTGCGCAGGCCACGCTGACGCTCGACGCATTTCCCGGGAGAACCTTTCGCGGCACGCTCGTGAGGACCGCCAACGCGATCGACCTGACCGCGCGCACGCTCCTGGTCGAAGTCGACGTCGACAATCCGATGGGCGAGCTGCTGCCCGGCGCGTACGCCTTCGTCCACCTCCACCTGCCGAAGGACGCGCGGTCCGTCACGATCCCCGTCAATGCACTGATCTTCCGCTCGCAAGGGCTCGAGGTCGCGGTGGTCCGGGACGGCCAGGCGAAGCTGGTTCCCATCACCATCGGCCGCGACCACGGCAACTTCGTGGAAGTCGTCAAGGGCCTCGAGCCGAGCGACCAGGTGATCCTGGCGCCGTCGGACTCGTTGACCAGCGGGACGCCGGTTCGGATCGCCGGAACGCCGAAAGCGGCCCGTCCATGAGAAGCCGCGTCGCCGCCGTCGTCGCGCTCGTCGCCCAACTCTTCGCCGGCTGCATGGTGGGCCGAACTACGCGAAGCCATCGGCACCCACGACGCCCGCCTTCAAGGAGCTGGATGGCTGGAAGATGGCGCAGCCGAGCGATCACCTGCCGCGCGGCGAGTGGTGGACGATCTTCGGGGACTCGGAGCTGGACCTTCTGGCCCGGCAAATCGCGGAGGCCAACCAGAACCTCAAAGTCGCCGAGGCGAGGCTGAGTCAGGCCCGGGCCCTGGTCCGCTTCAACCGGGCCGCCCTCTTTCCCACGATCTCCGCCAGCGCCGGTCTCGCCTCCATCCGCGATTCCGGCAATCGCCCGTTCACGACGTCGACCTTTCCGAACAGCAGCACCGGTGATCTCCTCTTCTCGCTCGACATGTCGTACGAGATCGATCTCTGGGGCCGCGTCCGCCGCACCGTTCGGTCGGCGCGCTACGAGGCGCAGGCCACCGCCGCTGATCTCGAGACGGCCCGGCTCAGTCTGCAGGCGGAGCTGGCCTTCGATTATTTCGAGCTGCGCGCCGCGGACGCGCAGAAGCAGCTCCTGGACGACACGGTCAAGGCGTTCGAGGCAGCGCTCCGCCTGACGATGAATCGCTTCGAGGGCGGCGCGGCGCCGAAGTCCGACGTCGCTCAGGCGCAGACGCAGCTCGACACGGCACGCGCGCAAGCCACCGATGTGACCGTGCAACGGACGCAGCTCGAGCACGCCATCGCGACCCTGATCGGCAAACCGCCCGCCGCGTTCAGCTTGCCGCCGCGTCCCCTGGACACGAGGCCGCCGGGCATCCCCGTGGGTGTCCCGTCCGAGCTGCTCGAGCGGCGCCCGGACATCGCGGCCGCCGAGCGCCGCGTCGCCGAGGCCAACGAGCAGATCGGCATCGCGAAGGCCGCCTACTATCCGACCGTGATGCTGAACGCCTCGGTCGGCTTCGAGGGAAGCTCGTTCGGAAATCTCTTCAATGCGTCGAGCCTTCTGTGGTCCGTGGGGGCAGCGATCACGCAGACGATCTTCGACGCCGGCCGCCGCCGCGCCACCTCAGACGCCGCGCGTGCCGCCTACGATGCGACGGTGGCCACGTATCGCCAGACCACGCTCGCCGCGTTCCAGCAGGTCGAGGACAATCTCGCCGCGCTCCGTATCCTGGGGGAGGAGCAGCAGGAGCAGCGGCGTGCGGTGCAATCGGCCGGAGAGTCGCTCCAGCTCTTCACCAACCGCTACCGCGGTGGCGTCGACAACTACCTGCAAGTCATCACCGCGCAGACCACGTTGCTCACGAACCAGCGCGCCGAGATCGACATCCTGCGCCGCCGCATGGACGCGAGCGTCTTGCTGGTGAAGGCCGTTGGCGGTGGCTGGAACGTGGCCGAGCTCCCGAAGCCATAGCGCCGGCCCGTCCCTGCGACCGAGGAACATCCTGGTTCGGCCATATCCGCGGCGCCGAAGTGATCGTGCCGAACGCCGTCCTGACGTCCGAGCGCGTCACCAACTGGACGCAGGCGAGATCCACATTCGCAACGCAACGGTGATACCGATCGCTGATCAGCGCAGAGCGGGCATCGCGAAGTGGAACGACGCGCCGTGATCCGCGTTCGGCGTGGCCCAGAATCGCCCGCCGTGCGCCTCGACGATGGAGCGGCTGATCGAAAGCCCCATGCCCATGCCGCCGGGCTTGGTGCTGAAGAACGGGCTGAAGAGCTGGTCCACCGCGCTCGGATCGATACCCACGCCGGCGTCGCGGACAGTCACGAGCAGCTCGCCGTCGCCCACGCCCGACCGGATCACGAGGTGGCGCGGTCGATCGTCGATCGACGCCATCGCCTCGATGGCGTTCATCACCAGGTTGATGATGACCTGCTGGAGCTGGACGGGATCGGCCAGGACGGCCGGTACCTTCTCCGTGAGATCCAGCTCTGCGGCGATGCGGTGCCGCTGCAGCTCGCTGCGCAAGAGCGGCATGACGTCGCGGATGACTCCGTTGATATCCACCCTCGTCTTCTGGGTCTCGCCCTTCGTCGCCAGCTGACGGATGCGCTGGATCACTTCCCCCGCCCGCTGGCCGTCTTT
>QHRT01000052.1 GCA_003220195.1 Candidatus Rokuibacteriota bacterium | reverse complement strand
GCCACACCCGATTGGAATGCCAGACGCGCCCGATGCGCCGGGGTTCCACGGATATGGATTCTACGAGGAGGAATATCGCCGCGTTCAGGACGAATGGAAGTTGAGCTTCATGCGGCTGACCAGACTGCGGGTCGATCCGCCGAAGCCACGGGATACGACCCAGGTCGCGACGCTCGGTCCAGGTTCGGGATGGCTGCGACCTTCACCCGACTGGCTCACCAGACGCATGTGAATGAGCGCGCAGATGGCATCCTCTCCATGGGTTCCGGTCACCGAGGCTGTCACTCACACGACGCCACAAGGCCGCAACTGGCGGCGACTTGCCGCTCCGTTGGCTTCGCCGCTCCGAGTGCGCAAGGTATTGATTGCGCGGGCGAATTGCGCTGCGGACGACTGGAATCGCTCAGCGGTTCGAGACCGCGAAATGAAGGTCGTCTGCGACGAGATGGTACCGTCAGCGGACGAGCTCACCGCCGCCGTCGCCAATCAGCGTCGCTCAGGAACGACGTGTGGTCCGTCGTCCGAGCCGGCGGTTCGAGGAACGCCGACCGTGTCCGCTACCTCCGGCAGCGCCGGCACCAGCCACCTGAAAAGCGCGGTCGCGGCTCCGGCACCGACAAGCTGCGCGATGACGAACGCCGGCGCATCGGCCGGCCGGATCCCTGCGAATGTATCGGTGGCGGATCGGGCGAGCGTCACCGCCGGGTTCGCGAACGACGTCGACCCCGTGAACCAGTAGGCGGCCGTGATGTACGCCGCGACAGCGAAGGGCACGACCGACGAGCGGGAGCGCGCGCAGCCCCAGATCACCGCGAGGAGCCCGAACGTGGCGACGAACTCGCTGAAGACCTGCGACACTCCCGCACGCGCATGCCGCGAGGCAAAGAACAGTGGCTCGCCGAACATCACGTGCGCGGCGGCCACACCGCTGAACGCGCCGGCGATCTGGGCCGCGAGGTAGGGAAGCACGTCACGCCACGGCAGGCCGCGCTGGGACGCATCGGCGAGCGTCACGGCGGGATTGAGATGGGCGCCGGAGATCGGTCCGAAGGTGAGGATGAGCGCGACGAGCGCGGCGCCCGTGGCGAGGGTATTGGCGAGCAGCGCGACCGCGACGTTCCCGCCAGCGAGCCGCTCGCCCATGATCCCGGAGCCGACCACGGCGGCGAGCAACAATGCGGTGCCGATGGCTTCGGCCACAACGCGCCGGGTGAGACTCGGCGTGTCGGTGACTGGTGTCACGACGGCCGCGCCGCGGGATGAAGCGGCTGCTCGGCCAGCCACGACTCGGCGGGCTCGAGCAACCGTTCCACGATCACGCAATCGCGCCACTGCCCGTCCAGCTTGCCGTGGCGGCGATACACTCCGACGACCCGGAACCCGCACCGCTCGTGGAGAGCGAGGCTTGCCGTATTCTCCGGGAAGATGCGTGACACGATCTTCCAGAAGCCGCGCTCGGCATACGCTTGACAGAGCGCCTCGAGTGCGGCGCGACCCGCGCCGGTGCCTCGCGCCGCTCGCGCGACGTAGACGGAATGTTCCGCCACACCGGAATACGCGGGACGATTGCGGTACGCTCCGGCGCTCGCCCAGGCGACAAGCCGGCCCTCGCGCTCGACCACCACCGTCGGAAACCTGTCAGCCTTCTCGGCCAGCTGCGCCGCGATCTGTTTCGCCGTGCGAGGCTCCGTTTCGAACGTCGCGATCCGGTCGGCGATGCCCTCGTTGTAGATCGCGGCGATCGTATCTGCGTCGGCCGGCGTCGCGAGGCGCGTCTGACCTCGATGCGTCACGCCGCCGTCGGCTTGCGTGCCCGGATGAACGCGCTCATGAACTTGCCGTCCACGATTGGCGCGATGGCCTTCGCATCGATGCCTTCACGGTCCAGGAACGCCTGCGCATCTTCGGTTCGGTAGATCCGCGTAGGCTCGACGTCGATCGCTTCGAACCCGGCCTTCGCCAGCTTCTCACGATAGTCGGTTTCCTCGAGTGCCCCGGCGATGCAGCCGATCCACAGCTCGACGCTTCGCCTCACCGCGACGGGCACCTCGCCTCTCACGACGACATCCGAAACGGCGAATCGGCCGCCCGGTTTGAGCACGCGGAACGCCTCGGCGAACACGCGGTCCTTGTCGGCCGAGAGATTGATCACGCAGTTCGAGATGATGACGTCGACCGATGCCTCCGGCAGGGGAATGGCCTCGATTTCGCCCTTCAGGAACTCGACGTTCGTCACGCCGGCCTTGCGCTGGTTCTCGCGCGCCAGGGCGAGCATCTCGTCGGTCATGTCGAGGCCGTACGCCTTTCCCCGGGGTCCCACGCGCCTGGCGGAGAGCAGGACGTCGATCCCGCCGCCGGACCCGAGGTCGAGCACGGTCTCGCCGGGCGCCAGCTCGGCCAGGGCTGTCGGATTGCCGCAGCCGAGCGACGCGGCCACGGCGGTCTCGGGAAGGTCGGCCGTCTCACCTTCGCCGTAGAGGTTCGACGTGACGGGATCACACGTCCCTCTCGACGACGCGGTGCCGCAGCACGACGTGGATCCGGCGGTCGTCACCCGGAGCGCAGCCTGCCCGTACTTCTGTCTCACGACGTCCCGAATCGCCTCGTCACTCACGATGTGTCTCCTCTTCGGCTCTCATGGGCGAGCGAAGCTGGAGGCGGCGCCCCAGGCTCGCGCGCCTCGGTCAGTTCCTCATGTGCAGCTGGTGCCGCCACCGCAGCAGCTCGTCGTCGTCCCGACGAGCGTCAGCCCGCTGGGTCGCGTGGCTGGCTCGTCACCTTCCAGGTCGTAGTTCAGGTGATACACCTCCCATTCGACGCCGTCGGGGTCCTTCACCCAGAACTTGTCCTGGTTGGCGTGGCAGCAGTTGACGGCCATCTCCTCGACAACGGACAGGCCGGCGCTCTTGACCCGCGCCAGTTCCGTCATCACCGTCTCGACGGAGTCGACCTGGACGCCGACATGATCGATCGTGCCGGCACCACCGGGCCCGCCCGTCGACAGCGCCAGGTTGACTGGCGCCCACTCCGGCAGGAACTTCACGTAGCCCTGCTTCACCTTGACCGGGCTAACGCCGAGGAACTTTTCATAGAACTCGCGACTCTTGCCGAGATCGGAGACGTGCAGATGCAGATGAACCTTTGCGCCCATGTGTCCCCCCTAGCAGCAGGCGGTGAGCAGGCGCACCAGGCTGGTGACGCGCTCCCGCTGCACCGAGTAGTAGATGTACCGTTCTTCCTTGCGGCTCTCGAGGAGCCCGGCGCGTCGCAGCACGTCGAGATGGTGCGACAGAGTCGGGCCGGGAATCTCGACCACCTCCTGAATTTCTCCGACCGACATCTCACGGCCGGCCTTCACCAGCGCGAAGAAGATCTGGAGGCGACTCAGATGCGCGAGGGCCTTGAAGGCTTCGACGTGCGTCTCGTCGGCGGCCAGCTGGGTAAGCGGCAGGCGAGCGATGATCTTCATAATTCGAAATATATGGAAATGTAGAAGCGTTGTCAAGCGCGAATCCTTGACGCTGGCTCTGGCCACTGCGCTCGGCGGGGCGTCGCGACCCGGGGCGGAGGCTGACCAGCCCTTGGCGCGGACGCTGGCTGAGGATGGACTGATCTGGCAAGCTGGCGAGCGGTGGACTCGAGCCAATCCATCCGCGTGGCTCCGCCTTCTATGGTCGACCGCCAGGCTGTCGCGCGGCGAGGACGGCGCCTTCAGTTCGCGACGATCGCCTGGAACTCGGCGGAGTGCGTTGTCGCACTGATTGCCGGCGCGCTTGCCGGCAGCGTCGCGCTGCTCGGGTTCGGGCTCGATTCCGCGATCGAGGTCACCAGCAGTTTCGCCGCCGTCTGGCGGTTGCATCGCGAGACCGACGAGGCGCGACGCGAGATCGCCGAGCGACGCGCGCTCCGCATGATCGGCGTCTGCTTCCTGCTCCTCGCAGCGTACGTGTTCTGGGACGCTCTCGCGGCGCTCCGGAGCGGCGTCCCGCCCGAGCGAAGCATCACGGGCATTGTGCTGGCAGCCCTTTCACTCGTGGTCATGCCACTGCTGGCCCGGGCGAAGCGTCGGGTCGCTGCCCAGCTCGCCAGCGGCGCGCTCGAAGCCGAGACACGGCAGACGGAGATCTGCGCGTATCTGTCCGCCATCCTGCTCGGTGGTCTCGGCCTGAACGCGGCGCTTGGCTGGTGGTGGGCGGATCCCGCCGCCGGCCTGGTCATGGTGCCGTTGATTGCGCGCGAGGGCGTGGAAGCCGTGCGGGCGCGAACCTGCTGCGCTGACTGATCCCGCACCGGGCCGCTTGACCTTCCAGTGGCTGGAAGGTCTATCGTCGGTCAACTCGAGGTCGAGGAGGCGGCCATGGCGCCCATGCTCACCATCGGCGAAGTCGCCAGGACGACCGGGTTGCCGGCGAAGACCATCCGTTACTACGAAGGCATCGGTCTGCTGCCCGCCCCGCAACGTGCCAGGTCCGGTTATCGCCAGTACGACGAGTCTGCGGTGGAGCGGCTGCGATTCATCCGGCGCGCGCGCTCACTGGGTCTGCCGCTGCGGCGGCTGCGGGCGCTCGCCACGACGCTCAACGGTGGCCCACGCCCCGAGCTCCGTCCCCGGCTGCTTCTTCTGGTGCGGGACCAGCTGTCCGCCGTTCAGCGCCAGATCGCAGAGCTCGAAGCGCTTCGGCAGCAGCTCGAAGAGGTGTCTCGGAGAATGCGGACCGCCGCGCGTTCCGACGGAACGGGGACGTGCCGGTGTCTGGAGATCAGTGGCCGCAGGTCGTCGGTACGGAACTCCAGCACGCGTCGACGTGGCGCGACTGAACCGTGACAGCGCCTCCGGTCGCGCGGCAAGCGAGAGCGCCGATCGCGGTGCTCGCGGCCGCGTTCCTGTTCAACCTGGGCCAGGGCGTCCTGCGGCCGTCGATGCCGCTCTACCTGCAGCGAACATTCACCGCGAACTACCGGATGGTGACGCTCATTCCGGTCGTCTTCGGCGCCGGCAAGTGGGCCGCAAGCTTGCCAACGGGATATCTGCTCGATCGTCTCGGGCGACCGCTGATGATCTGGGGGCTGCTCGTCATCGCGGTCATCGACGTCGCCAGCATCACGACGCCGACGTTCGGCGTCTTCCTCGGGTTGCGGGGGCTGGGCGGTGTCGGCTGGGCGATGTTCGCGACCGTCGCCACCACGACGATGGTGAATCGCCCGGGCGCGGAGAGGCGCGGGCGCACGGTGAGCCTGCTGCTCATGAGCGAGACGTCAGGACTGCTCGTCGGCACCGCGGCCGGCGGCTGGCTCTATCAGGGAATCGGGGTGGCCAGCCCCTTCGTGTTCGAGGCGGGATGCATGCTCGTGGCCGCCGTTGCGGTGGCGCGATGGGCATCTGAACCCGTCGCGCGATCGGGAAACCGTCGAGCCGCGGGTGAACGGCGCCTTCTCGTGACGGTACTCCGCACCCCCGGCGTGCTCCTCATGGGCATCACCAACGCGGTGTTGATCGCGATCCAGACCGGCGTTCTGGTCTTTCTGTTTCCGCTCTACCTCGCCAACCGCGGGCAGATCGGGCCCCGGACCGTCGGCATGCTGATCAGTCTCAGCGTGGTGGGGCGACTCCTGGCGCTGTGGGTCGGTGGCAACGTGTCGGATCGCTGGGGCCGCATGCAGGTGCTGATCCCCGGGCTCGTCGTTTACGCTGCCCTGCTCGGGAGCGTGGCGTTCCTGACCGATGCCATCGCGCTCGGCCTGTGGAGCCTCGGAATCGGCGCGGCGGCCGGCTTCGTGGCCGCACTCCCGACCGCGCTCGTCGGCGATCAGCTGCCGGCATCCCTGCAAGGCGTGGGAATTGGTTGGCTTCGCACGATGACCGACGGCGGCCAGATCCTCGGGCCGCTCGTGATGGGCGCGCTGGCCGACGCGGTGGATCTCTCCGCGCCGTTCGTGTTCGGCGCGCTGTTGTTGCTGCTCGTCGCATGGCAGTGTCGTCGCCGAGCGAGCACCATGACGCCTGCGCCGGTCTCACAATCTACCTGATCCAGTGGGAACAGCCTCAGCTCGACGCGAGCCAGGTCACCGATTTCACCGCGTTCGAGACGCGGATCCGGAACCGAGCGGCCCGGCTCGGCAAAGCCGAGGGCTATAACTACGCCGAAGGGTTCGACCGCGTGGTCCTGCCTCGATGACGAGGAATCGAGAGGAGACAGACATGACGCTGTTCGAGGTTCGAGATCCCGATTTCGAAGCTCGTGTGCGGGAGAGCTTCGACCTGCTCACGTTCATGCGCACCATGGGGGCCCGACTGGTCGGTGTCGCGCCCGGCGAAGTCGAGGTCGAATACCGGGCGACGCGTCGATGGTGCGTCTGTCGGGGTGGCGGACTGCGGCAGCGGCTCAGGCAATTCGTCGCACTGGCGAGCTAGGTCGACAGTCCCGCGCCGGCGCGATCATGCCCCGCCGCACGACTGCGCCTCCCGGAAGTCATAATAGAAGTCATAATAGTGGTTGGATGAAGCCGCCCGTGGTCCTATCAATGACGGGGGGAACGCCGTGCTCCATGTGACGCTTCGGTACCGCGACGCGAGCGGGCGCCTGTTCGAGACGAATTGCGACGCGACCCGGAATCCGTTCTCCGAAGAGGCAGCATTCGCCACGGGAGTGTCAGGCTTGGCGCGCCGCCAACAGTCTCTCCCAGAATCCGGATCGCGGATTTGCTCGCGAGACCAGGAGGAGGCCTCGCAGCGGATTCGCAAGACGCAGAAGGCCGAGTTCTTCTACGCGGAGGACACACAGCTGTACACGGCGATGTTCCCGGACTCTGCGTCGGCGCGCGACTGCGTGGACTGCCACAACCGCCACGGAGAGAGCCCGAAGAAGGACTGGAAGCTCGGCGACATGATGGGCGCGACCACCTGGACCTATCCGGCGAAGGACGTCTCGCATGCCGAGCTGCTGACGATCCTGGCGGCCGTGCATCAAGGGGGTGCGCGACGCGTACGGGGCGTTCTTGACCAAAGCCGAGACCTTCACGCGCAAACCCGAGGTCGGCACGCGGTGGCCGCGCGACGGCTACTTCCTGCCCAGCACTGACGTCTTCCTGGCTGAATTCGCTCGTCGCTCCAGCCCTCAAACGCTCCAGCGACTCCTGGACACTCCGCGCTGAGCCGCTCACTTCACCGGCGTTCCCACGATGTCCAGATCCGCGAACTCCGTCACCGAATCCGCCTTCGTCCAGAGCCCGACCCATCCACCGGTGAACGTCCTGTCCTCGTGGTCGAGCTGCAGCGCGCCGTCGAGATAGGCCTGGATCTTCGGCCCCTGGGCGACGACGCGGATCGTGTGCCACTCTCCGAGCTTCGGCTCGGTAACCCTGGCCGACGCGATCGTGCTGCGCTTGCCGTTGACCAGCGCGTAGAGCCGGAAGTTGTTCTCCAGCGCGTTTGCCCGCACCAGAAAGTAATTGCGACCGTCCCGCGCGCGGAAGATGATGCCGCCGCTCGCATCCTCCTTGCCCGACACGGGCCGGAAGCGGACGGTGACGTCGACGTCGGCGAGCTTCTGGTCTTCCAGCAGCGCGACCGCCCAGGGATCCGTTGGCGCGACCTGCGCCAGGACCTGGCGATCACCCGAGGCGCGACGGATCCAGCGCCCGGACACGAAGCGCCACTTCGGATTGTCCTTGCCGAGATCTTCTTTCATGGTGACTTTCTCCGGGGAAGTGATCGTGAGCCGCGGCTTCTCGGCGTCGGCAGGAGCGCGAGTGCTCGCCGCGAGCCCGAGCAGGAACAGAATCCCGAACGCTTTTTTCATGCCGCTCGTCCTCCTCTCGCGTGATCATCACGCATCCCCACCGCCGCGCCACTGAAGAGTTCCTGACGGGTTTGTCAGGTGTCAGGCCCCGGGCGACGCCGCTATACTCTCCATCGCCATGCGCGTGCTCGTGGTCGAAGACGAACGAAAGGTCGCGAAGGCCCTGCGCGAGGGCCTGGAGGCGGAGCATTACGAAGTCCGCGTCGCCTCCACCGGCGAGGACGGATTCTTCCTCCTGAACCACGAGCCGTTCGACGTGGTGGTCCTCGATCTCATGCTGCCGCGCCGCGACGGCATCGAGATCCTGACCACGCTGCGCAAGCAAGGGCGGGAGACGCCCGTCCTGATCTTGACCGCGAAGGACACGGTCGAGGATCGCGTGCACGGCCTCGACAGCGGCGCCGACGATTACCTGGTCAAGCCCTTCGCATTCCCGGAGCTGCTGGCGCGCGTCCGCGCGCTGGCGCGGCGCGGCCGGGCGGAGCCGGTCACGAAGCTCGGCGTCGGAGATCTGGCGCTCGATCTCATGACGCGCCGGGTAGTGCGTGCGGGCCAGACGCTCGAGCTCACCCTGAAGGAATTCGAGGTGCTCGAGTATCTGCTCCGCCACGCGGGCCGCGTGGTGTCGCGGGAGATGCTGGCGCGCGACGTCTGGCGCGTCACCGCGCGCGCGACGCCGCTCGACAACGTGATCGACGTGACGATCGCCCGGCTCCGGCGGAAGATCGACGATCCGTTCGACACGAAGCTCCTGCACACCGTCCGCGGCATCGGCTACATCGTCCGCAGCGAGCCCGGATGAGGGTGCTGCCGCGGAGCGTCCGCGCGCGCCTCACGCTGTGGCACGCCGCGGTGCTGGCGGTCGTCATCTGTAGCTTTTCGGCCGGCGTCTTCCTGTTCGTTCGCGCCCAGCTCTCCCGCGCGCTCGACCGCCAGGTCGCCGACGACCTGGCGACGATCGAGAAGGTCTATCAAGACGAAAAAGGCGACCTCGGTGAGCTCGCGCACCGGATGGGCCTCACGCTGTTCGAGGTCGCCGAAGGCGAGACGGTGGTGTATCGCACCCGGGGCTGGCCGCCGCCAGCGACGGCGCCGGTCCGCATCGGAAGGCGCGCGGATCCTTCACATCGCATCACCGTGGCGCGCGACGAGACCCCGCTGCGCCAGACGCTCGCGACGCTCGCGGCCATTCTCATGATCGGACTTCCGAGTGCCACCGCGCTGGCGGTCGTGGGCGGCTACGTCCTCGCCGGCCGCGTCCTCGCGCCGGTCGGCGCGATGGCGGACACGGCGCGCAAGATCACCGCCGAATCGCTCGCCGCGCGACTCCCGGTCGAGAATCCCGACGACGAATTCGGACGTCTCGCCCGCGTGTTCAACGACACGCTGTCCCGTCTCCACCAGGCGTTCGAGCAGCTCAGGCGCTTCACCGCGGACGCGTCCCACGAGCTCAGAACGCCGCTCACGGCGCTCCGCAGCGTCGGCGAAGTGGCGCTGCAGCGCCGGCTGTCCGACGAGGGATATCGCGAGGTCGTCGCGAGCATGCTCGAAGAGGTCGATCGTCTCACCCGGCTCGTGGAGAACCTGTTGACGCTCACCCGCGCCGAGGGTGGCCGCATTCCGCTCACGCCGAGCGTGGTGAACCTCGGCGAGCTGGCGGTCGGCGTCTCGGAAAGCCTGCGGGTGCTGTCCGAGGAGAGGGAACAAGTCCTGAAAGTGGAGATCTGTGCCGACGTCGGCGCCCGGTGTGATCCCGACATCCTCCGCCAGGCACTGATCAATCTCCTGCACAACGCGATCAAGTACACGCCTCGCGCAGGGACCGTGCTGATCGCCGTGAACGTCACCGCCGCCGGCGACGCGGTGATCGAGGTGAAGGACACGGGACCCGGCATCGCGCCGAGGTATCACGAACGGATCTTCGAACGGTTCGCCCGCGTGGACGCTGCGCGCTCGACGGAGCAGGGGGGCATCGGGCTCGGGCTCGCCATCGCTCGCTGGGCCGTGGAGGCGAACGGCGGCCGCATCGAGGTCGAGAGCGCGGAGGGCGCGGGCAGCGTCTTCCGGATCGTCCTTCCGCACGCCTCGCCACGCTGACGAGTTCCTGACACAAACGTCAGGATGGTGGAGCGACGGCCGTGACTATACTCGCGCGCCGACACCATTCCGACATCGCCTCGTCGAAGGAGCTCGACATGACCCGCCCGGACGTGATCGACGGCACGAGCATCGAGGGCTCCGCTCGCCCGTGGAAGGACGTCGCGCTGACCTTCCTGAAGCTGGGCGCGACGTCGTACGGCGGCCCGGCCATCATGGGCATCATGCAGGCGGAATTGCAGCAGCGAAGGCAGTGGGTCTCGAAGGAACGATTCGTCGAAGGGCTGTCGGTCGTGAACATGCTGCCCGGCGCGACGGCGGTCCAGCTCGGCATCTTTCTCGGATATGCACGCGCCGGATGGTGGGGTGGGCTCGTGGGCGATGCTCCTCCTCGCGATCGCCTACGCGAGCCTCGGCGTCAGTCCGATCGTCCGCGGCGCGCTCTACGGGCTCGGCCCCGTGGTGCTCGCGATCTTCGCCATGGCCGTGTATCGCCTGGGCCGGTCCGCTGCCAGCACGGTCCCGCAGGTGGTCATTGCCGTGCTCGCGGCGCTGGCATCGATCGCGACGCCGCTTGGCATCGCGGGGATTCTCATCCTGTCCGGCGCCGCCGGCGTGCTGCTCTATCACGGGAGAAAGCTCGTCACGGTGATCGCGGTGGCGGCGGCCGTCGTGATCGCGCTGGTCCCGGTCGTCTGGTGGTCGATGTCGTCGTCATCCGTCCCGGCTGCTGCCGCAAGAGTTCCGAGACCGGAAAGCCTGATGGACATCGCGCGGTACTTCTTCAAGGTCGGCGCCTTCACGGTCGGCGGCGGCCTGACGATGATCGCGTTCATCCAGGACCAGATCGTCGGGGAGTCCGGGTGGCTCACCGCGCGCGAGTTCATCGACGGCCTGGCGCTCGGGCAGTTCACGCCCGGCCCGCTGCTCATGGTCGCGGCCTACGTCGGCTACAAGATCGCCGGGCTTGCCGGCGCCGGCGTCGCGGCCGGCGCCGCGTTTCTTCCGTCGTTCGCCATGATGCTGGCGATCCTTCCGGCCCTGGATCGGTTCAGGAAGCTCGCGTGGATGAGGGCGGTGATGAGGGGGATGGGCCCGGCCGTGATCGGGATCCTGGCCGTGTCCCTCGTACGCCTCGCGCCGTATGCCGTGCCCGATCGCGTGTCGATCGGGATTTTCGCAGTCGCACTCGTGTTGATGTCGCTCACCCAGCTGAGCGCCTTCCGTTTCGTGATCGGTGGCGCGATCGTCGGCGTCGTGCGGACGTGGGTCTCGGCGGTGCCGCGGCTGAGCGGGGTCGGAGGCTGAGGCGCATCACGGTAGTAGAGGAGCGCAGCCGGCTTTTGCCGGCGCGCTCCGAACGTTGGGGGCATGGGGGCCATTTCGGGGCCCCCATGTCGATCGATGGAAGAGGATCGGTTCAGAGCGCGAGCTCCATGAACTTCGCGCCCGGAACGGGGTTGTCTCGGTACGGCGTCGTCGGCTTGAAACCGAGCGAGACGTAGAGATCCTGAGCCCTGCCCATGGAGGGCAGAGTGTCCAGTCTCATGCGCGTATATCCGAGGCGGCGGGCTTCGGCGATGACCGTTTCGCAGAGCGTGCGACCGAGTCCCAGGTCGCGACTCCCGGGAATCACGTAGAGCCTCTTCATCTCGCACACGCCCTCGGCGAGTTTCCTGAGCGCCACACACCCGACGACGACGCCGTCGCGCTCGGCCAGAATGAGCGCGCCGTGCGGCGCGCCGTACTCGCGCGGGAGGGCATTCACCTCGTCGCGGAAATTCTGGAACTCGAGATCGACGTCCAGTGACGCGGCGTATTCTTCGATGAGCCTTCGCGCCGCGCTCCACAGCTCGGGCGAGTCTGCGCGACGCAGGTACACCACGGTCGCCCGCTGTTCCCGCCCGAACCGGTCCTGGATGTAACGCGAGAAATAGCCGGCGTACCGGCGCTGAAGGTCCGGCCGCCGCCAGTCGTCCCCGGTGACGACTTTCCGGCACTCCGGCGCGCCGCACGAGCACTCCATCCGCTCGGCCGGGTCGCCGTCGATCATCGCGTAGTCGATGGTCAGCTCCGCACCGGCAGGAATGTCCCGCATGGCCACGAACGTGACCTGACCGCGGACGCCGACGTTCGGGTCGCACGAATGGTTCAGGCAGAGGATGTTGGCCTCGATTTCGTCGGCGCTGCAAGGCGCGATGTAGAGCCCGTCCTCGATCTGGACCTCCGCGGGCGACACCTGGTCACGGAGGCGGGCGAACGTGGTCAAGTCCATGATCGCGCCGCCCTTGACGGCGACGATCTCACCGGCGGCGATCGGCTCACGGGCGAAGAGCCCGCGGCCTTCGATCCGACTCCGCCGCTTTGCGGTCTTCGCGCTGAACCAGCTGCTCATGAACGTCCTCCCGTCGTTCCCCGAGTCACCCGCGAGCGCTCTGCAGAATGCCAGAAATCGGTGAGCGAGAGGCCCCGACGGTGATGTTGCCACCAGCGCGGCATCGATCGTGCCACCGTGACGCGACCGGCGCTTCCGGAAGCGTTATCTCTCAGTGATTTATAGCGGTCCACCGACTCTTGCGACTTGGCAGGGACGTTGCCTTGTACCGACAGGTCGACGCTGATCACTCGAACGGAGGCATCCCGATGAACGTGAGCCTGGAGCAGCCCCCCGCGGTGCGGAGCACGCGCTGATGCTCAGGACTCGAGCCCGATCGCAAGCCGACGACGAACCCGCCGCGGTCGCGCCGCCGGCAGGCGTTCCCACGCTCCTGGTCGTGGACGATCACCCCGCGATCCGCGAGCTCCTCAGAGACGAGCTGATCGCGCTCGGCTATCGCGTCATGACGGCGCCGTCCGCCGAGAATGCGCTGGCGCTCCTGACCGGGATCGTGCCGGACCTCGTGTTGACCGACGTGCACATGGGAGCGATGAGCGGCGTGGAGCTCTGCGCGCGCCTCAAGCACGACCCGCGGTTCGAGCTGACGCCGGTCATCCTCGTCACCGCCGCGGCCGATCTCGACGCGCGCGTCGCCGGGCTCGCGGCGGGCGCTGACGACTTCTTCGCCAAGCCGTTCGACTTCATCGAGCTCCGGACGCGCATCGCCGCGCTGCTTCGCGTCAGCGCCGTGCTGACGCAGCTCGAGCGCGCGGAAGGCGTGATCACGACGCTCGGCCTGACGATCGAGGCCCGCGATCCCTACACCGGCGGCCATTGCGAGCGGCTCTCGCGCTACGCGGTGTCGCTCGGCCAGGCGCTCGGCGCCGCCGACGCCACGCTGAAGGCGCTCCGGCTCGGCGGCTATCTCCACGACCTCGGCAAGATCGCGGTCTCCGACGCGATCTTGCTCAAGCCCGGTCCGCTGGACGACGACGAGCGGCAGAAGGTGGAGACGCACGCCGCGATCGGCGCGGACCTGGTCAACGGCCTGCGGACGCTCGACGGCGTGCGCAGCATCATCCGACACCACCACGAGCGCTGGGACGGTTCGGGCTACCCGGACGGACTCAAGGGCGACGCGATTCCGTATGGGGCGCGCATCATGGCCGTCGTGGACGTCTACGATGCGCTGCGCACGGCGCGGCCGTACAAGGAGTCCCTCGGTCACGCAGAGGCGATCGAGATCCTCGCGCGTGAAACCGATGGCGGCTCGTGGGACCCGCGCGTCGTCGGGAAGTTCCTCGAGATCCTTCCCGAGATGCGGTAGTCGGCTCTAATACCCCTTCTGCTTGTCGATCAGCGCGACCAGTGGCGCGCCGGTCGCGAGGCGCCGCAGGTTCTCGCAGAACGTCGTGACGCAGCGGTCGGCGCGCCGCGGTGATCCGCCGGCGGTGTGGGGCGTGACGACGACGCGGGGATGTGTCCACAGCCGATGCCCCGCGGGCAGGGGCTCCGGATCCGTGACGTCGAGCCCGGCGCCCCAGATCAACCCCTCGTCGATCGCCTGGAGCAGATGCTCGCCGTGGACGATCGGACCGCGCGTGACGTTGATCAGGATGGCGTGCCGGCGCATCAGCCGGAAGAGGTCGCGCGTGAACAGATGGTGTGTGGCCTTCGTCAACGGCAGGCCGATCACGACCACGTCGGATGCGGCGAGCAGATCAGGCAACCGGTCCGGCTTCCAGATCTGCTCCACACCCGGTTCCGGCGCGACGTCCTCGATGTCGACGGCCAGCACGCGCAGGCCGAAGCCGACGGCGCGGCGCGCCACCGCGCGGCCCACGCCGCCGAATCCCACGATCCCCATCGTCTGCTCGTAGAGCTCGCGCTGCTCGCGACGGATCGGCGCCCGGAGCGCATAGTCCGGAGTGCGGATCGCCGTGTGCAGCCCGCGCGTCAGCGTGAGCAGGAGCCCGAAGGCGTGCTCGGCGAGGTGGATGCCGACCTCTCCCTTCTCGCTCGACAGGATCACGTCGCTGTTGACGAGCTCGGGCGTCAGGATGCTGTCGACCCCCGCCCCGACGGACTGGTAGAGCCTGAGGCGTTTCTGGTGCACGAAGACGTCGGGCGGGACGCGCCCGAACAACGCCTCCGTATCCACGATGTGCTGGCGCTGCGCCGTCGCGTCCTTGGCGTCCACGAGCGTGGCGCCCTTGCCGCCGGCTTCGAGAATGCGGGTCCGTTGCGACGGCTCGAGCTCCGGAATGATCAGCGTCGGCGCGAAAAGGATTTTCATTCGCCAGACGCTAGTCGAGGCGACGTACCTGGTCAAGAGCTTTCAGCACGCTTCTCGAAACACGCCGCCACTCGGACCGAACTCGCTGGCAGCGGAGTTGCTGCCCTTCCGGGTGGAAAATTCCCGAGGTGACGGCAATGGCAGAGAAACCGATGATCTTCGCGGTGACAGCCGGGCTCGCGGCCGCGACCCTCCTGACCGGCTGCGTTTCCCGCCACGAGACCGTCGTGCCGTCCGCGGCGCCTTCGACGATCATCGTGACCCAGCCGGCGCCGCGGATCGTGACCTATCCCGAAGGCCGGTGGGAGCTTCGAGGCGGTGGCACGACCGACAGCCCGTACTTCTGGGTCTGGGTCCCGACCGGAAGCAACCCGCCGAATCCGCCCCCGGTGCCGCGGGTCCGGTAGAGAAATACTCGGCACCCGCTCGCAGGCGTCGGTATGGTGTGAGAGGCATTCGGCTTGCCCGACTGCCGATGAATTGATTCATCGAAGTGGGGTGTCGTGATGATGAAGAGCTTCGTGCTGGGGACGCTCGTCGGAAGCGCGGTGGTCTGGTTCTGGGGCGATCGAATCCGCGAGACGATCGACGCGCGCACGGACGGCGTGCGGAACACGCTCGTCGGATGGCTGGACATCGCCGAGGACGTTCTCGGAACCATTCGCGAGCGACTCGACGCCGGTCTCACCGGGATCACGTCTCCGAACGAGCCCGGCGACTCGTTCCGCCCCGCGGCGGGCCGGTAAGTTCAGCCCGTCGAGCCGAACCCGCCGCCGCCGCGCTCGCTCGCCGGCAGCTCGTCCACTTCGACCAGCTCGACGCGCTCGACGCGCTGGACCACGAGCTGCGCGACGCGATCGCCCCGCTCGACGGTCACCGCGCCCGAGCGGTCGTGGCGTCGATCAGGCCAGGGGCGTTGAGCACCGTGATGCCTTGCCGGAGCGCCAGCCCCGACCGCGGCAGCACGAAGCCCGCATAGCCCGACGGAATGGCGAGCGCGAAGCCGGTGCGCACGAGCGCGCGCGCACCCGGTTCGATCACGACGCGCTCCGCCGAGGAGAGGTCGAGGCCGGCATCTCCTTCGCGGGCGTAGATCGGAAGAGGCAGCGACGGGTCGAGGCGCTTCACGGCCACGCGCGGCGGCCCGGACTCGGGTGTTGATCGCGCGGCGGGAGAGCGGACCACGATGACGAGGCGGGCTATCTCTGAGGACGCTCGTTGTCGGTCTCGACCACGAAGTTCGAGAGCTGCTTCAGCACCTCCATCGTCAGCTGCGGGCGATTCCGGATGAGCCAGTCCAGACGATCGTAGGTGATGACGAGCAGCTCGCTCTCCGCTGTCGCGACGGCGTCGGCGGAGCGCGGCGCGCCGCGGAACAGCGCGAACTCTCCGAAGATCTCGCCTTCGCTGACTTTCCGCAGCACGCGCTC